>DAHVTI010000237.1 GCA_027324255.1 Bryobacterales bacterium | reverse complement strand
CCTGCGCCATCTCCTGCTCCACCTGCAAGGCCAGCGCGCGCTTCTCCTGCTCCCATTGCTCCAGCCTGTGCCGCGCGGCTTTCACCGAGTTCTCGATCCTTCCGCTGGTCCACACCGGCACGTTCACCGCCACGCCCACCGCATACGTGCTCACCGCGTTCGACGGGTCCTGCCCCAGCGCGCCGTAGTCGCCGAACGCCGACACCTTCGGCCAGCGCTCCCGCTCCGCCGCCGCCAGCTCCAGCCGCAGTACGCGGCCCCGGGCCTCCAGCGCGCGCATCTCCGGCCGGGCTTTCAGTGCCGCTTCCAGCGCTACCGCCGCCGGCCCCGCCTCCGCCACCGGCGTCACCTCCAGCGCTGCCGTCTGCTCCGCGCCGATGGTCCGCTTCAGCATCGTCACCACGGTTGCCTTATCGCGCTTTAACCCGATCAGCGCCGCCCGCTCCGTCTCCAGCCGCTGCGACGCCCGCGCCACGTCCAGCTTGTTGCCCGTGCCCGCCTGCTCGGCCTCCAGGGACTGCTTCAGCACAGCGCCGGCCGTCTCCACGCGCGCCTCCGACGCCCGCGCCCGCGTCTCGGCCAGCAGCGCCTGCAGGTACAGGTCGATCACCGCCAGCCGCGTCTTCTCGGCCACCGTCGCGGCCTCTTCCCGCACCTGCCCCGCGCGCCCCCGCTCCGCCCTATAGCGCGCCAGCAGGCTCAGGTCCAGCACTGTCTGCGTCAGCTTCGGCCGCGCGTCCATCACGCGGTACGGCCCGATGCGCGACGGAATCCCCGGGAACGTCAGCCCGATGCCCTGCAGGTTCGACGTCTGGTAGCTCTGCGACATCGCCACGCTCAACTGCGGCCCCAGTCCCGCGCGCGTCGCCAGCGCCTGCGCCTCCTGCTCCAGCGCCCGCAGCCGCGCCTGTTGCACCACCGGACTCGCCTGCTGCGCCTGGTCGAGCGCCTGCTCCAGCGTCATCACCTGGCTCCACGCCGGCGCCGCCAGCATCAGTGTGAAGATCGCCCGCTTCACTGCCTGCCCTCCAGAAACGCGTCCACGCGCAGGCCCACCGGCAGGCTCTGCCCTTCGTCCAGCTCCACCAGCGTCTCCAGGATCTTCGTGTCCACGCGCTCGGTCGGCTCATCCGTGCGCACGTTCTTCCGTCCCAGCGCCTGCCCCACGCGCACCACGCGGCCCGTGAAGTGCCGGTCGCCGTAAGCGTCCGCTCGCACGTACGCCAGTTGTCCCACGTGCACCCGCGCCACGTCCGTCTCATCCACGTCCACCCGCACCCGCAGCCGGCTGACGTCGCCCAGCGACACGATCGGCGTGTCGCCCTTGCCCGACACGCTCTCGCCGCTCTTGCGGTACTTGCGCAGCACCCGTCCGTCCAGCGGCGACCGCACGAAAGTCTTTTCCAGCATCGCTTCCGCTTCAGCCACGCCCGCTTCGGCGGATTGGACGTCCGCTTCCGCGCGCCGCAAGTCTTCGGCGCGCGTCTGCGTGCGCACCACCCGCAGCCGCTCCCTCAGCGCGTCGGCGCGCGCCCGCGCCGTGTCGTAGTCGCGCGCCGCCAGGTCATACTCGCTGCGCGACACCGCGCCCCGGTCCCGCAGCACCTGCCGCCGGTCGCGCTCGGCCCGCGCCGTCTCCCTCTGCGCCTCGGCCTCCCGCAGCAGCGCCTCGGCCTCGCGCTTCTCTTCCTCCCGCGCCCCGTTGCGCAGCTTCTCCAGTGCCGCCCGCCGCTCCGCCAGCGTGGCCCGAGCCAGCTCCACGCGCGCCGCGAAGTCTCTGTTTTCGAGCACCGCCACCACCTGCCCTCGCCGCACGCTGTCTCCCTCTTCCACCAGCACCCGCTGCAGCTTTCCGTCCATCTCGGCGCCGATCTTGACCTCTTCGCCCGCCGGCTCCACGCGCCCCGCCGCCGCAATCAGCCCACTCTCCCGCGCCACCGCCGGAGCCGCCGCCTTCACTTCCTTCCTCGCGCTCACCGCGACGGCCACCGCCGCCCCGGCCGCCAGAACAATGCCCAGCCAGATTGTCTTTTTCATGCTGCCCTCTCCCGGTCTTCTTCATCGACTACCCGCCCGTCCGCGATGCGCACGATGCGGTCCGCATACTGCAGCACCCGGTTGTCGTGCGTCACCACCACCACAGCCCGCCCGCGCTTCCGCGCCAGGCCGGTCAGAATCTCCATCACCGTCAGCCCCGACTGCGAATCCAGCGCCGCCGTCGGCTCGTCCGCCAGGACGATTGGCGGCTCCCCGGCCAGCGCGCGCGCAATCGCCACCCGCTGTTTCTGCCCGCCGCTCAGGTCCGATGGGAACGCATTCAGCTTGTCGGCGAGCCCCACCTGCTCCAGCAGCGCCGCGGCCTCCGCCTTCGCCCGTGTGCCCTTGAGACCCTTCAGCTTCAACGCCAGCTCCACGTTCTCCCGCGCCGTCAGGGCGGGGAAGAGGTTGAATCCCTGAAAGATGAAGCCGAAATGTTTTAAACGTACCTCGGGCAGTTTGTTTTCCGCCATCCGCGCCACTTCCCGCCCCTCGATCTTCACGCTGCCCGACGTCGCCCGCAGAATGCAGCCCATCACCGACAGCAGCGTCGTCTTCCCGCTGCCCGACGGGCCCATCAGCATCAGCACTTCGCCCGCGGCCACGTCCAGGTCCACGCCGGCCAGCGCATGCACCTCCGCGCCGCCGCTGCCGTATGTCTTGTACAGGTCCCTGATTTCGATCATTCCCTTACCCTCTGAAAACCATCGCCGGATCGATCCGCGTCGCCTTCCGGATGGAGATCACCGACGCGCCCATGCACATCGCCAGCGCCAGCAGCAGCGTCCCCGCCGCCACCTCCGGCGGCAGCGCGATGGGCGCGTTGCCCCCCTCGCTGCCTCGCGCGATGAACGCCGCTATTGCGATCGCCACCGCGTAGCCCATCCCCCCGCTGATGGCCGCCTGCGCCAGAATCACTTCGTAGATCCGTCCGTTGGAGGCGCCCATCGCCTTCAGCGTGCCGAACTCCCGGATGTGGTCCACCGTCGCGGCGTAAATCGTCTGCGCCACCACCACCACGCCCACAATCAGCCCCAGCACCGCTCCCATCAGCGTCGTGATCCCAGCCCCCGTGGCGAACACCCAGTGGGTCTGCGTCCTGCCGTGCATCTCCGCGTTCGTCAATACGTCCAGTTCCGGCACCTTCGCCTGCACCGCCGCCCGCAGCGCCTCCAGCGCGATGCCGGCCTTGCCCTTCACCAGCAGGTACACCGCCTGGTCTTCCCTCAGGTTGCCCGCGCCGTAGTTCTGCGCGTTTTTGAACGAGCAGAACACGAACGGCGCCGTCGTGAAGCTCCGGATGCCCCGCGTGAAGCCCACTATCCGCGCCCGCCGGTTGCTGATCTCGAACACCTGCCCGATGTGCGTCACCCCCAGCAGGTCTTTGTAGATCTCGTCCACCATCACCGTGTCCTCGCCCCGCAGATCCTCCACCGACCCCGCCACCACGTTCCACGGCCCGCCCAGCCCGCTGTCCAGGTTGTAGCCCACCACCTGCACCGACTCGATGGCGCCCGACTTCAGCTTCCACGGCACCCACGCCAGGATGTAGCGGTCCACCCGCTCCACCCCCTCCACCGCCAGCGCCTTCCACCGGTTCGCCTCCGACAGCGGCGGCCCCCCGTTCACGTACGGCACCTTCGGCGCCGTGATCCACAGGTCCGCCCCGCTCCGCTCCACGATGTTCGCGCTCGTGTCCAGGAAGCTCAGGAACAGCCCGAACTGCACCAGGATCAGCACCAGCGCGAATACTATTCCCACCAGCGTCACCGCCAGCCGCACGCGGTCGTGAAACAGGTTCTTCCAGGCAAGTTTGAACATAACGGCGTATTATTTGTAACAAAACATCATTTTCTGAACACTGTTCACTTTACGGCAGAAGTTCACGTGAGTCAAGTTTAATCTTTGCAAATTCCACGCCCGCGCGCCGCTAACGCAGGCTACCGATCAGCCGGCCGAGCGAGTGCTCGATCAGCATCTCCTTGTCAACAAAGGGAAATTCGGCCTGGCAGATGAGCCCCGCCGTGATGCCGTGCACCATCAGCCAGGTGCTTTGCGCCAGCAGTTCGACATCCCCCTCGCGGATGACCCCTGCCGCCATGCAGGCGGTCAAACCGTTCTTCAACCGCCCGAAGCTCCCCATCCCGCACCCGTAGATCTGCTCACCGCTCGACTGCTCCATGTCCTTGAACATAGACGTCGGTGTGCAGAAGACGAATACGTAGTGGCTCGGGTGGTCCAACCCGAAGTCGATGTAGGCCCGCAGGCTGCGGTGCAGCGTCTCCAGCGGCGCCAAGCCGAGGTCGAGAATCTCCTGCAGCCGCCGGTCGAGTTCGCCGAACGTGGCCGCGCACAGGTTGGCCACGATGTCGACCTTGTCGCGGAAATGCAGGTAGATGGTCGACGGAGCGTATTCGATCCGGTCGGCGATCTTCCGCATCGACACGTTCTCGTACCCCTGCTCGATAAACAGATCCGCCGCCGTGTCCAGGATCTTCTTCCGCAGGTCGTCCTTTTCCCTCGCCCGCCGTTCTGCTACGCCCATAACTACTCCGCCCCTAGAGTACTGAACACTGTTCAGAAATTCAAGAGTGTACGCAAACTGTGCGTACTTGTGCGCATCCGCTGCGCGGACCGTGGCCACAAGCCCTTTCTGATCAGCACGAGAGCAACGGCCCTCCGCTTGCCCCCATTCTGCCCCGGAGGTTCAAGTCCCATGTTCAGATTCCTGCTCGCCGCCGCTGTCACCCTCGGACTCTCTCTTTCCGCCCCAACCGCCCCGCCCAAAAAGGGCGCTCCCAAGAGCCACCCCGCCGGCCAAGGTGAGGACGTGCGCGGCGCCATGTCGCTGCGCGAGATCGCCCAGAAGACCGGCGTCCCCGCCGGCCACTTCCGCCAGGCGCTCAAGCTCGACAAAAGCGTCGACCTCAACCAGCCCGTGCGCGAGTGGATCCACTCCAAGGGCATGACCGTGCAGGACGTCCGCGAGGCCGCAAAAACCTACAAATCCGCAAAGAAATAGCGCCCTTGCGCCCATCTCCGCATTGTCGGATGATGGGGTTTCCTGCTGGAGGAATTCATTCATGAAGACGAAATTGCTCATCCTCATTTCCGCGGCGGGATTCATGGCGCTCGCCGTGGACATCCCCGCCGCCCGTCTCCGCATGTTCAAGCCGCTGCCCGCCGCCATGGACTCGGCTGCGAACCCCGCTACGCCCGCCAAAATCGAGCTCGGCCGTATGCTCTACTATGAGAACCGCCTCTCCAGGAGCCACAAGTTCTCCTGCAATAGCTGCCACCTGCTCGACAAGTACGGCGTCGACAACGAGCCCACCAGCCTCGGCCACAAGAACCAGCGCGGCGACCGCAACTCGCCCACCTCCTACAACGCCGCCGGCCATATCGCCCAGTTCTGGGACGGCCGCGCCGCCGACGTCGAAGGCCAGGCCAAGGGCCCCGTGCTGAACCCTGTCGAGATGGCCATGCCCGACGAAAGGACCGTCGTCGCCACCCTGAAGTCCATGCCGGAATACGTCGCCCTCTTCGCCAAGGCCTTCCCGGGCGAGAAGGACCCCGTCAACTACGACAACATGGCCAAGGCCATCGGCGCCTTCGAACGGAAGCTCGTCACCCCCTCGCGTTGGGACAAATTCCTGGCCGGCGACCAGAAGGCCCTCACTGACCCCGAAAAGGCCGGCTTCCTCAAGTTCGTCGATTCGGGCTGCTCCAGTTGCCACATGGGCGCCTTTGTCGGCGGCTCCATGTATCAGAAGCTCGGCGTCGTCAAGGCCTATCCGGGCCTCAAGGACGACGGCCGCATGAAGGCCACCCAGAAGGCCGAGGACAAGTTCTTCTTCAAGGTCCCCTCGCTGCGCAATATCGAAAAGACCTACCCCTACTTCCACGACGGCCAGGTGAAGACGCTCGACGATGCCATCGCCAGGATGAGCGACTACCAGCAAGGCAGGAAGTTGACTCCGGCCGACGTCGCCTCCATCGCCACGTGGCTCAAGACCCTCACCGGCGCCATCCCGGCCGACTACATCAAGCCGCCCAAGCTGCCCGCTGCCACGGCCAAAACCCCGAAGCCCAGCGACGCCGACTAGCCTATGCGCCCGCTTCTCGTGCTCGGCATGACCCTTTCTCTCGCGGCGCCGGCCCAACAGCCGGCGCCGCAGGAGCGCGCCGCCTCCGCCGTCCGCGACCTCGGACTGTTGTTGCAACAGCTATTGGGCGAGGAGCTCAAGCGCGGCGGCTTTGAAGGCGCCGTCAAGGCCTGCTCGGAAAGCGCCCAGGTCGTCACCGAGCAGTTCGCCCACGAGCGCGAGCTCGACATTCGCCGCGTCAGCCTCCGGTACCGCAACCCCAAGGATCAGCCCGACGACTACGAAGCCGCCCGCCTGAAGGAATGGGAGGCCGCCGCCAAGGCCGGCCAGCCCCCGGCCGAGCGCTTCGAAACCGTCACCGAAAACGGCCGCCGCTTCCTGCGCTACATGAAGCCCATCACGGTACAGGGCATGTGCCTCTCCTGCCACGGCCCGCGCGAAAAGCTCGCGGCCGCGGTGCGCGACGTCCTCGACGCCCGCTACCCGCGCGACAAGGCCACCGGCTACCGCGCCGGCGACCTGCGCGGCGCCTTCACCGTCATGGTCGAGATCAAGCCCTGATTCAGTGCGCCGCCTTCGGCACCGGCACGTCCAGCGTCCCGTGCCGCCCCGTGTACTTGTCGCGCACGATCACCCGGATGTGCGTCACCCCTTCGCCCGGCTTCCACGTCCGCGGATAACGCGTGTCCGCCGGGCTGATCTCTCGCTCCCGGTTCGCTGGATAGCTGATCTTCGCAACCTCCCGGACGAAATCCACCGGCCCCGTCGCCGTCTTCTCCGCCAGCCCGATCTCCACTTCCGCCACCATCCGGCTCTCCACCTTGCGGAAATGCAGGTGCGACGGCTCCAGTTGCATCAGCAGCGTCAGCGTGCCCGCCGGCCCCTCGTCCGCCGCCCGGCAGAACGCGTCCACGCCGATCGAGCTCGACCCCAGCGGATCCACCGCCGCCGCGCGCCATTCGGCCACGCTCCATTCCGTCGGCCCCGTCTCGTCCTCCGCCTGGAAGCCCTGCCGGTAGGCGAGCCTGACGCCCTTCCGCCTGGTCCGCACTTTCAGCCCGTGCCACTTCCCGTCCGGTTCGCCCTCGGCGTAGAACGCCACCGTGTAGGCGCCCCGCACGTCCTCCGCCGCCAGCCGCATCCCCTCGGCCGGGTCGTTGGTGTTGCGGATCACGCGCCCGCCGGTGATGTCCGCCATCTTGAAGGCCGCCGGCAGCGGGTCCGCGCTGGTCTCCTCGGCCTGCTGCTGCCGCTCGAAGCGCCCCCGCCCGCGCACCGGCATCGGCCGGCCCACATCCGCCGCTACGTCCTGCGGCACGGTGAGCCCGCGCGCATCCACCACGTACAGCGCCACGCCCTGCTGCGCCAGCCGCCGCGACGACTCTTCCACCTTCTGCTCGTACGACTGCCACCCGCCGTGCGGCCCGAACCCCATCGCCCCCGTGATCGACAGCATCGAGATCCCGCCCCCGATCCACACCAGGTTCTTCCTGCCGGGGATGCCCGCCAGGTGCGTGCCCAGCGACTCCAGCGCCGCCAGCGTTCCCTCCAGCCGCCGCTGCCGCACGCCCGCGTTCGCCAGGCCCTCGATCTCAATCTGGTTGCGCAGCATCTCCTCCAGCACCGGATCGTCCGGGAACATCTGCAGCAGCATCTCCGCGTCGCGCACCATCTCGTTGATGTTGGCTTCGGCCTGCAGCGGCATCCCCAGTACGCTCTTTTCCACCCGCCCCCGCAGCGCTTCGTAGTCGTCCGTGAAGTCGTGCAGCACCTTCAACTCCGCGCCCAGGTGGTACACCGCCACGCGCGTCTCGGGCGCCAGCGCCTTCAGGTACCGCGCCAGTTGCGCCCGCACCCACATGGTCTGCCGCGGCGGCGTGTTCAGCGTGTCCAGCACCAGCGCCGTGATGTTGCGCGGCGGCCCCGGCGAATACTCCACCCGGTTGCTGTACGTCGCTTGTGGCAGCGGCTGCACCACCCGCTTCTGCGCCGCCCCTTCAAACCGGAAGAACGCCACCGGCCGCCGCTTGCCCTTGTCGAAGATCTCAATCTCGTCTTTCTTGAGATCGGCCACCGCGTGCCCCTGCTTGTCCAACGCCACCACGCTGAACTCCACCAGCCGCGTCGTCGCGCGATACACCGGCTGCTCCGCCTCCTGCCCGCGCAGCCCCGCCGCCAGCAGCACCAGCGCGGAAGTGAGCCTCGGCCGCACGCCTCGCCCCTACTCTTGCTTCTTCCGCGCCGCCGCCGCGCCCTTCCGGTACACCGTCTCCCACGGCGGCGAACCCCACGTCGCCGAACTCGTAATCCGGCGATCAGGGACAGTGCCCGTCAGCGACGGCCGGTTGATCTTCGCCGGGTCCGCCCCCGGCGCCGCGCCCGTCGCGATCGTCCGCTTCGTCTCCAGCTTCGGCCCCCGGGCCGCCTTCGGGTCGCGCACGTCGATCCGCTCGATCTGGTCCTTCGGGATCGACATCTGCTCCTTCTTCGTCGCCACAATCAGGCTCTCGTCCGTGGCTTCGTCCATCCTCGCTTCCAGCGCCTGCTTCGATCCCGTCCGGTAGATCTTCAACTCCGCACCGCTCCTCAACGCCTTCACTTGCGCCCAGTCGTCGGCGCCCTGCGCCGCGCCCACGCCCAAAAGAGATAACGCCAGCATCGCTCGCCACATGGTGCTCCCACTCTAACACCGCTCGCATCGGCTCCTCTCCATCCCGTACTCTGGAGTGGTACCCGTGAGCGGCCTCCCCGACATCCTCCGCCGCAACTCCAACTACCGCCGCTGCTGGCTCGGCCAGATCGTCAGCGAAGTCGGCGATCATTTCAATTCCATCGCCGTTCTCTCCCTGGCCCTTCACCTCACCGGCAGCGGTTTCACCGTCGGCGCCGTCATGATCGCCCGCGTCCTGCCCGCCATCCTCGCCGGGCCCGTAGCCGGCGTCGTCCTCGACCGCGTGGACCGCCGCAAGGTCATGATCGCCTCCGACCTCCTCCGCGCCGTCGTCGCCGCCCTCCACGTCCTCCTCCTCACCTACCCCGCCACCTGGCTGCTCTACACCTTGAGCGGCCTGCTCATGTTCGCCTCGCCCTTCTTCAACAGCGGCCGCTCCTCCATCCTCCCGCGCATCGCCTCGCGCCAGGAACTCGGCGCCGCCAACGCCCTCACCCAGACCACCTCCTGGCTCACCCTCTCCATCGGCACCATGCTCGGCGGCATCTCCACCATGAGCCTCGGCTACCGCTGGGCCTTCGTCGCCAACGCCGTCAGCTTCGTCTTCAGCGCCATCGCCATCTCGGGCCTGCGCTCCCCCGAGGGCCACTTCCGCCCGAATCGCTCCGCCGCCGCGCGCCAGAAAACTTCCCACTATCAGGAGTTCCGCGAAGGCCTGCGCTACATGCGCTCCCGCCCCCTCATCCTCGGCATCGGCCTGCTCGGCGTCGGCTGGGCCACCGGCGGCGGCGCCGCCCAGGTGCTCTTCACTCTCTTCGGCCAGTCCGTCTATCAGCGCGGTCCCGCCGGCACCGGCCTCATCTGGAGCTTCGCCGGCCTCGGCCTCGTCGCCGGCGGCTTCCTCGCCCACCGCCGCCAGGTCCACCTCGACTTCCCCCGTTACAAGCGCACCGTCACCTTCGCCTTCTTCTTCCACGGCCTCTGCTACACCATCTTCAGCGTCATGCCCACCATCTGGGGCGCGCTCGTCTTCATCACCCTTTCGCGCGTCTTCGTCGGCATGAACTCGGTGAACAACCGCACCATGCTCCTGCTGCACGTGCCCGACGGCCTCCGCGGCCGCGTCTTCACCACCGTCGAGACCATGTCCAACTCCGTCATGATGCTCTCCATGGGCGTCGCCGCCGTCGCCTGCACCATCTACTCCCCCCGCCAGATCGGCTTCGTCGCCGGCCTGCTCAGCGCCTCCACCGCGCTCTTCTGGGGCTGGGCCGACGCCGCCGGCAAACTCCCTGAGCCCGAACAGGATTGGAAAGAGCCCCAGCGCGAATTCGCTGAGCCCGTCACGCCCGCGTGAATGCCAGCGCCAGGTCCGCCTTCAGCGCCGCCAGCAGCGCCGCCTGCGACGTCTCCAGGTAAAAGTGGCCCCCGCGGAACTCCGCGCACCGGAACGATTTCGACGTCTGCTCGCTCCACGCCTGCAGGTGCGCCCGCGTCACGTTCGGGTCCGCCTCACCGCCGTAGGCGAACAGCGGCACCGCCAGCGCCTCGCCCGGTTCGTAGCGGTACCGGCGGTACAGCCGCGCGTCGCCGAGCAGCGCCGGCAGCGCCAGTTTCAGCAGCTCCGGATTGTTCAGCACGCTCGGCGGGAAGCCTTCCAGCCGGCGCAGTTCTTCAATGAAGTCGCGCATCGTCGGCTCCGGCGGCGGCACGTGGTTCAGCCGGTACTGCGGCGCGCGCGCGCCGGAAACGTGCAGCGACGCCGGCAGCGGCAGCCCCGCCCGCCGCAGCGCCCGCGCCAGCTCGAACGAAATCCCCGCGCCCATGCTGTGCCCGAAAAACGAATACGGCCGGTCCGTGTACGGCCGGATCTGCTCCAGCAGCGCCTCCACCAGCGGCTCCATCTGCTCGAACGCCGCCTCGCCGGCCCGCGTCTCCCGCCCCGGCAGCCGCACCGGCACCACCGCCGCCGCGCCGCTCAGCGCCTCGCGCCACACGCGGTACGGCAGCGCCCCGCCCCCCGCCCACGGAAAGCAGAACAGCTTCGCCGGCCTGTCCGGCGCCTCTTCGATGCCCGGGAACCAGGCGTGCGCCTCCGGCCTCGTCCCAGCGCTCCGCTGCTTCAGCCGTAGCGCCAGCAGCTTCCTCTTCTCCTCGCTCAGCGCCGGCTTCGGCGCCGCCGCGGCCTGCTTCTTCGGCTTCCGCAGCGTCTCTTCCAGCGCATGCTCGAACGGCTCCACGCTCAGGTTCCCGGCGTACTCGATCGCCGCCCGCCGCGATGCCGCCGCAATCTCCTCCCAGTGCGGCTCGTCCGTCACCAGCCTTCTCAGGATCCGCTCCCACGGCTCCACGTTCTGCTCCGGCACTTCCGCCACCGGCACCATGCTCGCGTCCACCGCCGGCTTGTACTTCACAATCGGGTTCACCCGCACCAGGTACGGCACGCCCAGCTTCGCCTCGTGAAGCCCGCCCACGTCGCTCGCCACCACCGGCACCCCGCGGCTCATCGCCTCCACCACGATCCTCGACCGCGCCTCCGCCCACACGCTCGGCACCAGCAGCACCCGCGTCCGCCCCAGCAGCCCGTCGATGTTGTCCATCCGCTCCAGCAGCGCCACGTTCGGCAGTGCCCGCATCGCCGCCAGTTCCTCGGCCAGCGTGCCCCACGTCGGAATCGCCGCGAACTTCACCGCCGGCATCCGCCGCGCCAGCTCCAGGAAAATCGAAATCCCCTTCACCGCGCACGGGTTCACCATCGACACGAACTCGTTGCCGAACCGCCCCAGCCGCGGATACGTGTCCCCCGCCTCCAGCAGCGAAATCGGCACGTGGATCGCGTCCATCCCGCTCCACTCCCGCACGTACCCCGCCACGTAGTGGCTCACCCCCACCACCAGGTCCGCCTGCTTCAGCAGCGCGGTTTTGGCCGCGCTCACCATCGAGCTGTCCGGCCCGAACGGCACCGCGATGGTCGCCCGCACCAGGTACACCACGCGCGCCCGCGGCGCCTTCACCGCGATGTCGAACAGGATCTGTCCCGGGTCGTCCGTCGATGTGACGATGATGTCCGGGTCGAATTCGCGCACCCGCGCCTGAAAGAACCCGCGCAGTTGCGGGTGCCTTGTCAGCACCCTCACCTCCAGCCCGCCCAGCTCGTACCGCAGCCCTTCGGCGTCTTCGCGGCACTCGATCCCCCGCGCCCGCAGTTCGCCCGTCAGTGCCGCGTGGCCCTCCTGGCCGAACTGCTCCACCCGCGTCACCACCTCCACCGTATGTCCGCGGCCGGCGAGCGCCTCCATCAGCAGCCGGTTGCTCTTGTCCCCTCCCCCCATGGCGGGGAAGTACGTCGAGTTGTGCGCCAGCAGGACCCTCACCCCTGCGCCTTCTTTCTCAGCCTGGCCAGCAGCAGCGCCCGCTTCTGCGCGTCCAGCGCCTTCAGCTTCTCCTCGCCGCGCAGCTCCTGCCCGGCCGCCGGCAGCGCCGCCAGCATCTTCTCAAAGTTCCCTGCGTCGAGCTTCGCCACGAAGGCCAGCGCCGCTTCGCGCGACCGCCCCGCCTCCGCCCAATACGCGCCCTCATCCGTCAGCAGCGTCCGCAGCGCCTCTGCCCACGGCTCGATCTCCTGCTGCGGCACCACCGCCCGCGGCATGTGCGTGTCGTCGAACACCGGCTCATACCGCTCCACTGCCCGCACCGGCACCACGTAGCCCGTCCCCCGCTTCGCCTCTTCCAGGCCCCCCGAATCGCTCGCCACCACCGGCAGCCCGCGCAGCATCGCCTCCATCGCGATCAGCCCGAACCCCTCGTACCACACCGACGGCATCAGCAGCAGCCGCGCCCCGCTCAACACCTCTTCAATGTCCGGAACATTTTCCAGCAGTTTCGTATTGGGCAGTGCCTTCAGCGCTTCGCGGTCCGCCTGCGTCGTCCCCCACCCGTTCAGCGCCGCGAACTCCACTTCCGGGAAACGCGCGGCCACGGCGAGAAAGATCCCGAGCCCCTTCACCGCGCACGGATTGATCATCAGCACGAACCCCGACCCGAAGCGCCCGAACCGGTTGTACGGCGGCTGGCCGTACATCGGCGGATGCACCACCACCGCCTCGCGCCCCAGGTGCCGCCGCACGTAGCCCGCCATGTGCTCGCCAATGACGACCACTTGCGCCGCGCCCCGCACCAGTTCCGCCGCCGCTTCGTCCCGGTGCCAGCTCTCCGGCCCGAACGGGTAGAACTGCGGCGTGTGCGCCAGATATACGATCCTCCCCGGCGCCACGTGCGCCGCTTCGCGCAGCAGCACGTGCCCCACGTCCTCGCTCGACACCAGCACCCAGTCCGGATCCACTTCCCGGATGCGCCGGCCCAGCTCCGATACCCGGAAGGAGAGGTCCTTCACGCTGTGGATCGTGATGCCGTCTTTCACCGCTGTCCGGTCCGCCTCGCCCGCCAGCGTCGGCGACACCACCGTGCACGCGTGGCCCTGCTCCGCCAGGTGCCTCAGCCACACCAGGTTCGACCGCGTCGATCCGCCCCGCGGCGGATCGTAGCTCGCGTTCGAAACGAGCAGGACCCGCATCGCCCTCACTTCTCCCCCTGCTCCTGTTCGAGCAGCGCCCGCACCTCTTCGTCCGAAAGCCCCTCGATCTCCGCCAGCAGCGCCTGGTACTCTTCCGGGTTCAAGTCGCCCAGTTGCCGCGCTTCAATCGCCGCGGCCAGCTCGCCTAGCGTCAGCGCGCCCGAGTAAACCTCGTCCACCGACAGCTCCACGCCGAACTCTTCCTTCACCCGCATCAACAGCAGCACCGCCAGCAGCGAATGCCCGCCCAGGTCGAAGAAATTCGCCGACACCTTCTGCACCGGCTTTTCCAGCAGCTCGCTCCAGATGCGCGCCAGCTTGCGCTCCGCTTCGTTCGACGGCGCGCCGTCGCCCGGCTCGGCCTGCCATCCCGCGCGCGCCTCTTTCCGCATCGCCGCCACGATCTGCGCCGGCGTGCGCAGCTCCGTCGCCATCCGCCCGAACTCCACAAACCGCCGCGCCGTCGCCGGCCTCGCAGCCGCTTGCGGCGCCGGGGCGGCCTCCGCCGCCGGCTTCCAGCGCAGCGTCTGCAGCTCCGTCGCCGGGAAGCGGTACACCGTGTCCCCGTTCTCCTCGAACTTCTCTCCGAACCCGGCGCTCTCCAGGAACTGCCGCGCCGGCGCGTTCTTCGCGGTCTCGCGGAACGGCACCGTCACCGTGTAGATGCCCTGGTCCAGCGCCTTCTCCGCCACCGATGCCAGCAGCCGGTGCTCCACGCCGCGCCCCAGCGCCCGGCAGCTCAACAGCAGCGTGTCCACTGCCAGTTCCGACATCCGCTCCTGCACCATCACCACGCCCACCAGCCCGTACTCGCCGAACCGGTCGCTCACCTCCGCCGTGTAGCAGCTAAACCCGCCGCGCTCCAGCAGACTCTGGATCTCGCTCTCCGTCCGCCGGATGGCCGTCGTGTTGAACTGGTTCGTGCGCTGCGTCAGTTGCGCCACGCGCCCCAGCCGCTCCGTCTCCAGCGGCTGCACGTCCACCCGCAGCCCCAGGCCGGCCATAAACTCTTCCAGGCTGGCGGCTTTCTTCAGCGCGCTGCCGAACTCCAGCGCCTGCGACATCCGCGCGCTCCGTTGCCGGTCCTCTTCCGTGATCACCGGGTGGTCGAACGCCCACACGTGCCGCAGCATCTCCGGCAGCTCGTCCACGTTTTCCGGCAGCGCCAGCGGCAGCGCCTCCGGCGCGCCCTCCGCCACCTCCGCGCACTCCTTCGGGTTGTCGTCCACGAAGATGAATGTGTCCAGCCCCACGTTCAGCTCCGCCGCCATCGATGCCAGGTTCGCCGCCTTCGAGCCCCAGTTCAGCCGCCACGCGGTGAAGTGCTCCAGCCGCAGCGGAAACTCCGGATGCGCCGCGAACGTGTCGAAGACATCCTGCTCGTTGTTCTTGCTGGCCAGCGCCAGCAGCATCCCCGCTTCCCGCTGCGCCAGCAGAAACTCGTGCAGGCTCTTCCGCGCCCCGTCCAGCGCCACGCCCCCGGGGCCGTCCTCGCCGCAGATGCCCTGCCACAGCGTGTTGTCGCAGTCCACCGCGATCACCTTGTACGGCGGCATCGACAACGCCTGCGCCCGCCGCACCAGCGCCGTGCCCAGCGCCGCGAACATCGTCTCCGTGTACGGGATCCGTCCCAGCCGCTCGCCCTCGCCGTCGTACCACGCCTCCACCGGATACAGCGCCGCCGCCTCCGCCCAGTCCAGCCACTGCACGCCCGCCGCCCCGCTCAGCGCCTGCCGCAGCATCTCTTTCGTTCGAGCCTCGCTCGCCGCGCACGCCGCGTCGCCCGCGAACGCCGGTGACGCCGGACACAGGCAGAAGATCAGCGGCGCGCTCAGCTTCGCCGGCGCCGCCTGCAGGGCCGCCGCCAAATGCCGGGCGTTTTCTTCCAGCCGCGCCAGCGCCTGCGCGTCGCGCTCTTCAAACTGTGCCAGGTCCTCGTAACGGCACAGCGCCGCGTTCACCCCGTGCCGGTTCTGCCCGAATTCGCTCCCCCCGTCCAGCAGCGTCTGCGGAATCTGGTTGTACGGCGCGAACCGCACTTCAAACCGGCTGTTCAATCGCCTGCCCCAGAACTCCAGCGGCGCCCGCAAGGGCTCCGCTGTGAAACTGGCGCTGATGGCAATCCGAAACGGAGAAGTCTGTTCCTGTTCTGGGGCTCTGCTGCTGTTGGAATCAGTCACTGGCTTGACGTTCGCGGTCGTTCGAGGCTCGTTACGGGAATGCTCCGCCCGGGACGAGGCCGCATTGCCCACTGCCATTGTATCGTCCGGGGGTATCCTGTTGGGGATGCGCCTGCTTCTTCTTGCAACACTCCTGTTCCCGGTTTCCGCCGCTGAGCCGCTTCGCCTCGCCATCGCCGGCCTCACCCATGGCCACGCCGCCGGCTTCCTCCGCAACGCCCAGGGCAAGGACGTCGTCATCGCCGGCATCTACGATCCCGATCCCGCCCTCCACAAGTCCTACGCCTCCCGCTTCCACCTCGACCCCGCCATCTTCTACACCGACCTGAACGTCATGCTCGACAAAGTCAAGCCAGAAGCCGTCGCCGCTTTCTCCTCCACCTACGACCACCCCGTCATTGTCGAAGCCGCCGCCCGCCGCCGCCTCCCCGTCATGATGGAAAAGCCCCTCGCCGTCTCAATGGACCATGCTAGCCGCATCCAGCGCGCCGCCCGCGAAGCCGGCATCCCCGTCGTCGTCAACTACGAAACCACCTGGTACCGCAGCCATGCCGCCATCTGGAAGTACATTAAGGCCCAGTCCTCCTTCGGCCCCATCCGCAAGATGGTCGCCATGGACGGACACGAAGGTCCGCGTGAAATCGGCGTCGGCCCCGAATTCTTCTCCTGGCTCACTGACCCCGTGAAGAACGGCGCCGGCGCGCTCTTCGACTTCGGCTGCTACGGCGCCAACCTCATGACCTGGCTCATGGACAACCAGCGCCCCCTCGCCGTCACCGCCGTCACCCGGCAGTTCAAGCCGTCCATCTATCCCAAGGTGGACGACGAAGCCAACGTCCTTGTCGAATACCCCGGCGCCATCGGCATCATCCAAGGCTCCTGGAACTGGCCTTACAGCCGAAAAGACTTCGAGGTTTACGCGCAAAAGGGCTATGCCAACGCCATCGGCGGCAACACGCTCCGCCTCCGCCGCCCCGAGGACAAGGTGGAGCAGACACCCGCCCTAGACCCTCTCCCCGCCGACGAATCAGACTCGGTGTCTTACCTCACCGCCGTAGCCCGAGGCCGCCTGAAGCCCACCGGCCTGTCGTCGCTAGAGAACAACCTGATCGTCACCGAGATCCTCGAAGCCGCCCGCGAATCCGCCCGCACGCACCGCAGCATCCGGCTGGCCCAGCATTAAGAGTGCACCGCAGCCCCCGACCCCCGACCCCGAACGCAGAGAGGGGGTAGCGCGATCAGCGAGTGGCCAAGCCCGCCCGCCAAATCCGAAACTGAGATCTTTCCGCCCCAGAACCCACTGCGCAGTGTGACCTGGTTCATCACCTTCCACACCTACGGAACCCGCTTTCATGACCCGGAGCCCCTCGCCGCCTGGGAGCGCCGCCAGATGCCCCAGGAGCCCTACCTTCTCTGTGCCGGCCGACGCGAAGTCGTCCTTGCAGCCATCCGCGAGGCGTGCCAGGACCAGGGCTGGGGCCTGCTGGCCGTCCATGTGCGGACCACGCACGTCCATGTCGTTGTGGAGACCGGGCCGCATTCGCCCGGTGAAGCCAGGAACCTGTTCAAGAGGCGAGCCAGCCAGAGGCTGAACGAGGCCGGCTGGGACAAGAAAGAGCGCCGGCGGTGGGCCCGGCACGGACACACCCGGCCCGTGAGGCAAGAGGCCGGGCCGGCCATCCGCTACGTCGTGGAGGGGCAAGGCGAGCCTCTGGCGGTGTGGTGGGCGGAGCAGGTGGGCTGGCGGGGGGAGCGGGCTGCGCCGGGCCTGGGCGCCAACGACCATTCCGCTGAAGCCTTGGCGAAGGCAGCAGAGCCGGGGTAAACCTCTGCACGGCCGCTGACATGGCTGAGATCCCATGACCCCGAACGCAGAGAGGGGGTAAAACCCGGGCACGGCTGCCGACATGGGGGATACCCCATAGTTTCGGGAACGGTGCACTCAATCCCCAAACTCTCCGGTCCCCGCGCCCGGGAGGTTCAGCGCGGTTCGCCACCCAAATTCATTACTTGCCAGCATCTGCCCTGGGGTGCCGCCATGCGGTTGAGCGGGATCAGTGGCGGTCCTCGCGCCCATCGAATACCTCCCCCGGGTCCTGCCCGCTGCAAAAGCGCCGTCCAGCCGTCTCCATCTGGCGCCATCGCCGAAAATGGTGCCAGCCACCAATTTCCCCTTTTCGCCCAGCACCCCGCCGCCGGCGCCGCCGGAGTGCACCACCACTCGCCGCCTACCTCGGTGTCGGCGAAACCAGAAGGAAGAGTTGGAATCCCGGCCCCCCCAGGACGAGAGCATCGGCGATCTCATCCTCCTCAAAACTGGCCCCGAATGCGCCCGCCACAGCCTGGAACAACTCTGCCGCCGCCTGCTCCGGAAAGCCAGCGTGTCGGCCCAGGCCCTCCCCCGGCGTTCCTCCCCCTGCGCCGGCGGAGATCCCGGCCGTCCAGGCAGCAGGCACTCCTGCCCGGCGTGCCCCCAGGACGCCCCGGCCGGGTTGGAGCGCTTCCGCCTTTTCCGGCCCCCGCCCCCCCGGCAGCAACGCTCCAGGTTCGAATTCAGCAGGCCCCGTGAAGAGATGTAACGCTTGGCTGGCCAAGGGAATGAGGCGAATCGAACATTCGGGCATACGGGATTTCAAGGCCGCGCTCGACCGGACCACCTCGTGCACCGCGTTCTTGCGTGCACCGACCACGACCAACGAGCACGCAACGTGAGCTCAACCCGGCGTGTTGGGTTGCGCGCCTGGAGCCGACACCACCTGGCGCCAACACCACCAGTATCCAATCACCGTTCTCCATGCAGCAGCTCTCCGCCGCGGAGCGCAACGAGGGCGCCTGCACCCTCCTGCTGACGAGCCAGGAAGACACCGAAGCACTTCGGCGGTCGATCATCGCGTCTCGTGGCGTCCAGGAACCCATCTACGTCCGCGCCGACGGCAGGGTTGCAGAAGGGAACCGACGCGTGGTGGCCCTGCGGGCCGCATTGGAGGAATTTCCCAACGAACCCCACTTTGACAGGATGCCCGCTTGGCTCATACCCGAGGACACACCGGAGCACGTGATTCAAGATCTCCTCAACGAAGTGCACCTTGGATCGGTGCGTGGGTGGGCGCCGTACGAACGTGCACTGCAGATGGCAGGCCTTGTCGCGAGCGGGC
>DAHVTI010000228.1 GCA_027324255.1 Bryobacterales bacterium | reverse complement strand
TGGCGAACGCCGCAGGGCACGCCGATCGGCATGTTCCGCTGAAGAACTACTGCACCGGCTTATTGCTGTCGGGGGAGCGCAAGAGCGTCGAACCGATGGCGGCTCGACTGGCGCCGGACAACGTGGGCCGCATGCACCAGTCCTTGCATCATCTGGTCGCCGATGCACCGTAGAGCGACGAGGCGATTCTGGGACAGGTGCGCGGCTACGTGCTATCGGCCATGAAGAGGAAGGGACCGGTTCAGGCCTGGATCGTGGATGATACCGGGTTTCCCAAGAAGGGTTCCCATTCGGTCGGCGTGGCGCGGCAGTATTGTGGACAGATCGGCAAACAAGACAACTGCCGCGTGGCGGTCAGTCTGTCGGTGAGTACGAGCACCGCCAGCCTGCCGATCGCGCTTCGTCTGTACTTGCCGGAAGTCTGGGCCAACGATGCCGAGCGTCGCAAGCAAGCTGGGATTCCCGAGCGGATCGGTTTCCAGACCAAGCCCGAAAGCGCCCTCGACCAGATCCGCCAGGCGGTTGAGGATCAAGTGACACCGGCGCCGGTGCTGGCCGATGCGGCGTACGGGATCGACAGCAAATTCCGAACTGGGCTCACCGGACTGCGCTTGTACTATGTGGTCGGAGTCCAATCGTCGACCAGCGTTTGGGCGCCCGGCAAAGGACCGCTGCCGGCCAAGCCATGGAGTGGGCGTGGCAGGCCGCCGCGGTTGATGAGCAGGAACAAGGATCACCGGCCGCTTTCGGTGAGGGAGTTGGCGTTGTCCGTTCCGCGCACTGACTGGAAGTCGGTCACATGGAGAGCGGGCGCCAGGCGGCCGCTGCAGTCTCGCTTTGCCCGGCTGCGTGTGCGGCCCGCGCATCGGGATCATGAGCGCGCCGAGCCGTATCCGGAGGAGTGGTTGTTGATGGAGTGGCCGCAGGGCGAAAGCGAGCCCACCAAATACTGGTTGTCCACGCTGCCAACTGCGACATCGATGCGGGAACTGGTGCGGATGGCCAAGCACCGCTGGATCATCGAACGGGATTATGAGGAACTGAAACAGGAACTGGGTTTGGGACACTACGACGGGCGAGGGTGGCGGGGCTTTCACCACCATGCCAGTCTCTGTATCGCCGCACACGGCTTCCTGGTCGCGGAGAGGAGCCGTTTTTCCCCCTCCGCCCGGTCCGGCGAGGTGGAGCTATGCGCGCCGCAACTTCCTGCCGGCTTCCGGCCCCGCTGGGCGCGTGCGAGCCGAACGGCATAATCCACATTCCATCGCGACGCTACGCATCAAACTGGCCCGCTGTTTGTCATCCCAACTCCCCTGCTGCCCGTTTTGCGGAGTGTTGCGTTTATAACACAGTAGTACTAACAGCCCGTGGTAATCATCAGCCAGAACATGTGACCTTGGAAATGTTCTGAACGTCGGCGGCAGTGGCGGGGGCGGCAAACCGACCAGCAGGGGGTATATGCGAATCGGCGGAGAGTGCGAGGGGAACGGGGCAAGCAATTGCAGAAGCTGATGTCGGAGTTGGTGGAACGGAGCTTCGCCCATATGTACGACACGGGCGGAATGAGGCCAACGCACTTGCGGGGACGGGACAAGATTCTCAAACGTGTGCTGATTCAGGCCGCGGCGTTCAATCTGGCGCTGATGATCCGGTTGAAGTGCGGGATGGGCAAGCCGAGGGGACTCGGAAGGCCGCTGGAGCCGGGTTTGGCGCTCAGGATTGCGCTGGCCGCGTTCTATCTGGGTTGGCCGGCGACCACAGCGTGACGGATCGATGGGATGCTTGACGCCGGATCGGCCGGAGTCGATTCTGGTGGATCGGGAAAATGGGACTTCTACCGCGGCCTGCCTGACGCGCACGTCATTCGGCAAGGTGGATGAGAACGCGCCAGCGCCGGGGAGGCCGGAATCCTGACGTGCTTCCACCGGAACGAATCGATCTACCCGCTCCCGGTTAATTCAGCTCACGAATCCGGATATTGCGATACCAGGCGTCTCCGCCGTGGTGGGTGATCACCAGCGGATACTTCTTCGACGCATCAGCCTTCCATGCGTCCAGGTTCTGAAGCTTCGGGATATCCTCACGGGCCTGAGCCGCCATCGTTTTGCGAAGCGTTTCGGATTCGAGGTCGGTGTCGAGCACCTTGACGCCGTCCAGCCAGTGCTCCACGTGACTCCCTTGCACCAGAACGCGAGCGGAGTGCCACTGCTCGACCGGCAGCGGAGGCAGTGCCGCCGTTGGCGCGGCGAAGAGATACATGGCTCCGGTACCATGGCTCGGTTCCACCTTTGCGCCGGCCACGCGTTGGTCGTCGATCAACTGCAACTCCAGCCCGAGGGCCTTGGGCACTTCCGGATCAATGCGGCCGACCTCCGGGTTCGGGCGCATGCCAAACACCAGGTATTTCACGCCGCTGTTGGCGCCTTTGGCCAGCTTCCAGTCAAACATCAGCTCGAAGTTGCGGAAACCGCGTTCCGTGGAGATGTCGGCGCGCTTGCCCTTTGCCAGAGACCTGATCGTGCCGTCCTCCACCGCCCATCCACCGTTCGTGGGGAACTGCGGCCTGGCGAGAGTGCGCCAGCCTGCCGAGGTGCGGCGATCGAACAGGGCCTGCCACTGGTTGGCGCCGGGGATGTCCCAGGCTTCCAGCAGTCCGAAAGTAAAGAACTCCGGGAATTTGTCCACGGTCATGTCGCTGCGCAGCACGTCGTGCAGCGACGACAGCGCCCCATGCGTCTTTGCCGCCGTGATGGCTTTGGGCTCCAGAGCAGCGGCAACGGCGGCGATCAGGCTGGTGCGCGGTCCGAATGATTCCACGGTCACCGCCGATTTTGCCCAGCGCGCAACAGCCGCAATCTGGCTCGCCTGAATGCCGAGTGGACGGCCGCCCACGGATGAGATCAGCAACGCGAACAGCCAGTCGCGTTTCGCGATCTTCGATTCACCGAAGTAGAACGGATCCACCGCAATCACCCGGCGGCCTTCCCGCTTCACCAACCTGCGGGCCTCCGAGGCGAGAGCCGCTTTTCCCTGATCGCCGATGAGCAACGTGACCTTCGGATTGGCGGGATCGCCCATTTCGACGGCGGGCAGCGTCCAGTCGTTGTCGAGCCGCAGAAGCCAGTAGCGAAAGCGAATCCCCTCCACCTCCTGTCCGGAGCCTGCATCGATTGCGCCGACCCTGTAGGTGCGGGCTCTGACGACATCCGCGAGCTTCGGGGCTCCGGTTTTGCGCGGCAGGCCTTCACTCAGCTTCAGAGCGAGCTTGTGGAAGTCCAGGTTGTCAGCCGGCAGTTCGATGCGCAATTGCTCCGGCGTTCGGACGTCGGCCTCCGAGGGAATCTCCTTTTCGGAGAAGGCGGAGTCGTCCCCGCCATAGAAGTTGTCGCGGACGAAGCGATAGAACGCCTCCCGGTTCTCCCGGCCGTAGTTGTGGCCCGGATCAAAGTTGATATGTGCGGTCAGCTTGCCGGCCGCGTTGTACAGCGCGTAGAAGGGGCGTGCCGCCCAGATGAGAGGGGCGTTGGCATAGTCGCCCCGGAAACAACAGGTATCGAAGGCGTTGTTGCCGATCATGGTGGGCCTGGGAGCCCTCATCGCCGTGAGCGTGGCGTAGTCCGCGATGCTGGCCAGGTCCACGGGAGTCTGCTCGCTGTCGCCGAGGTCCTGGTCCGGGAACTGAGCGCGGGTCACGAAGCTGGAATATCCCGCCACCGGATTCGCGATGGTGACCCGAGGGTCGAGCGAACTGATGAAGATGGTCTGCCAGCCACCGCCGGACAGTCCCGTCACCGCGACCCGCGAAGAGTCGGCGTTCGGATGAGCCAGAAGGATGTCGAGTCCGCGCTTCTGAGAAAGGTAGTGCAGGGCAACGCCGTTGGTCCCGACGAGATCCAGTTGGTTGGACCGGGTGTGGCTGAAGCCCTCCATCTTCAACTGTCCCATGCCCAGCCACTCGAAGTTGAGCGCGAGCGCCCCCTTCTTAGCCTGATTGATGCAGCGGATCTGGATGTAGCCGTTCGCCACGCCGGCTCCCTCATGTCCGTTGGCGTTCAGGATGACGGGAACCTTGCCGGTGAGTTTTTCCGGCTCATACAGGAGCGCGGGAATCCACAGGCCTGGGATCACCTCGTAACGGAGGCGTTTGACGCGGTAGCCCCTGCAAGGAATCACGTCGAGCCATTCCACGCGAGTCTTCGCGTCAGCCCACTTCCGGCCCTCTCCGCGCAGAACCACTTCATTCAGCACTCGCTGCCGCAACTGCTCTTTCGCCTGCGTCCATTGCTGAGCGCTGCCGACCAAAGGCATGGATTTTACGTGGGAGGCGGTAAATACCTGAGCCTCCACCAGTGGCTGGTTGGCAGCCAGAATCGGCCTGGCCAATGCATCTTCGAAGCTGAGGGATTGCGCGGCGACGGGCAGGCACACGAACAGCGAGGGAAGGAACAGGTTGCGGAGAGTCATCGAGTAGTATATTAACCCCTCACGGGAGCTAAGGTTCCGGCTTCCGCGGGGCAGGCTGGCCCGGGTGTCGTGCGCAAGAACCCGATCGGCCCGGTTTGCGCAAGGCCAGAAGATCCGAGCGCATTCCAGGAACCGGGTATCGCCGGCTGCATTTCCACGTCATAGCGGTCCAGCGCCGCACGGGTAGCGTGAGTGCCGGCCCGGAGCACTCACCCGCAGCCGCCGCAAATGGATGCGCTTCGGATTTCCGGACCCTACCGGGTAGACGCAGGCGATGGGCGCAGCGAAATCAGGCGGACAGGAGGTGAGGGCCGGTGTGGCGTTCGTGGGAGCGCGCGGGAAAGAGAGAGTCTCCCGGATTCAGGTTCTTCCGGCAGGGTGACAACCACACCGTGCGGAAGCCAAGACGGCTCCCGGAGGAGGAGATGCAACTCGCAGGCTCAATGGAATGCGGCTGGGGGTATACTGAACGCGACCTGGAGTCCGAAATGGCAATTCCGGAAGACTCTCTCCGATCCATGTCTTCTCAGAATGGCGGCCAGGGCCGTCGTGATTTCCTCTGCCTGGCCGGGACCATCGCGGCCGGGACGACTTGCGGGCAAAGTCTGGCAAAGGCCGTGGAGCCCGCGTCTCCACAGATCGGCATCCTGCTGGCCACGTTCACCACGGGGACGCTCGAGGCGCGACTGGATGCGGCCAGGGCTTGCGGGCTCGCCTGCGCGCAAGTGAGCATGGAATGCGCCAATCTGCCGGAGATGCCCGATCAGATTCCTCCGGGACTGCCCGAGAGGATCCGCCGTGAAGCGGCGGCTCGCGGGATCGCGGTTGCCAGTGTGCAGGGCACGTTCAACATGAGTCACCCGGATTCGGGGCACCGCCGGACGGGGTTGCGGCGGCTGCGGGTCCTGGCCGAGGCGTGCCCGCAGATGGGCACAACCTCAATTCATGTGTGCACTGGCACACGTGACCGGAACAGCATGTGGCGGCGTCATCCGGACAACGATTCGCCGCAGTCGTGGCGGGACATGGTTGCTTGCATGCGCGAGGCGACCGACATCGCGCGGCAGGCGAACGTGGTCCTGGCCTTCGAGCCCGAAGTGAACAACGTGGTCGATTCAGCCCGGAAAGCCCGGCGTCTTCTGGATGAGATCGGCTCCCCGCACCTGAAAGTCACGATGGACCCCGCGAATATCTTCCACGCGGGTGAACTGCCGCGCATGAAGGAGATCCTCGACGAGGCTTTTGCCCTCGTCGGCAAGGACATCGTGCTGGCTCACGCCAAGGATCTCGACCACGACGGGGACGCGGGCCACAAAGCCGCCGGCCAGGGCGTGCTTGACTACGACCGGTACGTGGGCCTGTTGCGGGCCTATGACTTCAAAGGGCCTCTGCTGCTCCACGGATTGAGCGCAGGACAGGTGCCGGGCTGCGTGGCTTTCCTGCGCGCGAAGCTGGCCTTGTGACTCCAGACGGCGGCCTCACCGGCGGGAGTTTCCCGCAGGGGCGGCCGCGCCGGGATCCGCCACGCAAAAACGCGTTCCGTCCTGTTTGGCCCGAGAACTCGATCCGCTTGTGGTTCCCGTAAACTCCGTTCCGCCGGCGCGGGAATGTTCCATGAGTGCCACGCCGCTGGACGCGAAGTTCTCCCAATGGAGGGAGGCTCGGGATTTGAATGTCGCGGCGGCTTTGACACCCGGCGCGGAGCGTGCCGGGAGCCCAATGGAGGGAGTGGCGAATGCGGCGCGAGCGCTATGTTCCGGTTCGGTTCGCGGTTTGCGACAGGCGGAGCCCTGAACAGGCGCTGCGCGGGGTACGTTGGGGTGTGCCAGAATGTGGCATGCCTTCACCGAGTCCGGTCCGCCGGGGGCCGCTGTGGATCACATCCGGCGTTCTTTTTGCGCTTCTTCTGACCCCGATGGTTGCGCAGGAGCGGAGTGCGCGTCCTCAGGGGCAGCCCGCGACGCCAGCGGCGGCGGAGCCGGCCGCGCTGCCGATCCCGAAAGAGACTTCATCGGCCACTCATCATGAACTGGCCCTTGCCGGCAAGACGTTGAAGTACACGGCCACCGCGGGAACGCTGCACATCCAGGGCAGCGACGAGAAGCCGTACGGCTCGATCTTCTACGTGGCCTACACGCTGGACGACGCGGAGGCTTCGCGCCCGGTGACGTTTCTCTACAACGGAGGCCCGGGCTCGGCTTCCATCTGGCTGCACATGGGCTCGGTTGGCCCGATCCGCGTATTGACGGCCAGCCCGGAGGCCACCGGCGCCGGGCCGTACCAGGTGGCGCCGAATGAGTACAGCCTGCTCGACCACACCGACCTGGTGTTCATCGACGCGCCGCTGACCGGTTATTCGCGCGCCGTCGGCAAGGGCACGGCCAAGGACTTCGCCGGGGTCGACCAGGACGTGGCAGCGTTCAACAAGTTCATCGTGCGTTGGATCGGGGTCAATCACCGCTGGAATTCACCCAAGTTTCTGTTCGGCGAAAGCTACGGCACGACGCGCTCGGCGGCGCTGGTGGACTCGCTGGAGAGGGACGGCGTGTCGTGTAACGGAGTGATTCTGCTGTCGAGTGTGCTGAACTACTTCAACTCCTCGCCGGGGCTGGTGAATCCGTACATCGGCAACCTGCCGACCTACGCGGCAACGGCTTGGTACTACAAGAAAGTCCCGCACAAGGGCACCGAGAAGGAGTTCCTGGAGGGCGTGCGCGCGTTCGCCCGCGGCGAGTATGCCGAGGCGCTGGCGCAGGGGCACAACCTGCCGCCGGCCAGGTTCGAAGCCGTCGCGGCGAAACTGGCCGGGTTCACGGGCCTGAGCGCGGCCTATATCAAGGACGCCAACCTGCGCATCTCGCCGACGCGCTTTCGCAAGGAGTTCGCGCGCGGCGAGCGGCTGATCCTGGGCCGCTACGACACGCGCTTTGAGGGCACGGACAGCGACGCCGCGGGTGAAAACCCGGGCTACGATCCGTCGAGCACCGGCATCACCGGGGCCTACCTGACGGCCTTCCGCAACTACCTCGACCAACAGCTCAAGTACAGCTCCGAGCTCGCGTATCGTATGCGCGGCAACGAGTTTCTGGGCACCTGGGATCGCACGCACCGCGCTGGCGGCGGCGGCGGCCCCGGCGGGGCCGGGGGCCTCGATGCGGGACGCCTACGTCGCCGGCGACCTGGCCGACGCCATCCGCAAGAACCCCTCGCTGAGGGTCTTCTCCGCCAACGGGTTGTTCGATCTGGCGACGCCGTTCTTCCAGACCGAACTCGACCTGGCCCAGATGAACCTGGAAAAGAAGCTGGTCCCCAACATCGAATTCGGCTACTACCCAGCCGGCCACATGATCTACCTGAATGTCGAGGCGCTGAAGCAGTTCAAAAGCGATCTGGCCTCCTGGTACGACCGCACTCTGAATCGCGGCAAGTAGCCGGCGGCGAGCCTGTGATG
>DAHVTI010000222.1 GCA_027324255.1 Bryobacterales bacterium | reverse complement strand
CAGGCCTACGGGACCTACGTGGCGCCGCTGGGGCGCGGGCTGACGGTGGATTTCGGCAAATGGGCGAGCGCGCTGGGCTACGAAGGCAATTACACGAAAGACCAGATCAATTATTCGCGAAGCTATTTCTTCACTTTCCTGCCTTTTTATCACATGGGGGTGAAGACGAGCTACAACCTGAACGAGAGGGTGAGCGTGGGCTACTGGCTGGTGAACGGGGCGAATCAGACGGAGGACTTCAACGGCGCGAAGTCGCAACTGGCGCAGGTGGTGGTGAAGCCGGTGAAGACGTTGTCGTGGACGCTGCAGTACTACAGCGGGCAGGAGCAGGCGTCCCCGGCGCGGGGCCGGACGCACATCGTGGATACGTACGCGGCCTGGGCACCCGGGAAGCTGACGCTGGCGGGCGAGCTGGATTATGTCGTATCGCGGACGCAGCCGGACTCGGCGCCGCAGCGTGTGACGGGCGGGGCGGCGTATCTGAGGTACCAGCTCACGCCGCGGCTGTACGCCGGGCAGCGCTATGCGCGGCTGCACGACGTGGCGGGGTTCTTCAGCGGAACCGCGCAGAACCTGAACGATTTGACTTCCACGCTGGGATACCGTTTCGGAGAGGGTTTCGAGACCAGGCTGGAGTACAGGCGGGATTTCTCGAACGTGCCCTACTTCCTAACCTCGGACCCCGGGAAGCTGAACGAGGCGCAGAACACCGTGACCCTCGGCCTGCTGTGGTGGTTCGGAGGCAAGCAGGGTGCGTGGTAAGCCCCGGGCCGGCGAGGCCGCTGCGATAATGGAGGCGGTTCCAGTGCATGCCTGAGGCAGGACATCGGCGCCCAACCCCGGAAGAGCTCCTGAAAATCGTGGAGGAGGAGGGGCGCGCGCAGCAGCGAGGGAGGCTGAAGGTCTTCCTGGGCTATGCCTCCGGAGTGGGCAAGACGCTGCGGATGTTCAATGAAGGCGCACGGAGGAAGAGCCGGGGCGAGGACGTGGTGGTGGCGGCGGTCCAGCCGGATCCGTCGGCCGCAGTCCGGGCGGTGCTGGAGGGTCTGGAACAAATCCCGGCCAAGGGCGGGCCGGACGCGCCGTGCATCGACGTGGAAGCCGTGCTGCGGCGGAGGCCGCGGGTCTGCCTGATTGATGGCCTGGCATATCGAAACCCGCCATCGAGCAGGAACGCGGAGCGCTGGCAGGACGTGGAGGACCTGCTGGCGGCCGGGATCTCGGTGGTTTCCACGATCAACGTGCAGTATGTCGCGGAGAAGCAGCGCGAGGTGGAGGCGATCCGCGGGAAGCGGGTGAGTGATTCGGTTCCGGAGCGGTTTCTGCGGGGAGCGGATGAGATCGAGGTGGTGGACGCGCCGCCGGAGTACTGTGTCACGCGGGTGCGGGACGGTGCGGCCGAAAGCCCGGCGGGCCTGGAGCGCCAGATGTCGGCGCTGCGGGAGCTGGCCCTGGTGCTGGCGGCGGACGTGGTGGACCGCCAACTGGAGCAGTACCTGCGGCGGCACGGGATCGAGCAACCCTACGGCACGCACGAGAGGATCCTGGTGTGCGTGACGCCGCGATCGAACGCGGAACTGATGATCCGCCGGGGCAAGCGGCAGGCGGAACGATTCCACGGGGAGCTGCACGTCGTATACGTGCAGCAGGACTCGCTGAGCAAGCAGGACGAGGAGACGCTGGAGCGCAACCTGAGCGCGGCGCGGGCGGCGGGCGCGCGGGTGGAGGTGTTGGACGGGGAAGACGCGATCGAGGCGATTCTGGAGTATGCGCGCGGGCACGGGGTGACGCAGATCTTCGCGGGGCACAGCCAGCAGGGAGGCTGGATGAGCCGGCTGAGGGTGAACCCGCTGGAGCGTCTCATTCTGGAGGCGGAGAGTTTCGACGTCCGCGTTTTCCCACAGGGGGAGAGCCATGACTGAACCGGCGGAACGGAAGCGCGGGAAGCTCAAAATTCTGCTGGGTTACGCGGCGGGCGTCGGGAAGACGTACCGGATGCTGGAAGAGGCGCACCAGCTACAGGCCCAGGGAATCGACGTGGTGGTGGGGTATTTCGAACCGCATGGGCGCCAGGACACCATCGAAAAGATGAAGGGGCTGGAGCTGATTCCGCGGAGGAAGCTGGGGCACCGCGGGCTGGAGTTCGAGGAGATGGATCCGGAGGCGATTCTGGCGCGGCAGCCGGCCGTGTGCGCGGTGGACGAGTACCCCCACACGAACGTGCCCGGCTCAGAGCGGGCGAAGCGGTGGGAAGACGTGGCGGCGCTGCTGGACGCGGGCATCGACGTGACGACGACGATGAACATCCAGCACCTGGAAAGCCTGAACGACCAGATGCGGGAGATCACGGGCATCACGGTGCGGGAGACGATTCCGGATTGGGTGGTGAAACAGGCCGACGAGCTGGTGCTGATCGACCTGCCGCCGCAGGCGCTGCTCAACCGGCTGCAGCGGGGCGCGGTGTACGCGCCCGAGAAGGCGCAGCG
Source organism: Bryobacterales bacterium (assembly GCA_027324255.1). Classification (GTDB taxonomy): domain Bacteria; phylum Acidobacteriota; class Terriglobia; order Bryobacterales; family Bryobacteraceae; genus Paludibaculum. The sequence goes on along the minus strand of DAHVTI010000222.1, from coordinate 1,814 downwards.
GGCGATGGATCACTTTTTCAAGGAGCCGACGCTGGCGGCGCTGCGGGAGATGGCCCTGCGGCAGACGGCGCACGAGGTGGACCTCCGGCAGACGGCGGTGCCTGCCGCGGCACAGGACCCGGCGGCGACGGACCGGCAGGAGCGGATCCTGCTGCACCTGACCGACTCGCCGGCCACGGTAGGGCTGATCCGGCGCGGGCGGCGCGTGGCCGACTACTTGAGGGCCGAGTGCATCGGGGTGGGCGTCATGCCGGCGGGCACGGCGGGGGGATCGTCCGGCGCGAAGCGGCAGGCGCTCGAGAACCACCTGGATTTCGCGCGGAAGCTGCACATCGAGACGCGGGTGCTGGAGGGCGAAGACGCGGCCGAGGCGCTGGTGGAGTTTGCGCGGCGCAACGGCGTGACGCAGATCTTCCTGCAGCGGCCGTCGCGGCGGGTGCTGCCGCTGCTGAGCAAGCGGCAGTTCGTGATGCGGGTGGTGGATCTGGCGAAGGACATCCAGGTGACGATCGTGGCGGAGCACCGGGGGCGAACGGGGTGAGGCGGGTGTGGTTCACTGGGACGTGATGAAGAGGATGCTGATGCTGGCACTGGCGGCGGGGTGCGGGCTGGCGGCGCAGACATGGACGGCGGACAACGGGAACGGGACGTATTCGAACCCGCTGTTCTTCGACGAGTTCTCCGATCCGGACCTGATCCGTGTGGGGGCGGACTTCTACCTGATCGGGACGACGATGCACAGCATGCCGGGATTGCCGATTCTGCGCTCGCGCGATCTGGTCAACTGGAGGTTCGTGGGCTACGCGCTCGACCGGCTGGACCTGGGGCCGCAGTTCCGGCTAGAGGACGGGAAGAACGTGTACGGACAGGGGATCTGGGCGCCGTGCCTGCGGTACCACAAAGGGACGTTCTACATCTTCAGCAATGTGAACGGGCAGACGACGCAACTGTTCCGGGCGACGAACCCGGCGGGGCCGTGGACGCGGACGGCGATGAAGCGGAACCTGCACGACCTGTCGGTGCTGTTCGACGACGACGGGAAGGTCTGGGTGGTGTGGGGATACCGGGGCATCCGGCTGGCGCAGCTCAGCAGCGACCTGACGGATCTTGTGCCGGGCACGGAGCGGGAGATCATCGGCCCGAAGGAGGGGATGGGCGAGGGGCTGCACCTGTACAAGATCCGGGGCAAGTACTTCCTGACGAGCGCGTGGTTCCTGGGCGAGATGCGGATGCCGACGGCGCGGGCCGAGAGGCTGGAGGGGCCGTGGGAGGTGAACCAGAACGTGAGCCGGGGGGAGGATTTCGGCTTCGCCCTGGGCCCGCGGCTGGGGCGTGTGGCGCGCGGCGCGGGGGCGCCGTTCCCGGTGATCCCCGGAGACCGCACGCAGCGCGGGCGGCTGGCCATTCACCAGGGCGGCATCGTGGACACGCCGAAGGGGGAGTGGTGGGGCTTTTCGATGATGGACGCGAATTCGGTGGGGCGGCTGACGGCGCTGTCGCCGGTGACCTGGACGGACGGGTGGCCGTACTTCGGGCTGGCGGGGAACCCGGGGCGGTCGCCGCGGACCTGGGTGAAGCCGGACACGGGCGTCCAAGAGAAGCCGCACGCGCCGTACCGGCGCGGCGACGATTTTGCGGGGGCTCAGTTGCAGCCGGTGTGGCAGTGGAACCACGTGCCGGTGGACGGGCAGTGGTCGCTCAATGAGCGGCCGGGGTTCCTGCGGCTGCACGCGCTGGCGGCGGAGAGCTTGTGGGGGGCTCGGAACACATTGACGCAGCGGGCGATGGGTCCGCGCTCCACGGTAACGGCAGTG
>DAHVTI010000221.1 GCA_027324255.1 Bryobacterales bacterium | reverse complement strand
CAACACGGGGCAACTGACGTCGCTGCCGCTGAAGGGGCGGAACTTCGTCTCGTTGACGCTGCTGGTGCCCGGATCGGTTTCGACCAACCCGGACGGGACGAACAGCCGGTTCGGCGCGCGCCCGTTCGTGAACGGCAACCGTGAGCAGACGAACAACTTCATGCTGGACGGCGTGGACGTGAACGACTCGATCGACAACCGCGTGGGCTACTCGCCCAACGTGGACGCGCTCGAGGAGGTGAAGGTGCTCACCGGCAACGCCGCGGCCGACTATGGTAACGCGGGCGGCGCCACGGTGATGATGCAGCTCAAGAGCGGCACCAACCAGTTTCACGGCAACCTGTTTGAGTTCCTGCAAAACGACAAGTTGAACGCCAACGGCTTCTTCCGCAACCGAAACGCGTCGACGGCGAAGCGGACAGGCTTCAAGAAGAACATCTACGGCGGCACGCTAGGCGGCCCGATCAAGCGGGACAAGGCGTTCTTCTTCGTGGACTACGAAGGCACGGAGCAGCGGAGCGGCGGGCCGGCGGCGGCGAACGTGGCGCCGCAGGCGTGGCGGAACGGCGACCTGAGCCAGTTCCCGAACAACATTGTGGACCCGACGACGGGCGTGGCGTTTCCGGGGAAGCAGATTCCGGTGTCGCGGATCGTCAATCCGGTGGCCAAGAAGCTTTTCTCGAGCCCGGATTTCTATCCGCTGCCCAACCAGGCCGGCGCGGGCGCGCTGGGCGTGAGCGGAAACTATGGCGCAAGCTCGGCGAGCACGCTGAAGAACTACCAGGGCGACGTCAAGATCGACTACCGCCTCTCCGACAAGGACAACCTGTCGGGGCGCTTCTCGATGGGCAGCTACGAAAGTTTCGGCAGCCGGGCGGCACTGCCCACGCAGATGACCTCGGGCCAGCAGGGACCGACGCGCTCGGGCGTAATCAACTGGGTGCGGACGTTCAGCCCGACCATCGTGAACGAAGCGCGCGCGGCGTACTCCCGCGTGATCATCAAGGACACTGCGGTGGACTGGTCCGGCAAGCTGGGCCCGGACGGCAACAGCGCCTTCGGCATCCCGGGCGGGCAGCCGATTCCCGGCCTGAGCGGCGTCACCATCGGCGGCGGTTTGACCGGCGCGGGCAGCGGCGCCTCCATCAGCAACACGGCGGACAACAAGTTCATCTACTACGACAACCTGACGTGGCAGAAGAACCGGCACCTGATCAAGATGGGCGCCCAGATGACGCGCTATCAGCAGAACCGTTACTACGCCGGCAACAACGGCGCCCTCGGGGTGTTCCGCTACACCGCCACCTACACGGGTCTGGATTACTCCGACTTCCTGCTGGACCAGCTCAGCGGCAAGGGCCGCGGGTCGGCGACGGGCACTTGGGGCCACCGTTCCTGGCGTTCGTCTTTCTTCGTGCAGGACGACTGGAAAGTGACGCAGTCCTTCACGGTGAACCTCGGCCTGCGCTGGGAGTACGCGCAGCCGCTGTATGAAGTGGCGGACCGCCAGGTGAACGTGGACACCTACACCGGCAAACTGATGTACGCGGGCAAGGACGGCAACAGCCGGGCGCTGTACAACGGTTACTGGAAGCAGTTCATGCCGCGCATCGGCCTGGCCTACACGCCGGCGGCGTTCAACAACAAGATGGTGATCCGTGCCGGCTACGCCTACATGAGCTTCATGGAAGGCACGGGCGCGAACCTGCGCACGACGCTGAATCCGCCGTTCTTCCTGGAGACGGATTTCAGCTACGACGCGCGGACGCCCGGAACCATCACGAAGGGCTTTGCGGACGTAGTGACGTCGAACATCACGCTCAACATGGCGCGTCCGGCGTCCGCCGGCGCCGTCCCTCAGTTACAGGGCCGCGCCTGGGACCAGAACCTGCGCCCGCAGACGACGTCCCAGATCAACCTGACGGTGGAATACCAGTTCGACAAGGCCACCTCGCTGTCGGTTGCGTACGTGGGCCAGAAGGGCACGCACCTGGTTGCTCCGCACGAAGCCAACCAGCCTCTACCGGGCACGGGAGCGTACTCGACCTGGACCAACCTGAACCTGCGCCGCCCGCTGATCAACGTGCTGCCGAACCTCGGCAACATCGCGCTGACCGAAGCTTCGGCGACGATGGACTACAACGCGCTGCAGATGTCCGGACGCCGCCGCTTCAGCGGCGGGCTGGAGTTCCTGGCGGCCTACACCTTCGGCAAGACGCTGACGGACAACCTGGGTTACTACGGCGGCGGCTTCACCGCCGGCGAAGGCGCCTACTGGCAGAACGCCTATGACCGACGCGCCAACCGCGGACCTTCCTTCTTCGACGTGCAGCAGAACTTCACGCTGGGCGGGTTGTACGACCTGCCGGTGGGCAAGGGCAAGAAGTTCGGCTCCTCGATGGGCAAGGCGGCCGACCTCATCCTGGGCGGCTGGAACATCAACTACACACTGATGGCGCGCACCGGGTTCCCGGTGACCGTGCTGGCCGGCGTGGACCGCACCGGACAGGCGGTGCGCGGCAATATCCGCGCGAACGCCTACGGCAACCTGCAGGGTAACGATTCGCTGGTGACCATCGACAACTTCTTCGGGCTGCCGACGGACACGGCATCGCGCGGAACCTATTTCTGCGGCGCCGGCGTAAACAACGGCACCTGTTCGTACGGGCTGCCGAACCTGGGTGAGTTCGGCACGTCGGGCATCGGCACGGAGCGGGGCCCGAGCTTCTTCTCGCTGGATTACTCCATCGGCAAGAAGTTCAACGTGACGGAGTCGAATTACCTCGACTTCCGGGCCGAATTCTTCAACGGCCTGAACCACGTTTCGTGGGGCGCCCCCGGCCGCAGCATCAGTGCTCCGGCGTCGTTTGGCGCCATCGGCAGCCAGGTGCAGGGTCCGCGCGTCATCCAATTCGGCCTGAAGTACATCTTCTAGGCGGGAACTGGTGCTGAACCCGACGGGGCGCGCCCAAACGGCGCGCCCCGTTACTTTTTCGTGCTACCCTTCGTCTCAACACCACCGAAACTCTATGAGGATGCAATCGCTCGTTTTCGCACTCGCGCTCTGCGCGGTTCCCGCCGTATTCGCCGCGGAAGACCCGTCTCCGGAACACGTCAAGTGGATGAAGGAGACGGAACAACTACAGCACAAGATCCGCGACAACCAGGAGGTGGCGGCGAGCGCCAAGCGCCTGGCGGCTCTCTACAAGGACATCGAAGCCTACTGGGGCAAGCGCTCCGAGGTAGGCGCCAAGGCGACCAAAGAGGTCCAGGCGGGGGCGATGGCGCTGGCCAGCGCGGCTGCAGCCGGCGACGCGGGCGCGGTGGCTTCCGCGCGGAAGAGCATCGGCGGCGCCTGCCGCGGCTGCCACGACCAGCACCGCGAGAAGGTCTCCGACGGCGTTTACAAGATCAAGTAAGGACGGGGCCTGCCCCGACTTGTTTTTGGGCGGGTCCCCCGCAGCAGCGCCTGAAAGGCGTATATTCATGGGGGATCCGCCATGTCAACCAATCTGCCACTCCTTTCGCGACGCACGCTGCTGGCCGGCGCCGCCCTGCTGCCCGTCTTCGCGGCCCAGCGCAAGAACAAGATGCGCTTCGGCTTCACCACCTACCTTTGGGGCCGGAGCTGGGATATCCCCACGCTGATCGCGAACTGCACGAAGCTGAAGGCCTACGGGCTGGAGATGCGTGTGGAGATGAAGTCGGCCCACGGGGTGGAGTTGGAACTCGATGCGGCACAGCGCCGTGAAGTGAAGAAACGGTTCGCGGGGAGCCCGGTGAAGGTGCTGGGGCTGGCGACCGGGGAGCGGTTCGATTCGCCGGATCCGGCGAAGCTGAAGGCGGCGGTGGAGAAGGCCAAGCGGTACGCCGAATTAAGCCACGACATCGGCGGGCGGGGCATCCGCGTTTTCCCGAACGATTTTCAGAAAAGCATGCCGCAGGCGGCGACCATCGCGCAGGTGGCGAAGTCGCTGCGGGAGGTGGCGCAGGCGGCGGCGGGCTACAAGCAACTGGTCCGGCTGGAGAATCACGGCTCGGCCGGGCGCCTGACGACGCTGAAGCTGATCCTGGACCAGGTGCCGGAGAAGAACGTCGTGGTGAAGCTGAACTCCGACGCGAAAGACGCGGTGGACGGCTCCTTCGAGGGCAACTTCAACCTGGTGAAGAGCCGCCTGGGCGACACGCTGCACGCTCACGACCTGAACGACGCCAACTTTCCCTACCAACTGCAGTGCGACCTGCTGATGGATGCGGGCTGGGAGGGGTGGTGGCTGCCGGAGATGGAAGGCAAGTCCGACGATCCGATGGCGGGGTTGATGCAGCAGCGGGCGAAGTGGGAGCAGTTGATCGAAACCTCACTGCGGCGCGGATAGCAAAGCCCGCGCTACAAAAGCAGCCTTCTCTGGCGTATGCTGGCTAGCAAGGCAGATGCCGTCCGATGGGCGGCGTCCGGACCCGAAAGCGAGAAAACCATGAGCACTCTTCCCCTGCCTGAATCCAACCGGCGCAATTTTGTCCGCGGCGCGGCGGCCGGCATCAGCATACTTTCGCCCGCTACCGTCTTCGGCACGCAAGCGAACTCCGCCCTGACGGTCGGCCTGGTGGGCGTTGGCAACCGCGGCAGCTACGTTTCCGGCATCTTCGCCAAGAACGAATTCGCGCGCATCGCGGCCATCTGCGACATTTACGACGACCGCATAGAAGCGGGCAAGGCGATGTATTCCGGCGCCAAGGTCTTCCGGGACATCAAAGCCCTGCTGGAGAGCGATGTGGACGCGGTGTACATCGCAACGCCGGTGGCGCTGCATCCGGAGCACTTCGAACTGGCGGTGCGGGCGCGCAAGCACATCTTCATGGAGAAGCCGGCGGGCGCCGATGCCAAGGGGTGCCTGCGGGTGCTGAAGGCGGCGCGCACGGCGGATCCGACCAAGCGCATCACGGTGGACTTCCAGCAGCGCTACGGCAAGGACTACCGCCGGGCCTACGAGCTGGTGAAGTCCGGCCAACTGGGCGCCATCAAGATGGTGCGCGGGGCGTGGATCGGCAACGGCCCGCCCATCAAGACGGGTGTTCCGGCGGCCGAGGAGAAGATCCGCAACTGGTACTTCTACCGCGAGATGTCGGGCGACATCATCATCGAGCAGGACTGCCACAACATCGACGTGGTCAACTGGTTCACCGGGACGCACCCGAACTGGGCGGCGGGCTGCGGCTCGCGGATGGTCCGCACCGGCATCGGGGACATCTTCGACAACATGGCCGTCAGCTTCAAGTTCGCCTCGGGGCTGAACTTTTCGTACGCGGCGAACCAGTTCGGGCGGCAGACGGGCTGGTCGGACGTGGGCGAGACCTTCATCTGCGAGAAGGGCACGGTGCACACTTCGCGCGCGGGCATCCGCATCCACCGCGGTGGCGTGAAGGAAGTGGAAGAGTGGCCCACCAAGTACGACATCACGCAGGACGCGGTGAACGAGTTCATCGAAGGAGCTCGCACCGGGAAGATTGAAAACGCGGCGTTCCACGCGGTGGATTCGACGCTGACCGGCTACATGGCGCTGCAGGCGGCCCTGAGAGGCCAGGCGGTGACGTGGGAGCAAGTGCTGAAGATGTAGCGGCGCCAGGACCGGGCGCTGAGGCAGCGCCCGGTCCGCGCCTCAGGCGGCGGGGTCGCGCAGGAGATCGAGGAAGACCTGGGCGGCGCGGGGAAAGGTCTTCTTGCGGCGGTGGATGATGCCCAGGGGCCGGTGGAGGTTGCCATCCATGGGCAACGCCCGCAGGCGGCCCTCGGCCACTTCGTCGCGGAGCATGGGCAGGGGCAGGATGGAGACGGCCTGTTCCAGGCGCAGGGCTTCCTTCATGCTCTGGATGTTGTCGAACTGCATCAGAATCCTGACGCGCACTCCGTGCTCGCGCAGGAAGCGGTCGATGTCGCGGCTGATGGGCAGGTCCTCGTCGAAGCCGATGAACAAAGCGTCCTGTAAATCTTCCGGCTTCACGCTGGAGCGGCCGGCGAGGGCATGCTGGGGATTGCAGGCTACCACCATCGGCTCGTCGCGCCAGTGCATGGCCACGACGTCGCGGGTGGTTTCCGGATAGCTGACCAGCCCGAGATCGACGCGCTCGTCGGCCACGGCCTGGTAAACCTTTTCGGGGCGGAGGTAGTTCACCTCCAGGTGAGCCGCGGGCAGGCGGCGGTAGAACTCCTCCTCAATGCGGGTCATCTCACTGAGGCCGACGGAGTAGATGGCCGCCACGCGGACGCGGCCGCCGGCTCCGTCCTTCAACTCTTCCAGGTGGGTCTGGAAATCGCGCTGGCGGCGGAGAACGTCACGGGCGAAATCGTAGAGAAGCTGTCCGGCGGGGAGAACTTCCAGCGGGCGGCGGGAGCGGTCGAGCAACTGGACACCTAAACTCTTTTCCAGTTCCTGGACGGTCTGGCTGGCGGCGGACTGCGTCACCCCGTGCTGGGTGGCGCCGCGGCTGATGCTCCGCGCGAGAACGATGTCCTTGAACAGTTGCAACTGCGAAAGATCCACGCGCGTTATCGTAACATAAGACGATCTGATGGGACAATTGGATTGTTTTAATTTTGACTGATACTGCGACTATGCATATACTGGTAGAACTCCCCGACGAGACAGGACAAGCGACCCATGCAGCGAGACGACCTCTATCCCTACCCGAATGGGCCCCACCCCAACGGGCTGCCCGCCCCAGCCGGTCTTTACCACCCCAGCCAGGAACACGATGCGTGCGGCATCGGCTTTGTGGTGAACATCCAGGGTGAGCGCTCGCACGACATCATTCAGAAAGGGATTCAGATTCTGCTGAACCTGACGCACCGCGGGGCGTGCGGCTGCGACCCGGAGACGGGAGACGGGGCGGGGGTGCTGATCCAGATTCCGCACGAGCTGTACGCGAAGGAGTGCAGGCGGCTGGGGATTACTTTGCCGGCGCCGGGCGAATACGGCTCGGGGCTGGTGTTCCTGCCGGTGGAGAAGCAGCAGCGGCTGATCTGCGAGGGCATTCTCGAGCGGATCCTGCGCGAGGAGGGGTTGGAACTGCTGGGCTGGCGCGACATGCCTTTGGACATCGAAGCCATCGGGAGGGTGGCGCGGGCGTCGCAGCCCTACATCGAGCAGATCTTCGTGAAGCGCGGGGCGGGCATGGATCAGGCCACGCTGGAGCGCAAGCTGTACGTAGTGCGGAAGCGGGCGGAGAGCGAGATTGCGGGCTCGACGGACATTGACGAGCGCGACAAGAGCTTCTTTTTCATCCCTTCGCTTTCCTCGCGCACGATCGTGTACAAGGGCCTGCTGCTGGCTCCGCAGATTTTACGTTTCTTCGGCGACTTGGCCGATCCGGACTGCCTGAGCGCGCTGTGCATGGTGCACCAGCGGTTTTCGACGAACACGTTTCCGACGTGGCAACTGGCGCACCCTTTCCGCTACATCTGCCACAACGGGGAAATCAACACGGTGAAGGGCAATGCGGCGTGGATGGCGGCGCGGCAGCCGATTCTGGAGTCGCCGCTGTTCGGGCCGGACATCCGGAAGCTGATGCCCGTGATTCAGCCCGAGGGGTCGGACTCGGCCAACCTGGACAACGTGGTGGAGTTGTTGACGCTGGCGGGCCGGCCGTTGCCGCACGTGATGGCGATGCTGATTCCGGAAGCGTGGGACGCGGACGATACGATGCACCCGGACAAGCGGGCGTTCTACGAGTACCACGCGTCGCTGATGGAGCCGTGGGACGGGCCGGCGGCGGTGGCGTTCACGGACGGGAGCGTGATCGGGGCCACGCTGGACCGCAACGGGCTGCGGCCGGCGCGCTACATGGTGACGAAGGACGGCCTGCTGATCATGGCGTCGGAGACGGGCGTGCTGCCGGTGGCGCCGGAGAACGTGGCGTACAAGGGGCGGCTGCAGCCGGGGCGGATGCTGCTGGTGGACACGCAGCAGGGCCGCATCGTGCCGGATGAAGAGATCAAGCGCGCGCTGTGGGAGCGGCAGCCGTACGGCAAGTGGATCGAAGAGCAGCAGATCAAGCTGAAGACGCTGCCCGAGCCGACGCGCGTGCACGCGGCGGACCACGAGACGGTGCTGCTGCGGCAGCGCTGCTTTGGCTACACGGAAGAAGAGCTGAGCCGCATCATCCTGCCGATGGCGGAGCACGGGCAGGAGGCGATCGGGTCCATGGGAACCGACACGCCGCTGGCGTGCCTGTCGGACAAGCCGCAGCCGCTGTTCCACTACTTCAAGCAGTTGTTCGCGCAGGTGACGAACCCGCCGATCGACCCGATCCGCGAAGAGCTGGTGATGTCGCTGACGTCGTACCTGGGCACGGAGCGCAACATCCTGGCCGAGACGCCGCAGCACGCGCACACGCTGAAGCTGGAGCAGCCGATTCTGACCAACCGGGACCTGGAGAAGCTGCGGCGTGTGTCGATGGGCGACTTCCTGGCGACGACGATGCACATGCTGTACCGCGTGGAAGGCGGGGCGCAGGAGCTGGAGCGGACGCTGTCGGGGCTGTGCAAGCGGGCCTCGCTGGCCATCAAGCAGGGCTACACGGTGCTGATCCTCTCCGACCGCGGCATTGACGAGGAGCTGGCGCCGATTCCGTCGCTGCTGGCCTTGTCCGCGGTGCACAACCACCTGGTGCGGGAGGGCACGCGCACGCAGGTCTGCCTGATCATCGAATCGGGCGAGCCGCGCGAGGTGATGCATTTCTGCCTGCTGATCGGCTACGGCGCTTCGGCGGTGAACCCGTACCTGGCGATTGAAACGCTGGAGAACCTGGACCAGCGGGGGCTGCTGCCGGCGGGGCTGACGTTCGACAAGGCGCTGAGGAACTACAAGAAGTCGATCAACAAGGGGCTGCTGAAGGTTTTCTCGAAGATGGGGATCTCGACACTGCAGTCATACCGCGGCGCGCAGGTTTTCGAAGCGATCGGCCTGTCGAAGGGGCTGGTGGACCAGTACTTCACGGGGACGGCGTCGCGCATCGAGGGCATCGGTCTGACCGTGATCGCCGAGGAGGTGCGGCGCAAGCACGCCTTCGGCTTCACCCCTGTTTCCGATTCGGACATGGAGCTGGACATCGGCGGCGCGTACCACTACCGGGCGCGCGGCGAGTATCACCTGATCAACCCGCTGACGGTTTCCAAGCTCCAGCACGCCGTACGGCAGAAGAGCTACGCGAATTACCAGGAGTACGCCGACCACATCAACAACCACAACCGGCAGTTGTGCACGCTGCGCGGGCTGATGGAATTCCGCTGGGCTCCCGACGCTTTGCCGATCGAGGAGGTGGAGCCGGCGCCGCAGATCGTGAAGCGGTTTGCGACGGGCGCGATGAGCTTCGGGTCGATTTCGAAGGAGGCGCACGAGACGCTGGCGATTGCGATGAACCGCATGGGCGCGCGCTCCAACACGGGCGAGGGAGGCGAGGACGAAGAGCGCTTCGTGCCCGCCCCGAACGGCGATTCGCGGCGCTCGTCGGTGAAGCAGGTGGCGAGCGGGCGGTTCGGCGTCACGACGAACTACCTGGTGAACGCGGACGAGCTGCAGATCAAGATCGCGCAGGGCGCCAAGCCGGGCGAAGGCGGGCAACTGCCGGGCCACAAGGTGGACGAGGTGATTGCGCGGGTGCGGCACTCGACGCCGGGGGTGGGCCTGATTTCGCCGCCGCCGCACCACGACATCTACTCGATCGAAGACCTGGCGCAACTGATCTACGACCTGAAGAACGTCAACCCGGCGGCTCGCATCTCGGTGAAGCTGGTGGCGGAGGTGGGCGTGGGGACGGTGGCGGCGGGCGTATCGAAGGCGCACGCCGACGTGGTGCTGATCTCGGGCGATTCGGGCGGCACGGGCGCGTCGCCGCTGACGTCGATCAAGCACGCGGGCTCGCCGTGGGAGCTGGGGCTGGCTGAGACGCAGCAGGTGCTGGTGATGAACGACCTGCGGTCGCGCATCCGCGTGCAGACGGACGGCAAGTTGCAAACGGGCCGGGACGTGGCCATCGCGGCGCTGCTGGGCGCCGAGGAGTTCGGTTTCTCGACGATGCCGCTGATCGCGCTGGGCTGCATCATGATGCGCAAGTGCCACCTGAACACCTGCCCGGTGGGCATCGCCACGCAGGATCCGGCGCTGCGCAAGAAGTTCTCGGGCTCGCCGGAGGACGTGATCAATTTCTTCTTCTTCGTGGCGGAGGAGCTGCGCCAGATCATGGCGAAGCTGGGCTTCCGCACGGTGGACGAGATGGTGGGGCGGGTGGACAAGCTGGAGATGAAGCTGGCCATCGAGCACTGGAAGGCGCGCGGGGTGGATCTGTCGTCGATCCTCTACAATCCGCCGGCGCCATCGCGCGTGGCGCGGCGCTGCACGATCTCGCAGGACCACGGCATCGAGCAGGCGCTGGATTACAGGATGATCGAGAAGGCGCGCGAAGCCATCGAGCACGGCACGAAGGTGGAGTTCCACCTGCCGATCAAGAACGTGCACCGCACGGTGGGGGCGATGCTTTCGGGCGCGATCGCCAGGAAGTACGGCTCGGCGGGACTGCCGGACGGGACGATCGAGATCGACTTCACGGGCTCGGCCGGGCAGTCGTTCGGGGCGTTCCTGGCCCAGGGCGTGACGCTGAAGCTGGAAGGCGACGCGAACGACTACGTGGGCAAGGGGCTGTCGGGCGGAAAGATCATCGTCTATCCGCCGCGGGCCTCGACGTACGTGCCCGAGGACAACATCCTGGTGGGCAACGTGGTGCTGTACGGCGCGACATCCGGCACGGTGTTTTTCAACGGCATGGCCGGGGAGCGGTTCGCAGTGCGCAACTCGGGCGCGACGGCCGTTGTCGAGGGCGTCGGCGATCACGGGTGCGAGTACATGACGAAGGGCCTGGTGGTGGTGCTGGGCAAGACGGGCAAGAACTTCGCGGCCGGCATGTCGGGCGGCATCGCCTACGTGCTGGACGAGACGGGCGACTTCCGCAGACGGCTGTGCAACACGACGAGCGTGGACCTGGACCCGTTCACGGATCCGAAGGACGTGGACCTGGTGCGCTCGCTGATCGAGCAGCACCTGGAGGCGACGAACTCGCCGCGCGCGGCCTGGATTCTGCAGAACTGGTACGTGATGCTGCCGCACTTCGTAAAGGTGTTCCCGCACGAATTCAAGCGCGTGGCGGGGGTGCCCCGCTCGGCCGATATGCCGCGCATCACGCTCACGCGGCCGGTGGTCACTGAGGAGGTCTTCCGTGGGTAAAGTTACGGGTTTCATGGAATTCCAGCGCGAGACCTTCGGCCGGCGGCCGGTGACGGAGCGCGTGAACGACTGGTTCGAGGTCTACCAGCCGCTGCCGGAGGAGCGGGTGCGCACGCAGGGAGCGCGCTGCATGGACTGCGGCATCCCGTTCTGCCACACCGGGTGCCCGCTGAACAACCTGATTCCGGACTGGAACGACCTGGTGTACCGCAACCGCTGGGAGACGGCCATCCGGGACCTGCATGCGACGAACAACTTTCCGGAGTTCACGTCGCGCATCTGCCCGGCGCCGTGCGAGTCGGCGTGCGTGCTGGGGATCAACGAGCCGCCGGTGGCGATCAAGACCATCGAGCGCTCCGTCATCGACCACGCGTGGGCGGAGGGCTGGATCCGGCCGGAGCCGCCGAGCGAACGCAGCGGCAAGCGGGTGGCTGTCGTCGGCTCAGGCCCCGCGGGCATGGCGGCGGCACAGCAACTGGCGCGCATGGGGCACCTGGTGACGGTGTTCGAGAAAGCCGACCGGATCGGCGGGCTGCTGCGCTACGGCATCCCGGATTTCAAGATGGAAAAGCACCACATCGACCGCCGCATGGAGCAGATGGCGGCGGAGGGGGTGACCTTCAAAACAGGCTGCCACGCGGGCGTCGACCTCTCCGTAGCGGAACTGCGGAAGGAATTCCACGCCATCCTGCTGGCGGGCGGCGCCGAGCAGCCGCGCGACCTGCCGATTCCCGGCCGGCTGCTGAAGGGCATCCACTTCGCGATGGAGTTCCTGCCGCTGAACAACAAGCGCAACGCCGGCGACGAGGTTCCGGAAGAGGCGTGGATTTCGGCCGAGGGCAAGCACGTGGTGATCATCGGCGGGGGCGACACGGGCGCGGACTGCCTGGGCACGTCGCACCGGCACAAGGCGGCTTCGATCCGGCAGTTCGAGATCATGCCGCAGCCGCCGGAGGAGCGGGACGGCTCGACGCCGTGGCCGCTGTGGCCGCTGATGCTGCGGACTGAATCCTCGCACGAAGAGGGCGGGGAGCGCCACTGGGCGATACTCACGACGGAGTTCCTGGGCGATGATGAAGGGCGCGTGCGGGGCCTGAAGACGGTGAGCGTGGGACCGCCGCCGAAGTTCGAGCCGGCGGCGGGCAGCGAGCAGGAGTTCCAAGCGGACCTGGTGCTGCTGGCCATGGGCTTCACCGGGCCGGTGAAGAGCGGGCTGATTACGGACCTGGGCGTGGCGCTGGACGGGCGCGGCAACGTGCAGTCGGACGACAACTACATGACGTCGATTCCCGGGGTGTTCGCGGCCGGCGACATGCGGCGCGGGCAATCGCTTGTGGTATGGGCGATCGCGGAAGGCCGCAAGGCGGCGACGGGCCTCCACAACTGGCTGCGGAACGCGTAGCGGGGCGGTCCGGGCGGCCTGGCATAGAATGGTGCCTGTGCCAGGAAGAATCCGTGTGAACTCGAAGCGGGCGGGCCTGCTCGCGGCCGCGCTCCTGCCTTTGGCGGCGCTGGGCGCGGCGCAGATCCCGGTGGTGAAGCTGGGGGTGGAAGGCGCGCCCGGCAAGGTCGTGATCCGGGCCGTGCTGGCGGGGGCGATTCCGGAGGTGGCGACGGACCTGGTGACGACCGCGGGTCCGGCGAAGCAACGTGGAGCCGGCGCGGCAGGACGTGGAAACAGTATGCGACGTGGCGGCGGGCGAGCGACTGCAGGCGTTGCGCGTGCGGCACGAGGTGAGCGCGGCGGACCGGGCGGAGTTGAAGAAGTTCGCGCAGAACAACGCGGCGCCGCACGTGATGAAGTTCAGCGACTGCCCGAAGTACGGGGAGGCGATCAAGAGCAGCAAGACGGTGAGCCGCACGCTGCTGCCGGAAAACTTCGTGCCGCGGGTGGCGATGGGGACGGTGGAGACGACCGGGCCGGACCAGGTGGGGGCGCACCGCCATGCGATGCTCGAGCAGTTGTTCCTGGGGCTGAAAGACAACGACATCACGGTGATCGCCGACGGCATGCGGGCGAATCTAGCGCCCTTGTCGATCCTGCACATTCCGACAGGCTCCAGCCACGGCGCGGAGGTGGCGGCGGGCAACAGGCTGCACTACGTGTGGATGGACTTCTTCGCCACGAAAGAAGGACAGGAGTGGCTGAAGATGCACAAGCCGGTGACGGAGCCGAAGGCAGGGAAGAAGTAGTCACTGGCCGGCCGGGAGCGTGAGGCGCGGGCGAATCAGGCGGTCTTGCCCGCCGTCCTGGAGATGCTGATGACGCGAGGACGCTTTTGCGGGATGTGAACTTCGCCCTGGCGCTGGACGGGTTGCGGCGCGTAGTTGCGGTTGGCCCAGGGGACGGGGTAGGTGCGGAGGCATTGCGGGCAGCGGTAGAAGCCGTTGACGGGCCACATCGGCTGCCGGTGGAAGGCCCTGCACCAGCCACGGGAAACTCGCTCCCAAAGCGGTAACATGGAGCCGGACATCGTAGTGCCCCTCTCGTCGGGTTGGATGCATGATGAGGAGGTGCGGTTGCATGGATGCGCGATTCGTGGCCGTGACGGCGGTGGCGGGGTGGGCCCTGCTGGCCTGGATGGCGAACCGCAGCGCCTACTTTCCGATGAAATACCCGGGCGGGGATTGGGAGGAGCGGCAGCGGGTGGGGGCGGAGGATGCCTGGATGGAGGCGGACGGAGCGCGGCTGCACGGGTGGTGGAAGCGGGCGGAGGGAGCGCAGGCGGCGGTGCTGTTCCTGCACGGCAACGCGGGCAACGTATCGCACCGGGCCGGAGCGATGGAAGATCTGGCGGCGGCGGGCGCGTCGGTGCTGGTGCTCGACTACCGCGGGTACGGGCGGAGCGAAGGGCGGCCGACGGAGCGGGGCCTGTATCGCGACGCCGAGGCGGGTTACGAGTGGCTGAGGGGGAAGGGATGGGGCGAGGACCGGATCATCCTGGTGGGAGAATCCCTGGGTGCGGCGGTGGCGGTGGAACTGGCCGCGCGGCGGACGTGCGCGGGCGTGGTGCTGGAGGCGCCGTTTCCGTCGGCGCGGGCCGTGGCGGCGCGTGTGCTGCCGGTGCTGGGCCCGGCGCTGGTGTGGGGGTTCGATTCGCTGGCGAGGATCGGGAACGTCCGCGCGCCGCTACTGGTCATCCACGGCGACCGGGATGAAGTGATCGACTACGACCTGGGCATGGATCTGTACCGGGCCGCGCCGGGGCCGAAGTCGCACTGGACGGTGGAGGGCGGGCACCACAACGACCTGCACTTCGTGCATCCGGAGGCTTACCGGGCGAGGCTGCGGGCGTTTATGATGAACGCATGCACCGCCGCAGTTTCCTCGCCGCCCCGCTCCTGAGTGCCGCCACCCTCCGTGGGCAGACCGCCAAGCCGAAGACGCCGCCGCTGGCGGAGAAGATCTCCGCCTTCGGCAGCCAGTGGCAGGTGATCCAGGCCGCCGATTGGAAAGTGGAGGGCGATGAAGTGCAGTTGGTGACGGCCCGGCCGCAGCAGGCCGACCCGCGCCGCCCCATTCAGTTCGCGCTGGCGGAGATGGAGCCGCTGGGCAAATTCACGCTGGAAGTGGAGGTGCAGCGGTCGAAGCCGAAGGGCTCGCTGATCCTGGTCTACGCGTGGCAGAGGGACGGCTATTTTAACTACGTCCACCTGTCCGACGACGCGGCGGGGAAGGTGGAGGTACACAACGGCATCTTCCACTGTTACGGCGGAGACCGGGTACGCATCAGCCCGAAGGAAGGGCCGGGGACGCTGCTGAGCGAGGACTGGCACAAGGTGAAGGTGGTCTACGACGCCTCGAAGGGGCTGGTGGAGGCGTGGGTGGACGGCCAGACGAGCCCGTCGCTGAAGGGGATCGATCTGAGCCTGGGGGCGGGCCGGATCGGCTTCGGCAGCTTCTTCAATACGGCCGGCTTCCGGCGGTGGAAGCTCACCAGGTAAGCTCTTCGCCGCCGACGAGGACGAGGCCGAGGATGGCGGGGCTGGCGGGGTCGAACTCGACGGGCCGCATTGCGCCTTCAAAGGGGCGGCGGATGCGGAGCGTGGCCAGCTTCTTGAGGGGATCGCGAATCTCCATGGCGCGGAGCAGGTCGCCGACGTTGCCGCCGACGGGTGCGAACTCGTCGCGGCCGTTGACGCGCACACGCAGCTCGGGGCCGATGACCATGTCGCGGGGCACGGAGAAGCAGGCGTCGCCGTGCCGCGCGGCGCCGGCGCAATAGGACTCGGGACCGGCCTCGAACTCCGCGGCGGCCCGGTCGAGGGCTTCGGGAGAAGAGGCGGCGAGCAGCGCGATGCGGCGGTCGCCGCTGACGGACCAGGTGCGGAAGAAGAAGCGGACGTGTGTGGCCCGGGGGGACAGGTGGAGGAGTTCGTGGTCGGGCGCCGGGCCGCGGGTGATGACGGATCGGACATTGGCTTCGGAGTGGCCGGCGGAGACGGTGGCGCCTCCGCCGGGCGCGGTGTGGAGGAGATAGAACGACGTCAGGTAGCCGGCGAACTGGCCCTGGCGGCGGATGGGCTCGACGGCGCGGAGGCGGAAGCGGGAGTCGATGTCGAGGAAGCCGCGGTCGGCATACTCGCCGTAGAGCAGGCGGTAGGCGGCGGAAGTGGGCAGGGCGAGATGGTCGACGACGCGGCGGGAGGTCAACCGCCCGCGCGTCGACATCGTCAGGCCGGGGGGCGTGAGGATGGGTGGGAGGTGGCGCCGGGCTGACGGGTCCGGGGCGGTGGTGATTGCGGAGACGAACGACGCGACGGCGCTGGCCAGGTGGACCGCGGAGTGGGCGGACCTCCTTTCGATTGAGAGCACTCCGGCAATGACGGATGAGGATATGGCGGCCGTGCCGGGGTGAAGGCCGGCCGGCGCCCAGGACTGACCGCGGCTGCTCCGGCGAGGGATAGGCGGCAGGTTCCGGACTGGAACTTGAATTGGCCTGGGTGTCTGGCGCAGGCGGAGGTCCTGATGTGGCTGGGTTGCAGGGGGCCATCGCTTGCGACTCTGCCCTGATGCTGTGCGCGGGCGCCATGCCGGTTTCCGCTCTGCGGGAAGCAGGAGGGGTGTCGCCGCAGAGCGAGTTCCCGGGGTTGGGCTGGCCGGTGCGGCGGGCCGAGCGGCTATTGCAGATCGAGCATGACGACGGAGCGGGGGGGCAGGACGACTTTGAGGGCGCCGGATTCGAGAGCGGCCGAGGTGAAGGGGGCCGGGCGGACGCCGGCGGGGGCTTCGAACGTGTTGTGAGAGTCGATGGCAGGGGCCGTGAGAATGCGGCCGGTGACCGCCTTGGGGGCGGCGCCGGCGAGGGCGGCGGAGAGGGCGACGGAGTGATGGGGATCGACGTTGACGAGGCCGACGTGGAGGCGGCCGTCCTGGCCGCGGACGGCGGAGGCGTGGACGGCGGGGATGTTGGAGGCCTCGCTGCTGTACCAGGGGGACTTCAGTTCGAGGGGCAGAGCCGTGGCGTCCTGGTAGGCCTTGAACATCTCGAAGACGTGATAGGTGGGGGTGAGGAGCATCCTGTCTTCCTTGGTGAGGATCATGGCTTGGAGGACGTTGACCATCTGGGCGATGTTGGCCATTTTGACGCGGCCGGCGTGTTTGGTGAAGATGCCGATGTTGAGGGCGGCGACGAGGGCGTCGCGGAGGGTGTTCTGCTGGTAGAGGAAGCCGGGGTTGGTGCCGGGCTCGACATCGTACCAGGTGCCCCATTCGTCGACGGCCAGCCATACGCGCTTCTGGGGATCGTACTTATCCATGATGGCGGAGTGGCGGGCGATGAGGTCGTCCATGCGGAGGGTCTGCTGGAGGGTGCGGGCGTACTCGGACTCGTCGAAGGCGGTGGCGGAGCCCTTCTGGCGCCAGTTGCGGGTGATGGTGTAGTAGTGGAGGCCGATGGCGTTGAAGGAGCGGCCGGCGTCGCGCATCATGACTTCCATCCAGTGGGTATCTTCGGCGTTGGGGCCTGAGGCGGCTTTGCGGATGCGGACGCCGGCGGGCACCTTGATGAAGGTGGAGTAGCGGCGGGTGACGTCGGCGGCATATTCGGCGCGCATGTTGCCGCCGCAGCCCCAGAGTTCGTTGCCGAGGCCGATGTAGGGGAGGGTCCACGGGTCCTTGCGGCCGTTGGCGGCGCGCTCGGAGGCGAGGGAGCCGGCGGGGGAGGTGACGTATTCGACCCATTCGGCGAGCTCACGGGGCGGGGCGGAGCCGACGTTGCCGCTGATGTAGGCCTCGGCGCCGAGTAGCTCGGCGAAGTCGAGAAATTCGTGGGTGCCGAAGGAGTTGGGCTCGGTGACGCCGCCCCAGTGGGTATTGATCTTGACGGGGCGTTTGTCGCGGGGGCCGACGCCTTCGCGCCAGTTGTATTCGTCGGCGAAGCAGCCGCCGGGCCAGCGGATGACGGGGACCTTGAGGTCGCGCAGGGCCTGGAGGACGTCGTTGCGGTAGCCGCGGGTGTTGGGGATTTTGGAGTTCTCTCCGACCCAGATGCCGCCGTAGATGCCGGCGCCGAGGTGCTCAGCGAACTGGCCGAAGATCTGGCGGTTGACCTGGGGGCCGGACTCGCCGGCGCGGATGGAGAGGGTGGCGGAGAGGGGTTGCTGGGCCAGGGCCGGGAGGGCGGCGGCGAGGAGGACGGCGAGGATTCTGGGAGACATGGCGGTTTTGAAAGGGCGCTCCCATTTTATTGGAAGTGGAGACGGGTGTAGGGTGGAAGGCGGCAATGATGCGGAGAAGAGAGTTTGTGGCGCTGGCTCCGGGGCTCGCGGCCGGGGCAAAGAAGGCGGAGACGCCGTGGATGGAGAAGGTGCGGGTGTTTGCGGACACGCTGCTGAGGGTGGGGCTGGACAGGTGCGGGGCGAAGGAGACGCCGGCCTGGGCGGGGGTGATCGACACGCGGGACTGGAGCGTGCCGCGGGCGGGCGTGCCGGCAGCGCCGGGGATCCGGGAGAGCGACAGGGCGGTGGGCGGGGCGAACCTGTATCACGACAGCACGACGCTGAGGGTGTTCGGGGCGCTGACGGAGGCGACGGGGGAGGCGCGGTACCGGCGGGCGGCGGACGGGTACGTG
This sequence comes from Bryobacterales bacterium, assembly GCA_027324255.1. Taxonomy (GTDB): domain Bacteria; phylum Acidobacteriota; class Terriglobia; order Bryobacterales; family Bryobacteraceae; genus Paludibaculum. The sequence goes on along the minus strand of DAHVTI010000221.1, from coordinate 10,853 downwards.
CGGTGGTTCCTGGAGAACTGCCAAAGCCCGGCGACGGGGCTGCTGGCGTGGGGCGAGCATCTGTACTACGACTTCTTCCGGGACGGGGTGGCGGTGGAGCGGAAGAATCACGAATTGCTGGAGTGGTCGGCGCCGTGGGATCTGCTGTGGGCGGTGAACGCGAAGGCGACGGCGCGGGCGATCGAGGGGCTGAAGTACCACCACTTCGAGGACCGGCCGGGAACGCTGTACAACCGGCACGCAGCGTGGGAGCGGGCCGAGCACCAGAGAGAGAAGGGCGCGCAGCCGTGGATCAAGCATTCGGCGGAGTACGCGTACTCGTGGGCGTTTTTGTACTCGAAGACAGGGGAGCGGCGGTGGCTGGACTGGGCGGTGGGGGAGGCGGGGCTGTATTGGGACCGGCGGGACGGGAAGACGGGGTTGACGCTGAGCTGCATTGGGGACCCGCGGGAGGGGTCGAAGATGGCGTCGGGCGGGATGGCGCAACTGGCGTACTGGCTGCGGAAGACGGCGGCGCTGGCGCCCCGGGAGAGAGTGTTCCGGGAGCGGGCGCGGGCGCTGGTGCATGCGTGGGAGGAGCGGGCGTATGACGCGGGGCGAGGGGGATGGCGGACGGCGCTGTGGCTGAACGGGACGGCGGCGGGAGATGGGCTGGCGGCGCCGTGGCATTTTGCGTACGGGGAGAACGAGTTGTTGCCGTATGGGAGGATTGCGGCATATTTTGCGGCGGTGGACGGGGACGCGCTGATGGTGGACGCGGCGCGGCGGGTGGCGCGGGCGGCCGCGGGGACGGAGGTGCCGGGGAATGCGTCGATTGAAGGGTTGGGGATCGCGGTGAACCTGATGATGGACCTGGACGGGCTGGAGCCGCGGGGCGGGTGGCGGCAGCAGGCGGAGCGGTATGCGAGGCTGGCGGTGGAGCGGTACTGGCGGCAGGAGGGGGAGAACGGGATGTTTGTGAGGCTGCCCGGGGATCCTTATTACGAAGCCAAGACGGGGGCGGGGTTCCTGCTGGCGGGGCTGCTGCGGCTGGACGGGGCGGTGACGGGGAAGAAGGTGAAGGGGGACTGGACGCTGTAGGGAGGGCGGCGTGCGGTTTCCGGCGGAAGAATTTCGATTTTGTGATGAAACCTGGCCAAGTCACCGCTGGACCAAGAACTGGAACTGACCCCGCTGGAGTTCATGAAGACCCACTCGGTCTTCCCGCAGGATTATCTGGGGCTTCAGAAGGACATTGCGAATTGGGACGGACGACAGCTACATCGCCTGCTGGTTCCTGCCCTGGGCTTCGAACCACCTGACGAAGATGCAGTTGCCGCCGAGAATTCCGGCCCGGCCCGATGGACGAAGATATCTGGACCCGGACCTGTTTTTCACGGCAGCCATTTCAGGGTGCTCGGTGATGGTGGCGGGCGATCCGAAAGCGCCGATCGTGACGCACGGTGGAACGGCGTCGGCGAGGTCGAGGCCGGAGGTGGACGAAAACGCCTTCCATTTGGGGAACTCGCGGCTGCATTGGAGCGGGCTGTTCGAGAAGGAGCTGGCGAAGAATGGCGCGCAGGGCCCGATTTCCGGGGTGCACAAGGAGGATTACATCAACCGGGCCTTCACGAAGACGACGTCGGAGGCCATGATGTACGACAGATTCCTGCAGGACTCGAAGTTGAAGAGCCTGCGTATCGACTGCATCCATCCGCAGGGGTGCGTCTTCGGCGTGCGGGACGCGGGGGCGACTGGTCCTTTTATCTGCAAAAGACGATCACGTTCACCTTCACGAAACTGCGAAAGAAGGGCGTGATCAACGCCAAATACGTCCCGGCGCTGATGCCCATCACGAAGGCTGTGCCTGGAGGCACCCAGACGGAGATGGTGGAGGATCAGCGGACGGCATCGGTGACGATCGAGGTGGTGAAGTTCTATCCGGGCACCGGGAAAGCCTCAGTGACCAACCTGATGCCGCCGAGCCAGTTGAGGGCCGTGCTGGAGCAGCACGCGCTGTAGGCCGGCAGCGAGAGCAGGCGGACGGCGAGGACCGGCATGGGGAGGCAGTGCGGCCTCATGGACGGGAGGTTTGCGCGAGAACAGCCAGTTGCGGCTGACAGGGTGCAAGGACGGGCTGGCGGCGGAGGACGGGACGGGGAAAGGAAGTGGTTTGTTTGCAGCGTGCCGGCGTTGGTGAACGGGTTGCAGCCATGGGGTGCGAGGAGTCTCTCCATGACGAGCAAATTCTTCCGCCGGACCTTCAGGAACCTGATCTTCCGCAAGCGGCCGTATTTCGCACACCTGGCACTGACGCACCGGTGCAACCTGAGGTGCCGCTTCTGCCACGTGACGGAGAGGCGCTTCGAGGAACTGGACACGGCGGGGATGAAGAGGGTGGTGGACGCGCTGGACAAGACGGGAGTGGCGGTGGTCAGCATCAGCGGAGGCGGCGAGCCGCTATTGCGGGACGACTTCGACGAGATCATCGACTACGCCGCGGGCAGGGGCCTGTACGTGAAGCTAACGTCGAACGGGACGATGGCGAGGGCGAAGTACGAGCGGCTGCTGCGGTCGAGGGTGGATGAGATCGGAATCTCGCTGGACGGTGTGAAGGGGCACGACCTGCCGTTCAGCCACGTGGGGTCGCCGATCCTGGCGACGCTGAAATATCTGAACGACCACCTGCCCGCGGGGAAGCGCCTGACGGTGAACGCGACGATTTCAGAGACGAACCGCGAGGAGGTAGAGGAGATTCTAGCGTACTGCGAGGAGCACTACCCGAAGGCGCGGGTGTGGCTGAACCCGGTGGTGGTGGGAGAGGGGGCGCTGCGGACGAACGGGGCTCGGAAGTGCCGGCCGGACTACCTGACTACGGCGAAATCGGAGACGCGGCTGCGGGCGGAGTTTTACAACAGCGGGGCGGAGCAGCAGTACCGGGAGGAACGGTTCGACTGGGGGTGCCTGGCGGGGGACCTGTTTTTCGACGTGAAGCCGAACGGGGATTACTGGCTGTGCCAGGATCAGCCGAGCGCGACGCCGCTGAACGTGCTGGAGCCGGAGTTTGCGGCGAAGCGGGCAATGGTGAGCAAAGAGCAGCGGAGGAGGTGCGAGGGGTGCCTGTACTCCTGCTACTACCTGGTACAGAAGTGTTTCGAGCCGCGGAACTGGCGGGACATCGGACGGATGTGGTGGCAGGTGAACACGGCGCCGGGCGGGCCGGAGAGGGAAGCGGCGAAGCGGTACGGGCCGTGGGGGGCGGTGGCATGCCTGCTCTGGCGCGGGGCGTTTGGGTGGGCGGCGCAGCCGGCGCCGCGGGCGGTGGCGCTGCTGATGCTGGCAGCGGGGCTGTCGAACGGGCAGGCGGCGGCGAGAGTGGAGAATCAGTATACGGCGCCGGGGGCGAAGCGGTGGGAGATTGTGGAGGCGGAGGGCCCGGGGCCGATCATGCCGCTGCTCAAGGCGGAAGAGGAGAGCGGGCGGCCGGGGGTGGACGCGGAGACCTACGGGGTGCGGAGGAGGTGGGGGGGAACCGGCGGCACGGCCGTCGTTCCGGGTGAAGCGGCCGGAGTGCTGGAAAGGTCCACGCTGGAGTTCGACTAAGGCGGCTGGCGGGTGGGGAAGGAGGCCGCGTCAGCGGGCGCGGTTGAAAGGGGCGCGGAGGTAGCGCTGCGCCTGGTCGCGTGAGCCGCTGACGTCGGGGGAGGCGGCGGCTTGGGCATAGGCGGCCTTGGCTTCATCGCGGCGGCCGAGGAGGTCGAGAGTCTTGCCGAGTTCGAGTTGGGAGAGGCCGGCAGTAGCGGTGGGGTGGGAGAGGGAGGCGCGGAAGAAGGCGGCGGCTTCCTCGAGGCTGCCGGAGGCGCGGGCGGCGAGGCCGGTGTTGTAGTAGAGGCCGGGACGGAGGATGCGCTCGTAGCCGTCGCGAGCGGCGGCGGCCTTGGCGAGGATGCGGCGGTAGATGGCGAGGGCATCGGCGGGGCGGGCGGCGCGCATTTCGAGGCTGGCCTGCTCCATTTCGACGATGAAGTTGCGGGGGTAGCGGGCATGGAGGCCGGCGAGGATGGGACGGGCGAGGTCAAACTGGGCATCGCGCTGGTAGAGGAGGACCAGCATAGTGCGGGCGTCGTCATCGAGGAGGAAGCCGGTGCGGGCGGCGATCTCGATTTCGCGCTTGCCGCGCTCGCGGCCGCCGGCGAAGCCGAACAGGATAGCGAGCCAGCGTACGCGCCAGGGGAGGGTGTTGGCGAGGTAGAGGGCGACGCCGTTGGCGAGGCGGGGATCGCCCCAGGAGGGCTCGAGAGAGAGGAGGCGCCGGTGGGCGTCGACGGCGTGCTCGCCGGAGCGGAAGGCCTGCCAGAGGCGGCCTTCGACAGCCCATTCGAAGCCGGCGAGGTTGACGTAGGTGAAGCCGAGGATGAGGAGAGAGGGGCGGTGGTCCGGGCTGGAATGGAGGCGGGCGCGGGCGAGATCGATCGCCTTGCGGCTGGAGTCGAGGAAGCGGGTGCGGAGATCGGGAGGCACCTTGCGGGCGAGGGGGCTGGAGCGCCAGGGGGCGGGGACGCTAAAGAAGCGCTCGGCGTTGAGGGCCTGCTCGTTGTTGAGGATGCGGGCCCAGAGGGTGCGGGCGAGGAGGGCGTAGCCGAGGGGTTCGCCGGGGTGCTGATGGATGAGGTCGAGGGAGAGCTGCTCGGCGCGGTCGTGGTTGAGGGAGTAGAGCTCGGCGAGGACGGGGCGGGCCTGGGCGGCCCAGTCGGGGGGCTGGGCGGCGAGTGGACCGGCGGCGAGAATCAGGAGGAGGAGCGTGCGGATCATCGGGGGCGCTCCAGGGGCAGGGTGACGGAGAATTCCGAGCCGAGGCCGCCTGCGGCGGGGCTTTCGAGGCGGATGGCGCCGCCGAGGCGGCGGAGGTTCTTGACGACGATGGCGAGGCCGAGGCCGGTGCCGCTCTGGCGGGTGGTGAAGTAGGGCTGGAAGATCTTTTCGCGGAGTTCGGGGGGGACGCCGGCACCCTGATCGCGGACGCTGAAGAGGAGGACGTCGTTGCGGCGGCAGGCGGCGATACGGATGGAGGCGCCGCGGGGGGAGGCCTGGACGGCGTTGGAGACGAGGTTGAGGACGATCTGTTCGACGCTGCGGGGGTCGGCGGCGGGGAGGAGGAGGTCCGGCTGGATGTCCCGCTCGACGGTGAGGCCGGCGGAGGCGGCGGTGATTTCGACGGAGGCGGCGGCGCGGCGGAGGAGGGCGGAGAGATCGACTTCGACAGGCTCGCCGGCGGGCTGGGCGGCGTATTCGAGGAGTTGGACGACGGAGGCGTTGAGGCGGCGGGTTTCGCTGATGACGAATTCGAGGTCGCGGGCGTAGGTGACGACGACGGATTCGTCCTCGAGGATGAGTTGGCAGAGGGCGCGGATGTTGCTGAGGGGGTTCTTGATTTCGTGGGCGATGGTGGCGGTGAGGTCGCCGATGATGGCGCGGGCTTCCTGGGCGGCGAGGGCCTTTTCCATTTCGAGCTTGTCTTCGGCGAGGCCGGTGGAGACGAGGAGGAGGCTGACTTCGCGGGCCATGGAGGGGAACATGGCATCGATATCGGTGAGGAAGCGGCGAGGGGAGACGTCGAGGAGGAGGGCACCGGCGACGGAGTTTTCGTGGCGGAGGGGGAGGAGGTAGTGGAAGCCCGTGCGTTCCAGCCAATCGCGGTGGGCGGGGGACGCGGAGGTGGAGTGGATGAGGGGATCCCAGAAGTTCTCGAGGCCCTGGAGGAGAGTGGCGGCGTCTTCGGGCGGGAGCGGGGAGGCGGCGCCGGCGGCGCCCTGGCGGATGCCGCGGCGGCGGCTGAGGAGCAGGAGGCGGCGGCAGCCGAGGGTGGCCTGGAGGCCGGCGGCGAGGAAGTCGATCTGCTCCTGGGGCTCCAGGCGGGAGGCGGCCTGTTCGATGACCTTTTCAGTGAAGTCCTGGAGGAACTGGCCGCGGCGGGCCATGCGGCGGCTCATCCATTCATAGAGGGGCATCCAGAAGATGGCGGCGGCCATGATGAGGATGACTTCGACGAGGGATCGGGAGTGGCCGTAGCTGATGGAGAGCTCGTCGGCGACGCGCTGGACGACAAAGAGGTAGAGAGAGGAGAGGAGCCCGACGGCGGCGAGGAAGGTAAAGCGGCGGGAGGGCCGGAGGCCGAAGACGTTGCGGCGGACCATCCAGAAGGTGAAGGCGAGGGGGAGGGCGAGGGAGACGGCGGCGAAGAGAGCGTCGCGGAGATTGGGGGCGAGGGGGAGGAGGAGGACGGCGGCCGAGGAGGCACAGGCCGCGGCGAAACCGCGGAAGAAGAGGCGTTCGGTGGGATGGCGCTGGGCGCGGGCGGCGGGACCCAGGAAGAGGACAGCGGAGGCGGCAAGAGCGGCGGAGGCGGCGATGGGGGAGTAGAAGGGACGGAAGACAGGCAGGGCGGCGGCGAGGGGTACCCAGAACCAGGGCTGGGGGACGCCTGAGGCGGAGAGGGCCCAGGCAAGGAGGGCGGCAAGGGTGGCGGCGTCGAGGGCGGCGAGTTCGGGGTGGGAGGAGAGAGGGGGCGCGGCGGCGGTTTCCGAATAGAGGGCGGCGAAAGAGACGGCTTCGCGGAGGCCGAGGCTGAGGGCGCCGGCGGCGGCGGCGAGGAGGAGGGGGAACTGGCGGCGGCCGCGGAGTTCCCAGGCGAGGTAGAGGAGGAGCCCGGCGCCGGCGAGGCGGCACAGGTGGACGAGGCCGGCAAGAAAAACATCGGTCGCCGTCATAGGGGTGTGGCGGTCGGAAGCAGTGTACACGGGCGGGGGGCGAGAGGGAATCCCCGTTGGGGAGAGCCAAGGCGGAGCGGAGGATATACTACCGGGATGCGGAAATTTCTCGGTCTGGTTTTTCTGGCGGGCTGTCTGCAGGCGCAGCCGCTGCCTTTGTCGTCTCCGGAGAAAGAGGGGATTTCAGCGGAGCGGCTGAAGCGGCTGCACGCGTCCTTCGAGCAGGTGACGAAGGCGGGGCGGCCGCCGGGGGCGGTCACGATGGTGGTGCGCAACGGGCGGATTGTGGACTGGCGGGCATATGGGGAGCGCGACGCGGAGAAGCACCTGCCGATGGAGAAAGACACCATCTGCCGGATCTACTCGATGACCAAGCCGATGACGAGCGTGGCCGTGATGATGCTGGTGGAGGAGGGGAATCTGGCGCTCTCCGACCGCGTGGACCGGTTCATTCCCGAGTTCCAGGATCTGAAGGTGTACAAGGGCGGGACGGTGGAGAAGCCGGAGCTGGCGGCGCCGGAGCGGCCGATGACGGTGAAGCACCTGCTGACGCACACGTCGGGGCTGACGTACGGGTGGGGCAACGACAACGTGGGCGCGCTGTACGCGAAGGCGAAGATATTCGACGTAGGGTCGCTGAAGGAGTTCATCGGGCGGGTGGCGAAGCTGCCTCTGATTGCGAGCCCCGGGGTGAAGTACGAGTACTCCGTGGCGCTCGACGTGTCGGGCTACCTGGTGGAGGTGGTCTCCGGGATGCCGTTCGACCGGTTCGTGCAGGAGCGGATCCTGAACCCGCTGAAGATGACGGACACGCATTTCGTACTGCCGGAAGAAAAGCGGGCGCGGCTGGCGAAGATCTACAGCTTGCGTGACGGGAAAGTGACGGCGACGGACGGGCTGGAGGCGAAGGGGGTGCCGTTCGGCGGAATGGGGCTGTTTTCGACGATCGGGGATTACGCGCGGTTCGCGCAGATGCTGGCGAACGGCGGGGAGCTGAACGGGGCTCGGCTGCTGGGGCGCAAAACGGTGGACCTGATGATGATGAACCACCTGACGGGGCTCCAGCGGCCGACGACGGGCGGGGACGATTCGGACGGTTTCGGGCTGGGCGGGGCGGTGCGGATTGCGCCGGAGAAGTCCGGGCGGCCGGCGAGCCAAGGGCTGTTCGGGTGGGACGGGGCGGCGTCGACGCGGTTCCGGGTGGACCGGAAGGAAAAGCTGGCGCTGCTGTTGTTCATGCAGTGGATGCCGTTTGACACGGGGATCCTGAACAGGTTCGAGACGCTGGTGTACCAGGCGGTGGAGTGAGGACCAGCAGGGCGGAGGAGCCGGCCCTTCCGCGCTTGCTTAAGAGACCCGTTCTTCTATACTGGAGCGGACACGCATGGCCCCGACGGTGCTGATTGTGGACGACGAGCCGGCGGCGCGGTTTGCGCTGCGCCGGGTGGTGGAGCAGCAGTGCCGGGCGGTGGAGGCGGGCTGCATCCGGGAGGCGCGGCTGCTGCTGGAGGAAGAGCGGCCGGAGGTGATCCTGCTGGACTACGGGCTGCCGGGGGAGGACGGGCTGAGCTGGCTGCAGGAGCTGCACGAAGCGGGCGAGGGCGCGGCGGTGATCATGGTGACGGCGCACGGGTCCGAGCGGACGGCCGTGGAGGCGATGAAGCTGGGCGCATACGATTACCTGGCGAAGCCTTACGACGTGGACGAACTGCGGATGACGCTGCGGCGGGCACTGGAGAGGCAGTCGCTGCGGAGCGAGGTGCTGGGGCTGCGGGACCGGCTGGCGGGGGAGGGGCAGTTCGGGCAGATGGTGGCGGCGTCGGCGAGCATGCAGGAGCTGTTCCTGACGGCGGAGCGGATTGCGCAATCGGACCTGCCGGTGCTGGTGCTGGGAGAGAGCGGGACGGGGAAAGACATGCTGGCGCGGGAGATCCACGCGCGGAGCCCGCGGGCGCGGGAGCCTTTTGTGGCGCTGAACTGCGCGGCGCTGCCGGAGCACCTGGTGGAGAGCGAGCTGTTCGGGTACGAGAAGGGGGCGTTCACGAACGCGCTGACGGCGCGCGCCGGGCGATTCGAGCAGGCGCATCGGGGTACGCTGTTCCTGGACGAGATCGGGGAGATGGCGCCGGGGACGCAGGCCAAGATATTGCGGGCGGTGGAGACGGGGGTGGTGGAGCGGCTGGGAGGGAACAGGCAGATCCGGGTGGATCTCCGGCTGGTGAGCGCGACGAACCGGGACATCGATGCGGCGATGAGGGAGGGGCGTTTCCGGGAGGACCTTTACTTCCGGCTGTCGGGCGTGGCACTATCCATTCCGCCGCTGCGGCGGCGGCCGGAGGACGTGCCGGTGATTGCGGGGGCGTACTGGAAAGAGTTGCAGAAGAAGTACGGGCGGCCGGGAGCGGAGCTGACAGCGGGGGCGATGAGCCGGCTGCAGGAGGCGCCGTGGCCGGGGAACGTACGGCAGTTGCGAAGCGTGCTGGAGAAGCTGTTCGTGCTGGGGACGCGGGCCTCGATTACGGCGGAGGAGGCGACCCTGGCTATCGGGCCCGCGGGGCGTGCGGCGCAGGGGGAGTACGAGCGGCTGTATGCGTGCGACGAGTTGCGGGAGGCGCGGCGGCGGTTCGAGACGGAGTTCCTGACGCGGAAGCTGCGGGAGCACGGGGGCAACGTGACGCGGACGGCGTCCGTGATCGGGATGGCGCGGCAGAGCCTGCAGGAGAAGCTGCGGGAGTTGGGGATCGAGCGGCACACGGACGTGGGGTGAGGAGGAGAGAAAGGGCCAGCCGGCCGCGAGCGGGAAAATATCTATTGACAATTCCGGCAAGTCCATTAGCATGGAAGCGGAAGTCAAGGAAATAGGACTTCCAGAGAGAAAGAACACCGAGACTCCTTCGGGAGCAGGAGAAGGAAATGGAACCCGGCCTTGATGAGAGGCGGGGGTTCTCCGCTTGGGTTCGCTGTTGAGCGGCCGGAAGAAGCCTGAAGCGCAAGGCAACGAATGCGCAGTGCATCGCGCACAGGGAAGGCTTCGGCAACGGCCGTGAACCGCAAGCGAGGGGATACCCCGCCTCTCGGTGCGTCCGGGGGCACCGTCCGGAAGGGGCCGAGGGGGCGGGGAAACGACGGCAGGGCGGACGGCTGGCAGGGCGGCGGGATTAATTGGCAGTTTGGGGCGAACAAAATGGTTGCATTGGCGAAAAAGGAGAGTAAACTAAGGCTGCGATGAGATGAGCTATTGCGGCCGGGAAAACCCATACAGGAGGCAAAATCCCATGTTCGAATCACTCGACGAGCAGATGAAGCACGACGAAGAAGAGGTGACGACACCGAGGGAGCGGCTGTTGAAGCACGTGCTCGTGGCGGTGGTATCCGTCCTGCTGTTCGGCAGCCTGTACATGGGCGTGCGGCTGCTGGAGTAGAGGGAAGTCCGCGCCTGAGCAGATACGAGATTCAACTGTGGCGCCGGAGCGGCGAGAACCGCTCCGGCCTTTTTCATGGGGCGGAGCCGGCGGGCTGCATGCAGGGCTCGGAAGGGGAGGCGGCTTACCAGGCGCCGGGACCGGGGAGGGAGCGGGTGTGATGGAACGTGTACTCGCCAAGCAGGCGTTCGGCGCCTGATTCGTCGACGGCGAGGAGCCGGGCGATCATGGTCATGGTGGGCGCGGCCTTGGCGAAGGCCATCGACTCCTGGTAGATGAGGCCGCCCGCGCCGGAGCGGACGGGGACGCCGGAGAGGCGGATCTGTTCGACGCCGCGTTCGTCGCAGAGGCAGAGATCGATGCGGCGCGCAGCGCCGAGGCCGGCGGAGAGGCGGGCGACGATGTCGTCAGAGGCGGTGACCGTGCACTGGACGCCGCCGCCGGGAGGGGGGGCATATTCGCGGACGTGGAGGCCCGCCGCGGCGGCGCATTGGAGAAAAGCGTCGCTGACGACGAGGCGGAGGGAGCCTTCGCGGGCGAGGCGGCGGACGCCATCGGCCAAGGCGACGATTTCGCGGAGGCGCGCGCCGCATTCGTCACAGGCGAAGAGGTGCTCCTCCAGGGACTGCGAGTCCGCATCGGGGAGGAGTGCGAGCCAGTAGTCGGCGAGGACGGCGGCGTCGAT
>DAHVTI010000210.1 GCA_027324255.1 Bryobacterales bacterium | reverse complement strand
CGTTCAGATTGGTCAGCATCCGCTCTTTCAGGTCCAGGTACCCTTGCGTCCCGGCGAACAGGTCCTGCACGATCTCCCGCATCCGCGGGCTGTGCCGCATCAGCTCGATCATCCGCGCCGGCACGCTCGTAAACACGATCTGCTGGATGAAAAACCGCTTGGCCAGCCCCGCCCCGAACGTCAGGTCTTCGATGAACTCGCCGTGGATCAGCGAACGGTACAGCGTGTGCCGCTGCCCCGGCTCGTGCTGCTCGTTCAGCACCGCCTCCGCCGCCAGGTCGCCCGACCGGATCGCGTAGTACAGCCCTTCCCCCGTCACCGGGTCCACCAGACCCGCCGCGTCGCCCACCGCCACCCACCCCTCGCCGCTCACCCGGTTGCTCCGCCACGACGGCCGCTCCAGCGCCGGAATGACGTGCCCGTAAAACGTCGCCCCCTCCCGCGAAATCTCTCGCTCTTCCATGTACCGGTGCAGCCGCTCCCGCACCTTCGCCGACGGCTCCCCCTTCGCGCAGATCCCCACCGACAGGTGCCCGCACCGCGGGAATACCCAGATGTAGCCTTCAAAGTTCGGGAAAAACTGGATGTCGATCCCCGCTCGCTCCCCCGGCACCCAGTACCCCATCGCGCACATCGTGTCCGCCGCCGACCACTCCGTCCCCACGTTCTTCAGCGTGTTCCGCGCCCCCGTCGCCACTACCACGAAATCGGCGTCGATCGTCCCCGACTTCGTCTTCACGGCCCATCCCTCGCCCTGCCGCTCCAGGCCCGTCACCCGCTCCTTCTCCAGCCGCGCCCCGGCCTCCTCCGCCCTGTCCAGCAGCATCCGGTTCAAATCCAGCCGGGAGTAGACCAGCAGCGGGTGCCGCAGCCGCATCGTCACCGATCCGCCCTTCGGCTCCGATAGCGTCGTCTCCGTCACCGCCTTCTTCGGCGTCGGGTTCTCCACCAGGAACGGGTATTGGCGGTAGGCCTTGTACGTGATCCCGCCGCCGCAGGGCTTCTCCCACGCCAGCTTCTCGTCCAGGATAATCGTCTCGAGGCCCGACGACGCCAGTCGCGCCGCCGCCATCGAGCCGGCCGGTCCCCCGCCCAGGACCGCCACCCGTTTCACTTCTTCGGCTCCGCTGCCTTTCCTCCACCCATCGCACCCACCGGCGGATGTTCCGCGGGCATCGCCCCGGCCGGAGCCGCGGCCCCCGTGCCGTGCGCCCCGTCAGAAGGCATCCCGCCGCCCGGCATCGCCATGCCGTGCCCCATCCCGCTGTCCGCCTTCTTCTTCACCACCCACTCGCTGCCCTTCTTCTCCAGCGTGTACTTCATCGACATCCCCGATGTCGCCCCGCCGCCCTTCGGCTTGAACCCCACCGTCGCCTCGGCTTCGTTGTCCTTGAAGGTCACCGCCGTCACCTCGATGTCCATGGCCGACAGGTTCAGCCCGCTGTTCTGCGTCAGGTGCTTCACCACGCCCGCCTTCACGGCATCGTTCGTCTGAATGTTCTTGCTGCAGCCCGCCATCACGACGAGCGCCACCGGGAGTATCAACTTGAGGAGCTTCACATTCCGATTATAGCCGCCTCATTTCACCGCGATTGTCACCGTCCGCGCGCTCTCCACCCCGCCGATCCGCAGCACCACCGGCACCGCCGGCCCGGCCACCCCCTCCCCCGTCTCCCAAAGCACCCCGGGGCGCCCCCGGCGCCGCCCCGTCGCCCCCCCGGTTCCACGACGATCGACGCCTCGCCGGCATCGGCCGCGGCTTAGGGCATTGTCCCCGCGGTCTCTTTCGCTTCGATCCGCTCGATCGGCGCCGCCACAACGTCCAACGGCATCCGCTCCCCGCCCGGCCTCACCGGCCTTCGCCTGCCACCCGCCCCCGCAGCCGCCCGGTATCGTCAGCGCACCGCATCCCGTCGCACTCTCGCCCCACTCCGCGGCACGCTCTGCCCCCGGCCCGCGGATCCGCGGCGTCTCTATCCGTTCAAGGCAGGAACGGCAGGTGGCGGAATGAGGATAGAACGGCGCATCTGGAGTCCGTCTTTCCAGTCTGAGATCAAACTCCGGCCGGCTCTCTCGGAAAGACCCCGGGTGTCCACTGACCCCGGCGCTCCTTTCGCGGTGAATTCTTTGCGGGAGAATCCGCTGGAACCTGCGCCTACGGCATCACCGCCGCCAGCTTCTTGGCCCACTCCACCGGATCCTGCTCCGCCGGCACGTTCGTCCAGCCGCCGATTCTCGTGCCCTTCCGGAAAAAGCAGATCCGCCCCAGGTACCGGTCCTCGGCCGTAAACGCCTCATCGGCCGCCTGCGCCGCCGCATTCGGGGAAAAACGCTCCTTCAGCTTCCCGAACAGCGCCTGCGCCGCCGCCGCCGTCTCCTCCGGCACCACCACCGCCTTGCCTTCCTCGTACTGCGCCAGGTAGCCGCGCTTCAGCATCCGCATCCCCCGCACGCTCTGCGGCGCCAGCCGCGGCGACCCCGCCTGCAGCTTCTCCTTCGGAAACCACCCCAGCTCCGCCGGCAGCGCCGTCGTCCCCTCGAGCCTCTTCTCCCACTCCTTCGCCGCCGCCCGCAGCAGGTCGCCGTACTTGCCCTCCGGCTCCGCCGCGATCTCCGCAAAGTACTTCCCTTTCACGAAAATTACCTTGCGGTCCACCACCTGCCCGCCCGCGCCGATCTTCTCCACCGGCACACGCGGATCCAGGTTTCCCGTGAACATCCCGTAGGCCAGCTCCGGCGACTGGAACTCGCTCAGGTCCACAATCAGGGTCACCCCGCCCGCCTTGCACGTCACTCCGTGCATCTTCGAGAACCCGTACAGGAAATACCCCTCCGAGTTCCCGTCCATGTACTCGTACAGCGTCTCCGTGTCGAAGTCGCGCAGCTTGCCCTCCTGCTTCGCCCCCGGCACAATCGAGCAGTCCGGCGTCTGCGCCGCCAGCGCCGACGCCGCCATGGCCATCAATAGGAACTTCACGCGAACAACTCCTGCGCCCGTCCCACGCGCTGCGCTATCCGCACCCCGTTCGGGCAGCTCACCTTGCACTTCGCGCAGTCGCCGCACCGCACGTCCTGCACCTCCTGCGGCAGCAGCTTGAACTGGTCGCGGCCCAGCGCAAACTCGCCGTAGCCTTCCGCGTAGCTGACGTACCGGATCATGTCGCTCACCGGCAGCCCCTGCGGGCACTGCCCAGTGCACGCACCGCACATCCTGCAGTACAGCGGCGTAATCCGCTCCAACTGCGCCGCCAGCAGCTTCCCGTCCACCTCCGGCTTGTAGCCCGCGATCACCGCCTTGAAGTTCTCGTCCAATTGGTCCGTGTCCATGATGCCCGGAATCGACGTGTGGATGAACGGCTTCTTGATCGCCCACTTCAGCGCCGCCGCCATCGTCCCTTCCTTCGAGAATTTCTCGTGCAGCGGCGACCCCGGCTTGTTTGATCGGAACCCGCCCGCCATCACCTTCATTGCCACCGTCCCGATCCCCGCCGCCGACGCCTGCTCGATCAGCGGGTCGATCGTCTCCGCCATCGTGAAGTTGTAGCTCATCAGCAGCACGTCCGTCCGCTTCTTCCCGATCAGGAACGGGATCATCTCCTTGTGCCCGCTGTGGAAGCTCACGCCCTTGAACCGCGCCTTCCCCGCCTTCACCGCCTCGTCCTGCGCGTCGAACAGCTCGTCCGGGCACGCCGAGGGCGTCGACCGTGAATGCAGGTACCACACGTCGATGTGGTCCGTCTGCAGCTCCTTCAACGTCGTGTCCAGGTGCGCCAGCGCGTCCGCCTTCGTCCGCCCCGGCGTCTTCGACGTGATGTGCAGCTTGTCCCGCCGGCCCTTCAGCGCCGCCCCCACCATCCTCTCGTTGTTCCCGTTCTGGTAGCCCCGCGCCGTGTCGAACCAGTTGATCCCGGCGTCGGCCGCCTGCTCGATCACCGTCGGGTCGGAGGTCGTCATGCACCCGAAGCCCAGCAGCGTCGGCTTCAGCCCGGTCCTGCCCAGCGTCCGCTTGGGCATCTCCATCCCTTGAGCAGGCGCCGCCGCCGCGCTCATGTTCCGCGCCCCCATCAGGATCATCGTCCCGGCCAGGAAACCGCGTCTCGAAGCTGCCATGTGTCGTTTCTCCTTTACAGAGTTCCCGCTCTTTAAATACTATATCTACGGAGGCGTACGCAATGACATCTTCTGTTTCGCGCCGCAGCTTTTTCGGCGCTTCCGCGGGCCTGCTGCTCGCATCCCGCACCCTGCCGGCCGCCACGCAGGCGCCCGCCGGCCTCGCCGCCGGCGACAGCCGCCGCGCCAACATTACCGCGGCCATGAAGCTCATCGATAAGGAGATCGCCGCCAAACTCAAGGGCAAAAAGAGCGTCGTCATCAAGCCCAACATCGTCAATACCGGACGCCAACTCGCCTCCACCCACGTCGACGCACTCCAGGGCATCCTCGACTACCTCACCGACCGCTGGAAGGGCCCCGTCTTCATCGCCGAATCCTCCGCCGGCTTCACCACCGAGGGCTACTCCAACTTCAAGTACCAGCAGGCCATCGACGACCACAAGAAACAGAACGTGAAGCTGATCGATCTCAACGAGGAGGCCGAGTACGAAGTCCTCCACGTCCTGAATGGCGACCTGCACATCACCCCCACCCGCCTCGCCCAGCGCCTCTGCGACCCCGACGCCTTCGTCGTCTCCAGCGCCATCCTCAAAACCCACAACACCGTCATCGCCACCATGAACATCAAGAACATGGCTCTCGGCGCCCCCCTCCACTACAAGCGCGGCGAAGCCAAACGTTGGAACGACAAGCGCAACTACCACGGCGGCGTCCGCCAGACCCACTACGACATCATGCTCACCGCCCAGCGCCTCTGCCCCAACTGGGGCGTCGGCGTCATCGACGGCTACGAAGGCATGGAAGGCAACGGCCCCAACTCCGGCACACCCGTCCCCCACCGCGTCGCCATCGCCTCCACTGACTTCGTCGCCGCCGACCGCATCGGCTCCGAGCTCATGGGCATCGACCCCGGCGCCCTCGGCTACCTCGAGTGGTGCGGCAAGGTCGGCGTCGGCACCTGGACCCGCGAAGACATCGCCCTGCGCGGCGAGGACCCCGCCAAGCTCCAGAAGAAGTACCGCCTCCACACCGACATCGACCGCATGCTCCAGTGGCAGGGCCCCCTCACTGAACTGCCCCCCAAGCTCGGCTAAACTGTTCGACATATGGATCGCTGGCGGCAGACCTTGCTCCTCGGCAGGCTCGTTCTGTGGTGCGCCATGTTCTGGTTCATCTTCGACGGCCTCCCCTACATCGCCGCCTGGCGCCAGCGCATGTCCGGCCCCGCGCCTCGCAACGCCGCCCAGCCTGCCCCCGCCGCCCAGGGCCTCTCCATCGTCTCTTTCACCCTCACCCCCGCCGCCATCCAACCCGGCGCCTCCGCCAACCTCTGCTACGAAGTCCTCAACGCCGCCTCTTTTTCTCTCGATCCGCCCCACCCCGCCTTCACCCACGCCCCCAAAGCCTGCCTGCCCGTCTCCCCCGCCGCCACCACCCGCTATACCCTCACCGCCTCCGGCGCCCGCCGCAGCAAGGTCTCACGCTCTCTCCTCCTTACCGTCCAGCCTGCTTCCGCTGCGCGATAATGCCAAAAGCATGACCCGTCGCGACGTCCTCGCCCTCCTCCCCGCCGCCGCCGAGGCCGCCCAACGCGGCAAGGACAAAAAGAAGAAGTCCGCCGAGCCTCCGCCCCCGCCGCCCCCCGGCGCGCTCGTCCAGACGTTCTTCCTCGACATCCTCCACGGCTATCTCGCCAATGCCGCCAAAACCTCCCCTTCCCTGGCCGTCGTCGAATACCCCAACGCCACCGTCAACAAGAGCTTCCTCTCCAAGTCCGGCCTCAGCGCCACCGGCGTCACCCGCATGCTCCCCGCTCTCGCCGCCTGGGCCGCCGCCAAACGCCAGCCCGACTCCGTCGCCGGCGCCGGAGCATTGGAGGCCCTCGTCAAAGCCTTCCGCCACGGCACCGATCCCGACTCCCCCGACTACTGGCTCCCCAGCCCCGAAAAGGCCCAGAACCAACGCCAGGTCGAGTCTTCCATCGTCGCCTGGGGCCTCTGGACCGCCCGCGACCAGATCCTCCCCGCCCTCTCTCCCCAGCAGCGCCGCAACGTCTCCGCCTGGCTCGCCTCCTGCACCCAGGTGCCCGTCCGCAACAACAACTGGGCCTGGTTCACCACCGTCACCCTCGCCGTCTGCGCCCGCCTCTCCGAAACCTACCCCGAGTTCCACTTCGACGAGCCCTTCATGCTGGCCGACCTCAAAGCCCTCGACGCCATGGCCACCGGCGACTCCGGCTGGTACAACGACGGCCTCAAGGGCCACGCCTACGACTACTACAACTCCTGGGTCTTTGCCTCCCACTTCCTCTACTGGAACGCTCTCGTCGGCCCGCGCTACCCCGAATGGCAGCAGCGCTTCGCCGGCCGCCTGGCCCGCTACCTCGAAACCGCGCCCTACTTCTTCGGCGGCCACGGCGGCCATGTGCTCTACGGCCGCTCGCTCATCTACCGCTGGGCCGTCCTCACCCCGCTCGTCCTCGCTTACCAGCAGAAGCTCTGGCCCCACTCCCCCGGCCTCCTCCGCCGCCTCGTCCAGCGCAATATCCTCTGGCAGGCCGACCTCGGCGCTTACGACGCCCAGTCCGGCAAGCTCCGCGAGTCCTACACTCCCACCGGCACCCTCAACATCCGCGAATCCTACATCGACGGCGGCCACCCCTACTGGGGCATGCAGGCCTTTGCGTTTTGGTTGATCCCCGACGACGATCCCTTCTGGACCGCCCCCGAGGAACCCCTCCCCGTCGAAAAGTCCGATTACTCCATCGCCGTGCCCGAAGCCGGCCTCCTCCTCGTCGGCACCCGCTCCTCCGGCCACGTCCGCCTCTTCAACGCCCTCTCCACTCGCGCCGACACCCACTACCGCGATAAGTACGACAAGCTCGTCTACTCCTCCCACTTCCCCTTCGCCGTCAATCACGACAAGGACCATCCCACCCTCGACAACATCCTCGCCCTCCGCCACACCGCCACCGGCGCCATCGCCATCCGCGGCGAAATCTCCGACCCCGTCGTCGAGGCTGAAAAGGTCGAGCTCGACTACTCCATCACGCTCGGCCCCGTCACCGCCAAGGTCCACACGGAAATCCGCTTCCGCGGCGAGTTCGAATCCCGCCAGCACCTCGTCGAAGTCTCCGGCGGCCCGCTCGACAACATCGAGATCGTCGAAGGCGGCATGCCTTACTCACCCACCCCGGCCTCCATCAATCCCACCGTTCTGGCCCCCGTCTTCAAGGAGGTCCACCTCAGGGTCTGGAACCTCCGCGGCTGGAAAGCCTCGCGCACCGAAGACGCCTCCGGCAGCGTCCTCTACGGCGAGCACAAGCTCCACGTCCTCAGCGCCCCGCTGGCACCATCCATGAACCTCGCCTCCATCCGCTACTCCAGCCCCAAGGCCATGCCCAAGGAGAAGGTGGACGCCGAGGCCCAGGCCCTCGCCTCACGCCTCCGGGCCTGATTCCGGCCCCGGCTCCGGACTCGCCTCGCACGGCCCCGGCGCCGGATACCACCCCAGCACCCGCTCGCCGCTCTCCAGGTTCGTCACCTCGATCTCCAGCGGCGCGTCCCCCTCCCCGCCGAACACCCGCACCTCAATCCCTTCCGGCACCGCCGTCCACTCCGCCGTCAGCTTGCACCCCTCCCTCGTCATCCGCACCGCCACCGGCGGCAGCGTCGTCTCCGCCCCGTACACCGTCACGTCCACCGTCGTCTTCAGCGTGTTGCCCCCCGCGTCCGTCACCTCCAGCGGCAGCTCATACCGCCCGGCGATCCGCGGCTCGCCCATCAGCACCCCGTCTTCCGTCATCACCGTGCCCAGCGGCACAAACGCCCCTGCCCCCGCTTTCACGGTGAACGGCGCCACGCCCTCCACCGCCTCCGGCCGCCACTCGAACGCCTCCCCCGTCTTCGTCATCACGCTCGACTCTTTCAGCCGCAGCAGCGACACCTGGATCTCCATCCACGTCTCCGCCGTCCGCCCCGCCCCGTCCGTCGCCCGCAGCAGCACCCAGTACTGCCCCGCCTCCGCCGGCGCCCCATACAACACCACCCCTGGCTGCGCTCCCAACATGACCCCCATCATCGACAGCGACGCCTCCACCAGGTGCACCCCCGGCGGCAGCATCCCCTCCGGCGTCGACCACTCCACCGCCCCCTCCGCCCCGCCCGCCTCCAGCCGCAGCATCCACGGCCGCCCCACCGACGCCTGCCGCCACTCCGGCGCCGCCGTCTCTATCGTCAACTCCTGTGCCTGCGCCGCTCCCAGCGCCGCCAGCCAAAAAGTCAGGACAAGGATTTTGCGCATCTGCTCTGCCTCGCCCCCCTCATCGGCCGGGCTCCCTACGGGCTTGAAGAATTCCGCGGATCCACGATCAGCCGCGACCCCCTCTGCTCCGTGAAGTACGACCACACCCACTGCCAGAACACCGTCAACCTCATGTTCGGCAGCGCCAGGAACAGGATGTGGATCATCGACCACACCAGCCACGCCGCCCGCCCGCTGAACTTCAGCCCGCCCCGCTCGAACACCGCGAAGTCCCGCCCCACCACCGCCATGTTGCCCTTGTCCACGTAGTGGAACGGCGGCGGCGGCGCGTCGTTCATCAACCGCGCCTCCACCGCCCGCGCCGCGTGCCGCCCCATCTGCATCGCCACTTGCGCCACCCCCGGCAGCGTCTTCCCGTCCTGCTCGTAATGCGCCACGTCCCCGATCACGAAAATCTCCGCATGCCCCGGCACGCTCAGGTCGTACCGCACCTTCACCTTCCCCCGCGGCAGCCCCAGCCACTCCGCCGCCGCCGACGGAGCCACCCCCGCCGTCCAGATCACGTTCCGGCTCGCCACCCGCTCACCCCCCACCGTGCAGCCCTCTTCGTCGATCCCCTCCACCATCTTCCCCGTCACCACCTCCACCCCCATCGCCCGCAACTGCCGCGCCGCCGCCTCCGCCAGCCCCGCGTCGAACGGAGGCAGCAGC
>DAHVTI010000205.1 GCA_027324255.1 Bryobacterales bacterium | reverse complement strand
TGCACCTTCGGATTGTGCTTGGCCAGCGTCTTCGTGATGGCCGCCGTCAGCGTCGTCTTGCCGTGGTCGATGTGCCCGATCGTGCCGATGTTGACGTGCGGTTTGCTGCGATCAAATTTCTCTTTCGCCATGCGTACGACTCCTTGCTGCCTTCCGGATTTGTCGGTCTGAAGGAGGATGCCGGCCACCAGAACGGCCTGACCGGGCTCTGGAAGGATCCAGCTCGTCTTTGAGACTCTGGTTTAAGACTCTGGAGCCGATGACCAGGATTGAACTGGTGACCTCGTCCTTACCAAGGACGCGCTCTACCAACTGAGCTACATCGGCCCTATGAAACTACTCTAGCGCACTCCACACAGGAAGGCGCAAGCGGCGCGGCGCACCCTGGCATTTCGCCCGAACTTCGCCAAGCCGGGATCCTCGACCTCAGTTGCCTGGCCCGGCCAGGATTCTCCGGTTCTCCCCACTGATCTTCCCCACGCGAAGGGGGGTGGTGGACAGGGGAGGATTCGAACCTCCGTAGCTCGCAAGGAGCGGCAGATTTACAGTCTGCTGCCATTAACCACTCGGCCACCTGTCCGGAACCGGGGATCTAGCTGCCGGATGGCAACCTTTTCACTATAGCGCATGTCAAAGCGGTTTGCATCAAACAAAAGCGGCGAATTATGTTTTTTGCATTCGCCTTGCTATCCGCCCGTCAAGGTGGTACCACCAGAAAGTTAAGGGCGCCGTGCGGGCCTGCGTGCCGGCCGGCTGCCCGGAACGCCAATTCCTATGAAAACCCTTCTCCAAACCTCGATACCAGGAATCCCGCTGCTGTCCCGCGGCAAGGTGCGCGACGTCTACGGCATCGGCGGCGACAAGCTGCTGATGGTGGCCACGGACCGCATCTCGGCTTTCGACTGCGTGTTGGGCTCGCCCATCCCGGACAAGGGGCGGGTGCTGACGCAGATCTCGCTGTTCTGGTTCGATTTCCTGAAAGACGTGGTGCCGAACCACCTGCTGACGGCGGACGTGAGCGAATACCCGGCGGAGCTGCGGCCGTATGCCGATCAACTGGAAGGCCGCTCGATGCTGGTGCGGCGGGCCGAGATGGTGCAGATAGAGTGCGTGGCGCGCGGCTACATTGTCGGGTCGGGCTGGAAGGAGTACAAGGCGGGCGGGACGGTGTGCGGGATCGCGCTGCCGGAGGGGATGATGGAGTGCGGGCGGCTGCCGGAAGCGATCTTCACACCGGCCTTCAAGGCGCAGTCGGGGCACGACGAGAACATCACGTTCGACGCGGCAGCGCAGATTGCGGGCGTGGATGTGGTGACGCGGCTGCGGGATCTGACGCTGGCCATCTATTCGAAGGCCGCCGCCTATGCCGAGACGCGGGGCATCATCCTGGCGGACACGAAGTTCGAGTTCGGCTTCATCGGCGACACGCTGACGCTGGGCGATGAAGTGCTGACGCCGGACTCGTCGCGCTTCTGGCCGGCGGCCGAGTACCAGCCCGGCGGGCCGCAGCCGTCCTTCGACAAGCAGTACGTGCGCGACTACCTGGAGACGCTCACCTGGAACAAACAGCCGCCAGCCCCGGCGCTGCCGCCGGAAGTGGTGGAGAAGACGGCGGAGAAGTACCGCGACGCCTACCGGCGCCTGACCGGGAAGAGCCTATGAACTGGCTGGACGTGTTTCTGCTGATCCTGCTGGCCGTCTTCGTGTTCGAAGGCATGCGGCAGGGCTTTGCGCGGCTGGCGATCGGGATGGCGTCGACGCTGTTCGGCCTGCTGCTGGCGGCGTGGTTCTACGGGACGGCGGCGGCGTTTCTGGCGCCGTACCTGAGCAGCAAGGCGCTGGCCAACGTGGGCGGGTTCCTACTGATCTTCGTGGGCGTCCAGATCGCAGGAGGCGTGCTGGGCTGGGGGCTGGCGGCGCTCTTCAAGTGGACCGGGCTAAGCTGGCTGGACCGCGCGATGGGGGCGCTGCTGGGGGCGGTGAAGACGGCGCTGGTGGGGATCGTGCTGGTGATGATCCTGACGGCCTTCCCCATCCAGCCGGTGCCGGATTCGATCGCCCATTCGAAGTCGGCGCCGTACCTGATCGAGGCTTCGCACATTCTCGTCTATCTCTGCCCGCGCGAAGTGCGGGACGGGTTCACGGCCACCTACGACCGCGTGCGCGACCTGTGGTCGGGCCGCGGCGATCCGGACCGCAAGAAGCCCGCGAGCCTGCCCCAGGACAGCGTCTAGGCTTCGTGACGCCAGCGAAGTGGAGGCGGCTCGGCCGGGTCCGCGGAGTTGAGGCGGTGTTCAGGGGCCAGAGGGTAGAATGACAGGAGGACGCGCCTGAAAGCGGGTCCTCCATTTCCTTTTCCGATGCGATCCCGCCTGTTGTTCCCGAGCCTGCTCGCCGCGCTGCTGTCGCTGTCCGCCTGCCGCCACGAGGCTGCGAAAGAACCTGACCCGCTGCGTTTGGAGACGCGGAAGTTCGAGCGGTCGCTGGCCGGCTGCGGGGACACGAGCAAGCGGGCAGAGGCGTGCGTGACCTTCCGGGTGCAGTGGCCGGAAGCGGTGGCGGCGAAGACGGCCGAGGCGAAGGCGCGGATCAACGCGGCGATCCTCGGGCGTCTGCAGCCGGCGGAGGCGCCACGCGGCTTCGAAGCCGAGGCGGCGCAGACGATCACCGACTACCAGCAGTTCCGCCAGCAGTTCCCGGACTCCGCGATCGCTTACTTCACGCGGCGGGTGGCCGAGCCGGTGCTGGTGAGCACAGGGCTGCTGAGCGTCGAG
>DAHVTI010000549.1 GCA_027324255.1 Bryobacterales bacterium | reverse complement strand
GCGCGGATCATCCGTGAGTTGACCAGGGCGTTGAGGTCCTTGCCGATGAGGAGCGTGCGCCACGGCGTGGTGATGGGGCCGGTGACGGCGGCGGGCGTCTTGAGCCGCTCGACGTCGTCCTTGTAGCGCAGGCGGAAGGGGTACGACGGCGGATGCTCGTGGCCGAGGCGCAGGACGAGCGCGCCCTGGCCGTCCGCCTGCAGGGCCATGCCGGCATAGTGGTAGAGCGCGGCTTCGGTGATGGAGGCGTAGCCGGCGCCGTCGGGGAGCTGATAAGTAGCGGGCGGAGCGACCCACTGGCCGGATGGAAAATGGGCGAGGGCGCGGCGCGTGTGCACGGCCTCGTAGTGGCCTTCGAGGTCGTGCGACCAGACGGTGGAGCCTGCGGGCAGGCGGAAAGCGGTGGCCTCGCCGGGCACGCGCGAGCCGGAGCCGGGCACAATGTGGCGGAAGGCGGCGCCGTCGTTGCAGGCGCGCAATTCCAGCGTATAGGGCACCTTGCCGGCGAAGGGCACGGAGGCCATGCTGCAGTCGCTGGTCCGGCCGCGTGTGGCGCCGCCGGGTCTGGCTCCGGCGGCGATGTCCGCGCCGTCGAGCGTGAAGACGAGGGGCGACGGTTCGAGCACCGTTCGGCCGGCGAGGGTGACGGAGAGGTGCGGAGCAGGATGCGACTCGAGCGTCAGAGTCACTTTGCCGTCCGGGCTGGTGAGGGCGAGCAGGAGGATAGCGAGTGTCATGGGGGCGCGAAAGGCCGCGCACCTGTAGTCTATTGCAGCGGCGCGCCGGAAGGAACGCGGCGGGCGGGATGTCAGAGCGTTTCGCGGTCGCGCACGCCGATGAGGTACAGGATGCCGTCGAGCCCTAAGGCCGAGATGGACTGGCGGGCAGAGGCGCGGACCAGCGGCTTGGCGCGGAAGGCGATGCCGAGGCCGGCGAGGCGGAGCATGGGCAGGTCGTTGGCGCCGTCGCCGACGGCGATGGCCTGCTCGAGCGAGAGGCCTTCGGCGGCGGCCAGTGCCTGGAGCAGTTCGGCTTTGCGCGCGCCGTCGACGATGGGCGGGATCACTTCGCCGGTGACGGTGCCGTGCTGGATGTCGAGCGTGTTGGCGTGCAGGTAGTCGATGCCGAGGCGCTGCTGCAGGACGCGGCCGAAGAAGGTGAATCCGCCGGAGAGGATGGCGGTCTTGTAGCCGAGGCGCTTCAGGGTGGAGACGAGGCGTTCGGCGCCGTCGGTGAGGGGGATGCGCTCGACGACGCGCTGCAGGGCGGATTCGGGCAGGCCCTTCAGCAAGCCGACGCGGCGGCGGAAGGAGGCCTGAAAATCGAGCTCGCCGCGCATGGCGGCTTCGGTGATGGCCTGGACCTGGTCGCCCACGCCGGCTTCGCGGGCCAGCTCGTCGATGACTTCGCCCTGGATGAGCGTGGAGTCCATGTCGAAGGCGACCAGGCGGCGGTTGCGGCGGTAAACGGAGTCGTGCTGGAAGGCGACGTCGATGTCGCCGGAATCAGTAAGGGCGGCGAGGCGGGTGCGGACCTCGTCCTCGTTGACATCGGTGGCGGAAGAGGGGGCGCTGGCGCTGAATTCAACGCAGAAGCGCGAGGGCGTATCGGAGGCAGCGAGCGCGGTGCGGGACGAGAGGCGGTCGATGCGGTCGATGTTCAGGCCTGCTTCGGCCAGCGCCCCGGAGACGGCGGCGATGTGGGCGGCGTCGATGACGGGGCCGAGCACGGTGACGATGAAGCGGCGCTTGGCCTGGGCGCGGACCCACGCGTCGTACTCGTCGGCGGTGGAGGCGGAGAACTTCACCTGGACGCCGAGGCGGTGGCCTTCGAGCAGCAGATCGGTGAGCAGGGCCGAGGAGCGCAGCGCTTCGGGCATCTCGACGAGGATGCCGAGAGCGAGGCCGTCGTGGATCACCGCCTGTCCGATGTCGAGGATGCGGGCGTCGTAGCGCGCCAGGATAGAGGCCAGCGAGTGCGTGAGGCCGGGCTTGTCCTGGCCGGTGATGTGGATGAGAAGGGCGCTGGAGGCGCCGGAGGCGAGCATATTCATCCAGTTTAGCGGGTGGACGGTCAGACCCTCAGGTACCAGCCGCGGCGGTGGAGGAGCCAGGCGAAGCCGAACATGAGCAGCGTGAAGGAGAGGGCGTAGAGCAGGGAAGCGTTGTTGGGCGAGGCGATGGGCGCGAAGACGGCGGCGAAGATGCGCTTTTGCCAGCCAAGGGCGTCGAGCAGGGAGGCGAAGAGCTCGGCGGCCATGTAGACGGCGATGGCGTTCATGCCGAGGATGGTGAAGGGGCGCGTCCAGCGGCGGGCGCCGAGGTGGTCAACGAGCCAGATGGCGAGGGCGAAGAGGACGAAGTCCAGGCCGCCCATGAAGAGCGCGAAGGAGCTGGTCCAGAGCTTCTTGTTGATGGGCAGCCAGGTGTCGCAGACGAGGCCGGCGGCGAGGAGGAGAGTGCCGGCGGCGAAGAGCCAGACGGTGCGCTCGGCGAGATCCTTTTTGAGACGCAGGATGTGGCCGGCCATGATGCCGAGCAGCGCGGTGGCCAGCGCGGGCAGGGTGCTGACGAGGCCTTCCGGGTCCCAGGTTCTGGTATGGGCATAGTTGTGGGCCCCGAGGACGAGGCTGTCGGCGTAGTGGGCGAAGTTGCCTTCGACGTCAAGGCGGCCGGCGCCGAAGCCGGGGACGGGGACGAGCGTCATGAGCAGCCAGTAGGAGCCGAGCAGGGAGGCGATCCAGGCGATCTGGCCGCGGATGGAAGTGGTGAGGTAGATGGCCGAGGCGGCGAGATAACAAATAGCGATGCGCTGCAGCACGCCGAGCACGCGCATGTGGGGGAAGTCGAATTCGGGGAACAGGTAGACGAGGAGGCCGAGGGCGTAGATGACGGCGGCGCGGCGGAGGACCTGGCGGAAGAGGGCGGCACGCGATGCGCCGGCGGCGACGCGCTTGGCCAGGGAGAGGGTGATGGCGACGCCGACGATCCAGAGAAACGAGGGGAAGACGACGTCGGTGAGCGTCCAGCCGTGCCACTGGGCGTGCTCGAGCGGCGTGTAAATGTGCGCGCTGTCGCCGGCATTGTTGACCAGCACCATAAAGGCGATGGTGGCGCCGCGAAAGGCGTCGAGGGAGAGCAGGCGCTGGGAGGGGTTTGGATCGCTCATGGGTGAGACAACCAGCATAGCCCGCGGGCGGCTATTCGTAGCGGAGGGTTTCGACGGGCGTGATGGTGGTGGCGGCGCGCGCGGGGTAGAGCGTGGCCAGGAAGGCGACGGCGAGGGCGGCGGCGGAGATCCACAGGGCGTCGAGCAGGCGCGGCTCGAAGGGCACGAAGGAGAGCGAGTAGATCTCCTCGTCGAGGGTGATCCAGCGGTAGTGGCCGGCGAGGAAGCTGAGCGAGTAGCCGGCCAGCAGGCCGAGGACGATGCCGGCGGCGGCGATCATGAGCCCCTGGGTGACGAAGATGCGGGCGATCTGCGCGCGGCGGGCGCCCATGGAGATGAGGACGGCGATGTCGCGGCGCTTCTCCATGACGCTCATGAAGAGGGCGGTAAGAATGTTGAGGGCGGCCACGAGCTGGATGAGCGAGATGGTGATGAGCGACACGGCGCGCTCCATGCGCAGGGCGTTCAGAAGCTGGCGGTTCTGCTCCATCCAGTTGGTGGCGCCGAGTTCCGGCCCGGCGGCGGCTTCGGCGGCGCGGGCCACCTCCGGCGCCTGCTCGACGTCGTAGAGCTTCAGCTCGATGGCGTTGACGACGTCGGGGGTGGAGAAGACGCGCTGGGCGTTGGCGACGGTGGTGAAGGCGAACTGGTTGTCGAGGTCATAGAAGCCGGACTCGAAGAGGGCGGCGACGCGGAAGCGGAACTCGGCGGGGCGGATGCCGAAGGGCGTCATCTCGCCCTGCGGGCTGAGCAGGCGGACGACGTCGCCGGGGCGCATGCCGATGCGGCGCGCGAGCTGCGAGCCGAGCACGACGCCGGGCAGGCCGCGGACGTCGGCCAGATCGCCGACGCGGCCCTGGCGGATGTGTGCCAGAAACTCGGGCGAAGTGAGAGGCATCCCCTTGAGCGTGGCCTCGGCCGACTGCATGGGGCCGGAGGCCATCACCTTGCCGTAGAGCGCGGGCGAGGCTTCGCGCACGCCCGGGAGGTGGCCGAGCTTCGCGGCGATCTCCCGCCAGCCGGAGATGCCGGTGGAGGGCTCCTTTTCGAGCACCACCACGTGCGGCGTGGCGCCAAGCAGGCTGTTTTCGAGCGAGGTGCGGAAGCCGTTGTTGATGGCTAGCGCGATGACCAGCGCCATGACGCCGGCGGCGACGCCGAGGACGGAGACGGCGGTGACGAGCGAGATGACCGCCTGGCGGTGCTTCGCCTTCAGGTAGCGGGCGGCGACGAAGGATTCAAAGGCGCGGGTCACTTGGATGACGCTTCACGAAGCCAGCCGGCGATGCCGATTTCGCCCTCCGGCCGGAGGAGCGGGAAGAGGATGACGTCCCGGATGGATTTCGAATCGGTCATGAGCATGGCGACGCGGTCGATGCCGATGCCTTCGCCGCCGGTGGGGGGCATGCCGTAGCAAAGGGCGCGGAGGTAGTCCTCGTCCATCTGATGGGCCTCCTCGTCGCCGCGCTCGCGCATGGCGAGCTGCATTTCGAAGCGGCGGCGCTGTTCGTCGGGATCGTTCAATTCGGTGAAGGCGTTGCCGATTTCCATCCCGGCGGCGTAGATTTCGAAGCGATCGGTCATGGTGGGGTCGTCGGAGTTCTGCTTGGCCAGCGGGGAGACCTCGACGGGGTACTCGTAGATGATGGTGGGCTGGACGAGGGCCTCTTCGCAGTGGCGCTCGAAGATGTCGACGAGGGCTTCGCCGGGGGTGGCCTTGCCGGAGTGGATGCGGAGCCACTCGGGGTCGCGCACGTCGTCCATGGTGGGCTTGTCGTCGTACTTCCAGAAGGCGCAGACGGCTTCGCGCATGGTGTAGCGGCGCACCTGGCCGAAGTCGAGGGCGAGGCCCTGGAAGGCGACGACAGTGTCGCCCGTGGCGTCGAGCGCCACCTGCTTGAGGAGTTCGCAGGTGAGGTCCATCAGGTCGCGGTAGTCGGCGTAGGCCTGGTAGAACTCGAGCATGGTGAACTCGGGATTGTGGCGGGTGGAGACGCCTTCGTTGCGGAAGTTGCGGTTGATTTCGAAGACGCGCTCCATGCCGCCGGAGATGAGGCGCTTGAGGTAGAGCTCGGGGGCGATGCGGAGGTAGAGGTCGATGTCGAGGGTGTTGTGGTGGGTGACGAAGGGCCGGGCGGCGGCGCCGCCATAGAGCGACTGCATCATCGGGGTTTCGACCTCGATGAAGCCGCGCTCCTGCAACTGGCGGCGGAAGGAAGAGACCACCTTGGCGCGGGTGGCGAAGGTGCGGTGGACCTCGGGGTTGGCGATCAGGTCGAGGTAGCGCTGGCGGTAGCGGAGTTCGACATCCTCGAGGCCGTGGTACTTTTCGGGCACGCCCAGGAGGTTCTTGGAGAGGAACGTGAGCGAGTCGGCATGGACGCTGAGCTCGCCGGTGCGGGTGCGGAAGACATAGCCGTCGATGCCGACGATGTCGCCGAGGTCGAGCAGTTGATAGAGCTGGTAGTCCTTTTCGGAGACGGCGTCCTTGCGGACGTAGACCTGGAGGCGTTCGCCGGACTGCTGGAGGTGCATGAAGCCGGCCTTGCCCATGCGGCGGACGGTCTGGATGCGGCCGGCGACGCGGACGCGGGGCTTTTCGGCGTCGAGCTCCTCGGCGGTCCTGGCGGAGTAGCCGGCGAGGACGGCGGGAATGGTGTGGGAGAAATCGAAACGCTGGCCGTACGGGCGGTAGCCGAGGGCGGCGATTTCACGGATGCGCGCGAAGCGCTGGTCGAAGAGTTCCTGTTCCAGGGACAATGAGCAACTCCTAGGGAAACAACTATTATAATGGGCTGTTTGCGATCCCTATCGATTGTGATTCCGGCGTACAACGAAGAGCGGCGGCTGCCGGCCACGCTCGAGACGGTGCGC
>DAHVTI010000202.1 GCA_027324255.1 Bryobacterales bacterium | reverse complement strand
GAAGTGGTCGCTTCCAGCCGCGGCAGGTCCGCCGCCGTCAACAGGCGCAGGCGCGAATCGAACGCAGCCAGCCGCGCGCCCTGCCGCACCAGCGGAGCCGCTTCGCTCCGCGCGCGGGAGAGCCGGTCGCCAAAGCCCATGCTCGCCGACGTGTCGATCACCGCCAGCTTCGCGGCCGCCGCCTGAACCGCCCCGGCGCGCCACAGGAAAGGCTGCGCGAACGCCAGCACCATCAGCATCAGCAGAGCCAGTCGCGCGGCCAGCAGCAGCAGGTAGTCCAGCCGCCGGTGCTTCAGGTCGGCCTGCGTGCTCTTCTCGAAAAACATCAGCGAGCTGAACTGCTGCGTCTCGCTGCGGTGCCGCTTCAGCAGGTGCAGGTAGACGGGCAGCCCCAGCAATCCGAGGCCGGCCAGAAACCAGGGCGCCAAAAGACCCACTTACGGCCTCCCTTCCCACACCAGCAGATAGCGCCGCAGCGCCTCGTCCAGCGGCTGGTTCGTCAGCGAAAGCGTGTAGCTGATGCCCGCTCCCTGCGCCCGGCTCTTCAGATCTTCGAGGTGCGCCTGGATGCGCTGCCGGTAAGGCCCGGTAGCGTAGTCCGGGCTGACCTCGAGCTCCGCGCCCGTCTCCATGTCGATCAGCACGCGCGACCCGGCAAAGCGCGGCGCCAACTCCTCCGGATCCAGCACGTGCATCAGGATCACGTCGTTGCCCCGTTGGCGCAGCGGCGCCACGGTGTGGATCACTTCCTCCGCCGGCGCGTAGAAATCCGACACCACCAGCACGATCCCGCGCCGCTGCAGGAACTGCTGGAAATGATGGAAGGGCCGCGCGAAGTCCGTGCGGCTGCCCGGCTCTGACCGGTCCAGGCTGTACAGCACCTTCAGCCACTGCCCCTGCCGCGAGGTCGGCTCCACGTAGTCCCGCACTTCGTCGTCGAAGCTGATCAACCCCACCGCATCGCGCTGCTGGTGCGCCAGGTAGGCCAGCGAGGCCGCCAGGAACCGCGCGTAGTCGATCTTGCGCACGCCGCTGCCCTGGTAGCCCATCGACGCGCTGCGGTCCAGCAGCACCGTCAGCCGCGTATTGGTCTCGCCGCGGTAGCGCTTCAGGTACAAACGGTCCGCCCGCGCGTACACGTTCCAATCGACATACCGCAGGTCGTCGCCCGGCACGTACTGCCGGTACTCGGCGAACTCCTGGCTGAAGCCGAAGTCGGGCGAGCGATGATGGCCGGCGATGAAGCCCTCCATCACCGTCTTCGCCGTCAGCTCCAGATTGGCGATGCCGGCCAGAACCTGCGGGTCGAGAAAGCGCTGGTGCATGGTTACCCCTTCGGAGGCACCGCCTCGAGAAGGCGCTTCAGCACGTCGTCCGGCGTCAGCCGGTCGCTCTCCGCCTGGAAGTTCAGCAGGATGCGATGCCGCATCACCGGTCGCATCAACTGCACTACGTCCTGATACGTGACGTGATACCGGCCGTGCATCAGGGTCCGCGCCTTGGCGGCCAGCACCAGGTTCTGCGCACCGCGCACGCTGGCGCCGAAATTGACGTACTTCTTCACAACCTCCGGCGCGGACACATCCGAGGGACGCGTGGCCCGCACCAGCGCCACCGCGTAGCGCGCAATGTCCTCCGCGATGGGCACCATTCTCACCAGGCGCTGGAAAGCCAGAATCTCCTCGGCGCTCGTTACAGGCTCCGGCGCCGCCTCCGCCGTTGTCGTCGTCAGGCCGATCACCTTCATCTCGTCTTCCTCCGGCAGGTAATCGAGCAGCGTGTTGAACAGGAAGCGGTCCAACTGCGCCTCCGGCAGCGGATACGTGCCTTCCAGCTCGATGGGGTTCTGCGTTGCCAGTACGAAGAACGGCGCCGGAAGATTGTAGTGATTCCCGCGCACCGTGCAGGAGTGCTCCTGCATCGCCTCCAGCAGCGCCGCCTGCGTCTTCGGCGGCGTGCGGTTGATCTCGTCCGCCAGCAGCACGTTGCCGAAGATCGGGCCCTGCACGAACGTCCAGATGCGCCGGCCCGTGCCCGGCTCCTCCTCCAGGATGTCCGTGCCCGTGATGTCGCTCGGCATCAGGTCCGGCGTGAACTGGATGCGCCGGAACAGCAGGCCCAGCGTCTGCGCCATCGTGCGCACCAGCAGCGTCTTCGCCGTGCCCGGCATACCCGTAATCAGGCAGTGGCCGCCGACGAACAGGGCGATCATGAGCTGTTCCAGCACTTCGTCCTGGCCCACAATCACCTTGCGGACCTGCTCCACCATGGACTGCTGCACCTCCTGGAAACGGCCAACCTGGGCTTTCAGGGCATCAGCTTCGTTCGAGATCATCAGTGTCATTTTTTTCTCTCGGGTGTGGGTTGATTGAGTTCGAGCAGGAGCTTCTGGGCCGGACGGTAGCCGGGCGCCTCTTCCAGCGCCGCCAGCACCGCGTCGCGGGCCTCGTCCAAACGGTTCGTGTGGCGGTAGGCCACGGCCAGCTCATATTGCGCCGAGGCCTTGTCGATCGGCTTCGATTCCAGCACCGCGCGCCACTCCTCCACCGTCGCCGGCCACCGGCCCAACTGCCCGCGCAGCATCGCCAACTGGCGGTGCAGGTCTTCGTCCTGCACCGGGTAGATCCACAGTAGGCGCCGCAGCGTCGCCTCGGCGGCCGCCGGCTGGCTCAGTTCTTTCTGGAGCCCGGCCAGTTTCTTCAGCACCACCGGATCCCGCCCGCCCTGCCGCGCGTATCCGTCCAGCGCAGCCAGCGCGCCGCGCTTGTCTTCCTTCGCCAGCTTCGCCTCGGCCAGCGCTTCATACGCGCTCCCCGCTTCCACGTACTCGGGGTACTCGGCCACCATCTTGGGCGCCGTCTCCAGCACTTCATCCCAGCGCTTCGCCTTCACCGCCGCGTTCAACGGCTTCATCGCCTTCGTCCACTCCTCGAACGCCTTCAGCGGCACGGCCTGCTGCTCGTCCAGCCATTTCTGAAACTGCGCGTCGAACTCCTCCGGCTTGATCCCCAGCGTCCGCCCGATCACCTCGGCCGTGGTCGTCACGCGCGCGAAGCCGTGCATCATCTCCAGCAGCTTCGCCCAGCCCCACCGCGACTGGATGTAGTCGCACACGCGCCCCGCTTGGAAGTAGCTCA
>DAHVTI010000201.1 GCA_027324255.1 Bryobacterales bacterium | reverse complement strand
CCGCCACCGCCCGCTTCTGCAGAAACCACGCCGCTCCCACCTGCTGCTCCTCCGCCGGAGTCAGCCGCAATCGCCCCTCCACGATCTCCGCCGCCCCCACCAGGCCCAGCTTCACCCGCTCCTGCGCCAACGCAATTCCGGCCACTCCAGCCGTCAGCAGCACCGTGCGCCACATGCTCAAAGCCTATCGCAGCCCGGCGCGCAAGACGGCGCGCAAAATGGTGGACTCCGTTCCGCCCGCGGCATATCATGCCCCGCAGGAGCGAACCCGTCCCATGACCCTCTCCCGCCGCTCGCTGCTCGCCATGGCCGCCGCCGCGCCGCCGCTGGCCGGCGCCATCCACCCTCTCGATGGCGTCCGCCGCCAGTCGCTCAAAATCACCGGCGTCAAAGTCACCCTCATGTCCTGCCCCTTGCAGGATCGTTCGTGGGTCACCGGCACGCAGCTCATCTGGAAGTCCGACGCCGTGCTCGTCGAAGTCTCTACCGACAAGGGCATCACCGGCATCGGCGAAGCCAGCCCCTACGGCGGTCCCGAGTTCCTCAAGCAGACCATCGAGCAAGCCATCCAGCCCGCCATCCTCGGCCGCAATCCCTTCGACGTCGACACCATCGCCGCCGGCTGGGCCGGACCCCGCCCCAACTTCGCCGCCTGGGCCGGCATCGACGCCGCCTGCTGGGACATCATCGGCAAGGCCGCCGGCAAGCCCGTCTACGAGATCCTCGCCGCCGGCCGCCCCTTTCAGCGCCGCCTCCGCATGTACGCCTCCGGCGGCGTCGAATACGCCTGGTACCACCGTCCCGAAGCCCTCATCGAAGAGGCCCTGCGCCACAAGGAGGAAGGCTACACCGCTTTCAAATTCCGCATCGGCACCGACTGGAAGAGCGCCGGCATCACCGTCCGCAAATACATCCCCTGGCTCCACAAAATGCGCGCGGCCGTCGGCCCGCAAATGGACCTCATGCAGGAGAGCAACATGCGCCTCTCACTCGACGAGTGCCTCGAGCTCGCCCCCGTCCTCGAAGAGTTGAAGTTCCTCTGGTTCGAGGAGCCCGTCAAAGCCTATGAGCCCGGCGCCCTCGAAAATCACCTGCGCCTCAAAGCCGCGTTGCGCAACGTGAAGATCTCCGGCGGCGAGAGCCGCTCCCACCGCTTCGATTTCAAGGAGTGGATCGACCGCGGTGCTTACGACATCGTTCAGCCCGACGCCAACGTCACCGGCCTTACCGAGGCCTGGCACATCGCCCGCCTCGCCGAGCTCAAAGGCCTGCCCTGCTGCCCCCACAACTGGCATGGCGGCCTCACCACCATGGCCAACGCCGCACTCGTCGCCGCCATCCCCAACCGCCTCATGCTCGAGCTCAACCAGACCTGGAATCCCTTCAAGGATGAGCTCTTCGTCGATCCCCTCACCGTCCGCAACGGCCACATGGAACTCCCCCGCCGCCCCGGCTTCGGTATGACGCTCAAGCCCGGCATCGCCGCGAAGTTCCCCTACCTGCCCGGCAGCTATTGGAAGCCCAACCCGAAGCTCGCCGCCTGATCCGCCACCGGCCACCACGCCCAGCACGATTGCACCGGACTTCAGGCTGCCGGGCCACCCTCATTCCCGCCTCGCTGCTGTCCGCAAAACCGCCTACCGCGATCTCCTCCGCGAGCTCGACAGCCCCGCCTCCGAATCCTGATCCTCGCCCTCCCGCCGCGGGTACGGCGCCCGCCCGCGCGTCGCCCGCCAGACGATGTGGTTCAGCTCCTCTTCCGGCGCCGCGTCCGGCTCGCTCAGGTTCATCCGCAGCGACGCCAGCGCGTCTTCCCTCTCCTGCCCACGCAGCTCTTTGAGCTGCGGATTCAGCTCATCCAGCGGCACCCGGTTCGGCAGCGTTTTGTACGGCGCCGCGTCCGGCTTCGCCGTGAAGCACGCAAACATCGGCTCCGCCGCCACGTCGAACTGGTTCTGCAGCGGCAGCCCCAGAATCTGCTCCATCGTCCGGTACAGGTTGATGGTCGTGTAGAAGCGGCTGTCCACCGTCCTGCGCTTCACCCACGGCCCGATCACCATCGCCACCGTGCGGTGCCCCGCCACATGGTCCACTCCGTCCTGCGCGTCGTCCTCCACCACGAAGATCGCCGACTCCTGCCAGTAGCGGCTGCGCGAGATCGCTTCCACAATCCGCCCCAGCGCCAGGTCGTTGTCCGCCACCGCCGCCCGCGGCGTCGGCAGCCCCGGAGACTTCGCGTTCGTATGGTCGTTCGGCAGCAGCAGAATCGTCAGCCGCGGCAGATTTCCATTCTTCTCGAACTCTCGAAACTCTTCCAGGAACAGCTCCGCCCGGTACTGGTCCGGCACCACGCCGCCGAAGGCCGGATACCGCGGATGGTAGATGTCCTTCAACCCCGGGATGAACGTCTTCGGCTGGATGTCCACCGTCATCTTCCCCGCGCGCCACCCGTCGTAGATCTCCTTCCACGCCGCCTTCGCCGGCGTGATGCGGTTCGTCCCCCGCTCCCCGTAGCTGCGCACCGTCAACCCTTGCCGCTTGGCGTTGTCCCACAGGAACTCCGTCGGCGCGTACAGCATCGGGTTGGCGTCGTTCCGCCCGTTCGAGTACTTGAACAGCCAGTCGCTCACGTAGCCCTGCGTGCACCACCGGTGCCCCAGCGCGGACTGGTCCGCTGGCGTGTAGAAGTTGTCCAGCAGCACGAACTCCTCCACCAGCGCATGGTGGTTCGGCGTCACTTCGCGGCCGAACTGCACCAGCCGCGCGTCCCCGTTGCCCTGCGCCACATCGCCCAGAACCTGGTCGTATGTCCTGTTCTCCTTGATGATGTAGAACACGTGCCGGATCGGCGACGCCTCGCCCAGGTGCATCGGCACCGGGTTCCCCGCCGCTCTCTTCCCGCCGCTCGATACCAGCCGGTTGTTCGCCTCCACCTGCTTCGTGAACGCCGCCAGTTGCGCCGCCTTCGGATTCTCGATCCGCGACACCACCCCCGCCCGGTCCTTGTAGCTCCGCCCCTCGCCCTTCGCCGCCGCCACGCTGCCGAACCCGTAGCCGCTCGCCACCCACACCGCCTTCCCGTCTTTCCCCGCCGCCACCGCCGCCGGATACCAGCCCGTCGGCACGAACCCCGCCACCCGCGGCTCGCCTCCGCTCAGGTCCACGAACGCCACCGCGTTGTTCGCCCCGTTCGCCACGTAAAGCGTCTTGCCGTCCCCGCTCACCGCCAGTGCATTCGGACTGCTCCCGAGCGGCGCCTTCTTCCCCGGCGCCACGTGGATGCTCTCCACAACCGTGTCCGTCCGCGTGTCGATCACCGACACCGTGTCGCTGTTGGCGTTCGCCACGTACAGCCGCCCCCCGTCCGGGCTCAGCGCCATCCCGCTCGGGTGCAGCCCCACTTCGATCTCTCCGATCACCGCCCGCCTCCGCGCGTCGATCACGCTCACCGTCCCCGTGTTCGGGATCCCCGTCCGCGGGTCCACCACAATCGAGAACAGCTCGTCCGTCGTGTCGCCGCCGCGCGCCCGCCGCCCCGCCCAGTTCGTCACGTACACTTTCTCTCCATCCGCGCTGCACGCCGCGGTGTACGGATGCATCCCCACCGCGATCTCCCGCGCCTCTTTCGTTTCCAGGTCGATCGCCGCCACCGCGTGCTTCAGGTTCAGCGCCACCCACAGCGTTTTCCCGTCCGGCGACACGCACAGTCCGCTCGGCGCCGCCCCCGCCAGTTTCACAGCCCCCGCCTCTTCCACCGCCGCCCCACCAACGCGGAACATCCGCACTTCGTTCGACGCTCCGCCGCCCACGTACAGCCTCTGCCCGTCGCCGGAAAACGCCACCCCCGCGAACGAATTCCCCAGCGGCGCCGTCGCCGTCACCCGTCCCTCCGACGCATCGATCAGGTGCAGCGCCCGCGGCG
>DAHVTI010000179.1 GCA_027324255.1 Bryobacterales bacterium | reverse complement strand
GCGAAGAGCGCGGTGGCACGACCGCAGGAACGGAAGCTTCTCAGATTCAGCTTCACTGCTGGTCCGGAGGTCAAGCGCGTCATAGCGCCGAAGGCCCTGGATCGGTTTAAGCAACGAATCCGGGAGATCACGCGCCGGGCGAAGGGCGTCAGCATGGAAACGACAATGGAAGAGTTGGCTCCGTACATGCGGGGCTGGCGTAGCTATTTCGGATTCTGCGAAACGCCTGAAGTGCTGATCTACCTCACCCGTTGGGTCCGGTTGCGACTACGAGCAGCTCTGTGGCGGCAGTGGAAAACACCGCGTCGTCGCCGGACAGCTCTGTTGGCACTGGGGGTTCTCCCGCGTCTGGCCAGCACTACGGCTGGCAGCGGGCGTGGCCCTTGGTATCTCGCCCGGGCCAAGGCTCTCTCTGTGGGGCTTTCTAACGCGTACTTCAAATCGCTCAGTCTTCGGTCATTGGTCGAGGAAAGCTAGCGCAACCAACTCGAACCGCCGTGTACGGACCCGTACGCACGGTGGTGTGGCAGCGGTCGGCGGGTGACCGCCGCCCCTATGCCGATCAATCGCGTTTCCAGAACCAGGTACTCGTAGGAGGACCAGCCGGAAGGCAAGCCGGGGTTCGGTTCGTTCAACGGCCACTGGTGAATCGAAGTGACGCCCTCGAGAACCACCCGCTTGAGTTCCGCTCCGGCCAGGCGCGCCATTGAGACGGAGAAAAGAAGCGCCAGAGGCCAGATTCCCGGCCGCGACGAGATTGCATCTCCAGTTCGCCCCAATGACAACCGCGAGTTGCGTTCACACCGCGTGGACAGCGGTTCAGCGGTCACTTCGGTTGGCGAATCGCCGCAGTTGGCTCCAGATGGACAAACGTGGGTTTGTCCCGATCGCAAGTGATCTCCCCGTCCCTGTACTCCAGCTCGACCACCTGAATCACGGTGCGCCGGCCGTAGTTCTCGACTTGAGGGTCGGCGTCGGCGCCGCGCTGGTGCACGAAGTACAAGGCGTATGCCCGATCGCCGCTGACCACGATGTCCGGATGCGCTCCGCGGGCGCGGTCGGTCGGGAGTTTACCCGGCTCTACCAGCAGGTTCCGCTCCTGCCTGGTCCACGTCTCGCATTCTGCCGAACGATACACACCGAGGCCCTGCCAGACGTCGGCAATCATCCAACAACGGTCTTTCCACCGGAACACTTTCGGTCCTTCGCCCGACCGGTCGCGAATCGCAGGGCCTCGCACCTTCCAGGTCTTCAGGTCGCTGCTGTCGGCGTAGTACAGCGGAGTTTTGTCGCGCTCGTTTTTGTACCACATCCGCCAGGCGCCGCCGGGAAGTCGAATCACCGTGGCATCAATCACACGGTCCGATTCAAGATCCACCTTGCCGTCGAATCTCCAGTTGAGGAGATCCTTGCTGGTGAGATGGATGATCTCGCGCGGCGCGTCCCAGTTAGGAAAGATGCCGGGGACGATGGAGAGAAACATGTGATACGTTCCATCGGACTCGAACACGTCCGGCGCCCAGTGCGTGTAGTCTTCTTTGCCGTAAGGAATGGAGGCCGTACCCCGGTATCTCCAAATTACGCCGTCCACCGACTCGGCGATGCCGATGCGCGTGCCATGAACCCAGGTGACGTTCGGCGTGTCCGGCACGTTGGCCCGCCGATTGGTGTAGAACATGAACCACCTCCGCTCGCCGCGGTTCCAGACCAGTACCGGATCGGCAGCGCCATCATGCACCGGATCGCGGAAGAGCGGTTTCGGCGCCTCCTTGCCCGCTCGACCCGGGCCGTCCGCACAAACAAGGGCGGCGCCCGCCACCAAGCCTAGTGTCAGAAGAGTAAGTTTCCTCATAGCAACGACCGCAAGATCGGGCCGCGACTCGCGCCGCGGCCCGCTTTCCACTCAGCCTACAGAAAGTCAGAACAGGTACTTCAGGCCGAATTGCACAACGCGGCCCGACCGGGCACTCAGGATCTTGCCGTAGTTCCCGGAACTGATGGTCCCGGTCGGATTCCCGAACCAGACCTGGTTGAAGCTGTTGAAGAACTCGCTCCGGAATTGGAGGTTGTGGCCTTCCCGAACCCGGAAGTTCTTGAACGCCGAGAGGTCCCAGTTGGAGCCTCCGGGGCCGGTCATGATGTTACGGCCCGAGTTGCCCACGGCGCCGTCCGTCGGCCGTGCAAAGGCCGCCTTGTTGAAGTACTCGGCGATGAGTTGCGCCCGCGGACGGTCCGTAGGCAGGACAGGATCGCCAACCAGGTTGGCCCGGTCGTTGCCGTTGCCGTCATAGTTGTAGTCGAATCCGGCGGCGGCGCTGAACGGGGTCCCGCTCGACGCGGTCAGAATGCCGTTCAACTGCCAGCCGCTCAGAACCTGCGAACCGAACCAGGACCACTGCTTCACTTCGGGCAACTGCCACACGAACGAGAGGCCCGCAATGTGGTGCGGTTGGCCGTCGGCGCGGGCGTGATCGAGTTGAGCGTTCCGCGAATCCACCAGCGAAACACCCTCGTTGTATTGATCGCCCGAAATCAGGTCGAGCGTTTTCGAGAAGGTGTAGTGCGCCATTACCGAGAAGCCGTTCCGGAAGCGGCGGTTGGCAGTAAGCTGGAGCGCGTTGTAGTTGCCGGTCGCCGAGGTCTGGTACTGCGCAATCCGCGCGAAGGTCCCGGGCAAGTAGGGCCGTCGTGCGTTCGTGTTCGCCGTCGTCGACGCCCCCGGAACGTAGACTGCCGCGTTCACGTCCCGGTTCGACTGCAGCTTCCTGGAAAAGCTCCCGACGTAAGCCGCTTGCACACTCAGATCTCGCACCACTTCCCGTTCGATGGAGAAGTTGAGGTGCTGTGCGTATGGCGTGACTGCGTCCGGGTTGAAGTAGACTACCTGGAGCGGCGTGACGAACCTCGGCTTGGACAGGTCGACCGGGAACGGATTGCCGCCGGGAAAGTTCCCCCAGGGTTCCACCAGGCTGGGCGTGTCATTGTTGGTCAGCGC
>DAHVTI010000176.1 GCA_027324255.1 Bryobacterales bacterium | reverse complement strand
GGGCGGAATCGTGTCCTACGCGCTCATGATCACCACGCGGCGCGCGGGCGGCTCTGCCCACCACACCGTGCTGCTGTGGCCCGTGCCCCATCTGCTGCTGGGGCTGGCCCTCGGCGCTGTGGCGTCCAAGTGGCCGGGGCGCCTGTGGCGG
Organism: Bryobacterales bacterium; assembly: GCA_027324255.1. Classification (GTDB taxonomy): domain Bacteria; phylum Acidobacteriota; class Terriglobia; order Bryobacterales; family Bryobacteraceae; genus Paludibaculum. The sequence goes on along the minus strand of DAHVTI010000176.1, from coordinate 6,676 downwards.
GGAGCGGCCGTCCTGACACTGGCCTGCGTCTTCTCCAACCTGGCGGTCCTCAACACTTATCTCGCACATTTCATCGCCTGCGGCCCCGGACTCACCTGGAACGACGCCATCCGCCCGCTGGTGAACGAACTCGGCACTCACCCCGGCCGCGTTGTCTTTGCCGCTGACTGGGGCATCCTGCAGCAGGTCGAGTTCTATTCAAACGGCCGCATCGGCATGCACCCGGCCTCCGACGGCATCGTCCTCAGCCTGCCGGACCACCTCGGCGTCGAACACCTGGAGCGCGCCTTGGCCGATCCGCAACTGCTCTTCATCACTTTCACCGAGGGGCGCGACATGTTCCCCAATACGCGCGGCAAACTGCTGGAATTTGCCGCCTCCCGCGGCTACCAGGACCACATTCTCGCCGTGGTGCGCGACCGCCACACTGCACCCACCTTCGAAATCCATGAATTCCGGAAGTGACGATCCCGGCCGCGAGGAACTCCCCCACCCGGTGGAGATCACCGACGTCTTCGACCTTCACTCCTTCGCCCCGCGCGATGCCAAGGCAGCCGTGGAAGCCTACCTGGAGGAAGCCCACGCGAAGGGGTTGAAGGCCCTGCGCATCGTTCACGGCCGTGGCATCGGCGCGCAGCGCGAGATGGTGAGGAAGGTGCTGGCCCGCACGCCTTTCGTACTGTCCTTCGAGGATGCCCCGGCCGAGGCCGGCGGCTGGGGTGCGACTATCGTAACCCTACGGCCGTAACCCTACGGCCGTGACGCTCCGCTGACCCCGCCCGATCTCCACTCTCGCACCGCCTCCACCAGCAGCCACGCCCCGCAGCCGCCCAGCAGCGGCGCCGACCACACGCCCGGCACTTCCTTCTGCAGGTATGCCGACGCCCCCAGATGCAGCAGCCCATTCAACAGCATGACCAGTCCGTAGCAGAACGACGTCCACACCATCCAGCGTGCGCGGTAGAAAGCGAACCAGGACATGCTGAGCAGCGCCGCTACCGCGCCGATCAACCAGCCCAGCCACGCCCCGAACTCGAACGTGGGCATCCACGTCCACAGCAGCATGTCGCGCAGGGACATGGCCAGCGGATTGTAGAAGGCGAGAAAATCATGCAGCGCTTCGTCGGCCACGTGGATGCCGAAGGCGAGCGTCAACGCCACCCAGGCGATGGCCAGTTTCGGCTGCCGGCGGATGACGCTCATGCCTGCCCTCCCGATGCGCTCTCCCGCCAGAATACTACCGCGGCCGGACCGCGCGCTGCCAGGCATCAGACAGCAAAGCCCGCGCCCTGTCCGCCAGGGCGCGGGCCTCTGAATTGGAGAAACTCCTAGACCGACGGTTCCTTGCGCGGCCCCAGCGGGCTGTTCTTCCCGTCGCCTTCATAAGCGGGGCGGGCGGCAGCCTTCTTCGTCCGCTTCTTCGTCGCCGGATCGAACAGCTTCATCTCTGCCGTGCGCCAGCTTTCGCAGCCGAGCATGACGGAAACCATGATCTGGTGCGCCAGCTCCGGACCCAGCACCGGCGTCTGTCGCGTTCTCATGCAGGAGAAGAAGTTGTCGCTGTGGCGGCGGCCCATCTCCCGGATCGCAGTCGGGAACTCGAACGTTCTGGCCTCGGTGGGGCGCTTCAGCGCCCGCGCCACCATCATCTCCGGCGTCACCGTCACCTTGGTGTTCTCCACCAGGATGGTGCCGGAGTGGCCGTAGATCACTTCAGGCAGGTAGCGGTTGGGCGCAGAGTTGGCCATCGAACCGGCCACCACGATCATGAACTTCTCGAACTCGGCGATCATCGCCAGCGTGTCCGGCACATCGCGGTCCTTCTGCACGAAGATGCCGCCGCCGCCCGAGACGCGGGTCGGATAGGTGGCGCCCATGGCGAAGAGCATCGGCCCCACACGGTGGTAGAAGAGGTCCGAAGCGATACCGTTGGAATACTCCCAATACTTGCGCCAGCGGAAGAACCGCTCCGCGCTGAACGGCCGTTTCTTCGCCGAGCCCAGCCACCGGGTCCAATCGATGTTCTCCGGCGTGGCTTCCTCGTCCACGTAGTAATTCCACTCGCCCACCACGGAGTTCCGGCTGTAAGTGGTCTGGCCCCACAGCACTTCGCCGATGGCGCCCTCGCCGATCAGCTCCCGCACCTTATGCCAGCGCTGGTCGGAGAGGAACTGGCTGCCCACCTGCAGCACGCGGTTGTACTTCGCCGCCGCGGAAATCACCTGCGCGCTCTCGTCCACCGTCAGGGTGATGGGCTTTTGCAGGTAGACGTCCTTGCCCGCCGCAAAAGCGTCGATGGCCATCTGGGCGTGCCAGTGGTCCGGCGTGGCGATCAGGACGCAGTCGATGTCGTCGCGGCGCAGCAGTTCGCGGTAATCGACGACGATGTTCTTGTCTTCCAGCTTGGTGATGGCCTTGGCCCGGTCGCGGTGGCGCCTGTAGACGTCGGAAACCGCCGCCACCTCAATGTCCTTGTCATCGTTCTGTTGCTTCACGAACGCGCGCAGGTGGCCCGTGCCCATGATGCCGACGCCGATCATGCCGACGCGGATGCGGTCGTTGGCGCCCACCACGCGGGCTGCGCTCCTCGCCGGGAGCCCCGGCTTGATCGTCTTCTCTTTCGCCTGCGCCGTCATCATCGACGCCGCCGCCGCGGCGGCGCCGAGAAACGCCCGCCGCGAATTCGTGCTGTTGTTCATCAAAGGGACCTCACCTACGATTCTACCCGCCTCGCCGCGGCATTCCACTTCAGACGCCGCCCGCTGCGCAGCGAGTCCAACGTCATCGCCAGCGCGATCGCCGTCCCCAGACCCGCCTCCACCGGCGCGTTGGGCTCCTTGCGGCTCCTGACGCATTCCAGGAAGTTGCGGATGTGGTCGCGGGTGGCCGCGTTGAATGACCCCGGACGTGTCTCTTCCCTTTCAGGCGTCAGTTGCGGCGCGCTGGTTTCAGGAATCACCCGGAACGTCTCGCGGCTGATGTCCAGCCGCGCCTTCGAGCCGTGGAAGTGCTTGCACTGGTCCTGCGTCTGGTGATACCGCATCGCCTTGTAGCCCAGCGTGAACGTCGCCAGGTAGTTGTTCGGATACTCGATATTGATGCTGGCCGTCTCCGGGATCTCCGCCCCGGCCAGGTTCACCTGCCCGCCCGAGCAGGTCACCGCCAGCGGCTGCGGGGAGTTCATGAACCACTGGATGGCATCCACCACGTGGGCCGCCTGCCCGATCAGCAGGCCTCCGGAATAATCCCAGAAGTAATACCAGTTGAAGAGCCGCATGGGGTCCAACTCGCGCGCCGGCGCCGGCCCCAGCCACTGCTTCCAGTCGATCTCGCCCTCGATTTTGCGCTTCGACAGCCCGGCCTGGTTGTTGAGCCACCACGAGGTGACCAGCCGGACGTCGCCGAGCCGCCCGGAATCGACGATCTTCTTCGCTTCCTGGAACAGCGGCGCGCTGCGGCGCTGCGTGCCCACCTGCACGATGCGCTTCGTCCGCCGCACCGCATCCACCATCTGAAAACCCTCCGGAATCGTGTGGCTCATCGGCTTCTCGACGTAGGCGTCCTTGCCCGCCTCCACCGCGTCGATCACCATCCGCGCGTGCCAGTGGTCCGGCGTCGAAACGATCACGGCGTCGATCGACTTGTCGTCCAGCAGCCGCCGGTAGTCCGTGAACGCCTTGGCCCCCGTGCTCGCCGCCTTCAGGCCCGCCTCCAGGTTCGGGCGGTACACGTCGCACACCGCCGCCATCTCGGCGCCGATCTCCTTGAACTCCCCCGCCAGCAGCCGGCCTCGGCCTCCGCTGCCAATGACGCCCACACGGACCTGGTCGCCCGCTGCCAGCACGGCCCCGGTCGAAACCAGAAAGGATCTGCGTTCCATCTGTCTAGCGCTCCTTTTCCATCTCCTCGAGCTTGCGCACGCGGCGCCGGAACTCCTCGCTGGCGCTGAAGCGCGCGCCCAGGAAGGCGCGCAGAATCTCCTCGGCGAGTTTGGGGCCGATGATCCAGGCCCCCATGCACAGCAGGTTGACGTCGTCGTGCTCCACGGACTGATGCGCGGAATAGGTGTCGTGGCACAGCGCTGCCCGGATGCCGCGGACCTTGTTGCCCGCGATGGCCGCGCCGATTCCGGTGCCGCACACCAGAATGCCGCGCGTCGCCCTGCCGGACTTGATCTCCGCGCAAACCAGGCGCGCGATGTCGGGGAAGTCCACCGGGTCGGTGCTGAAGCACCCGCAATCCTTAACGCCGTGGCCCCAGGATTTCAACAGCTCGATCACAGGACCCTTCAGCGGGAAGCCGGCGTGGTCTGAGCCGATGACGAGCGGCATGGGGGACGCGGCCGGCGCACCCGCCGCGAAGAGGCTGGAGGCGAGAAAACTGCGGCGCTGCATGCTGCCGACATTGTACGCTTCCTGCCCTGCCCCGCGTGCGCCCCGACGCCTCTGCGCCTGGCAAAAACACGGCGCGCGGCCCATCGGGGCCGCCCCAAAGACCGCGGGCGGCCCGCCGGGGCCGCCCTTTGTCGGTTCAAAAATGGTGCGGTCGAGAGGACTTGAACCTCCACGGGATTGCTCCCGCTAGCACCTCAAGCTAGTGCGTCTGCCAATTCCGCCACGACCGCATTGCCGGACCGGGTTGCCCCGAATCCGAGTGGCAAATCCAATTATACGCTCTCGCGCCTGCCGCAGTCGAACTACTTCTTCGGCGCTGCGGGAGCCGTCGCGGGCGCCTTGGTGTCCGTCTTCTGCGGCAGCGGGATCTCCTGCGTGCTCACCGTCTTGCCGTCTTCCGTCTGGATCTCCATCTTGATGGGGCCCTTCGTCTCAGGCTGGGCGGGGGCGGAAGCGGGTGCCGGCGTCGCGGGGGCGCTCTTGGGCTGCGTCTGCGTGGCCGCCGGAGCGGAATCCAGCACCGAGGAGCCGACTGATCCGCCGCCGGCGCGGGTATAGAGAACTGAAAGCGAAAGCGAGGTCACCATGAACAGCCCGGCTGCGATGGTGGTTGCTTTGGAAAGAACGGTGGCGGCGCCGCGCGGGCCGAACGCCGTCTGCGAGCCCATGCCTCCGAACGCGCCGGCCAGGTCGGCCGCCTTGCCGCTTTGCAGCAGCACGACGATAACCAGGAAGAGGCACACGATCACGTGCACGATGGTGAGCAAAATAATCATACGGGTTACCTGCAAGAGAAACCCGCGCCCGGGAAGGAGCGCGGGTTCGCCAAACACTCAGTATAGCGCGTTCAACTCCCGATCAGAAGTTGATGCGTAGAGCCACCTGCGCGCGGCGCGCGTTGGTGCCGTCGGGGAAGCCCTGCGACTGCGTGCCGTTGCCGACGTTGGCCACGGGGCGCAGGACGCCGCCGGAGGCCTGATACATCAAAGTGGTAATGGCGGTGTTGTACTGCGTGTTGAACATATTGAAAGCCTCGAAGATCAGACTGGCCTTCACCCTTTCAGAGAAAGGAAGTTCGCGGGCGATGCGGCCGTCCACGCGGAACATCTGGTCCACGTTGAGGTAACCCACCGGCAGGAACGGCACCCGGCTCCAGCCGCCCGCGCCGTTCAGCGTGTAGTAGGCCAGGTTCACGCCGGGGAACTGGCTGCTGGTGCTGCCGAGCAAGGAGACCGTGGGGCTCCACGGCTTGGCCGACGCCATCGTTGTGATCGTTGAAAGCTGCCAGCCATTCACCAGGAAGCGCGCGACGGCAGAGTCGCTCGCGGTGAACTTCGGCGCCCACAGCCAGTTGATCACCGCGCGGTGGCGCTGGTCCAGCGTGGAACTGCCCTTGTCAAAGTTGTAGTCGCCGGCGTAGGTGGAGTTGTTGTAGTTGGAACCGATGTTCCAGCTCGCGCCCTGCTGGTTGGCGTTGTCGATGGCGTGAGACCAGGTGTAGGACACCTGCGCCGTCAGGCCGTGCGACATGCGCTTCTGCAACTGGACGGCAAGACCGTTGTACCAGGACTGGCCGCCATTCTCCACCTGCAGGATCTTGCTGTAGCGCGTGTCCACGCGATTGGAGTAGAGGTAAACCTGCGTCGGGAACGTGCCCACCTGGTTGCCCGCGGCGTCATTGATCCTGTAAGTCACCGTCGGGCCGAGCGGGCCGAGGTTCAGGTCGCGCTGCGTGAACAGCCCGATGCCGCGGCTCCACATGTAGCTGACCGACAGCCCGTAGTCGCGTCCGAACTGGCGCTCGATGCTCAGGTTGCCCTGCTGGGTGTAGGGATTGTGGAAGTCCTCACCGGCGAAAGTCAACTGCACGGAGCCGGAAGGCAGGCCGGCGGAACTGCTCAGAATGTTCGGGAATACCGGCGCGCCCGCCTGGCTGCTGTTGATGGAGATGCTGGTCTGGTAGAGCCCGTTGCCGAGGAACAGGGTGTCCAGCAGGTTACCGTGGAACCGGGCCCAGAACATGCCGTAGCCGGCCCGCAAAATCGTCTTGTCGTTCAGATTGTAGGCCAGGCTGACGCGCGGCGCGAAGTTGCTGTTCGTCTCCGGAACGCGGCCGGTCTGCTGCCAGTCGGGGTTGGTCATCGTCGGCTGCGGCAGGAACGACCGCTCGTAGCGCACGCCGTAATTGAACGTCAGGCGCCGGTTCACGCGCCACATGTCCTGGGCGTACATATTAATGTCCGTCGTGCGGATCTGGTGGATCGGATTGCCGAACGCCTGGC
>DAHVTI010000545.1 GCA_027324255.1 Bryobacterales bacterium | reverse complement strand
TGTACACGGCGATGCGGGCGGCGGGGATCGGGAAGGCGGAGCTGGCGCGGCGGCTGAACTGCCACCTGCCGCAGGTGGACCGGATCCTGGACCTGAACCACAACTCGCGGCTGGACCAGATTGAGGCGGCGCTGCGGGCGGTGGGCAAGAAACTGGTGATCAGCGTGGAAGACGCGGCGTGAGGGGTCAGCGCAGGTAGTCTTCTAGTTTGAGTTTTGCGTCGGTTTTGGCGTCGCGGTATTTGACGATGACGGGGGTGTAGAGGGAGATGCCCCATTCGGCGCCCTTGCCGCGGGAGACGGCTCGGGAGCCGGCGACCACGACGGCGTTTTCGGGGACGATGAGGGGATCGGTGTCGGTGGCGGAGTGGACCGTGCCGTTCACCAGGTCGTAGATGGGCGTGGAGCGGTTGAGGATGACGCCGGTGGCGAGGACGGCGCGGCGCTTGACGACGGTGCCTTCATAGACTCCGGTGTTGCCTCCGAGGAGAACGTCGTCTTCGATGACGACGGGGAGGGCTCCGACGGGCTCGAGGACGCCGCCGACCTGGGCGGCGGCGGAGATGTGGCAGTTCTTGCCGACCTGGGCGCAGGAGCCGACGAGGGCGTGGGAATCGACCATGGTGCCGTCGTCGACCCAGGCGCCGACGTTGATGTACATGGGGGGCATGCAGGTGACGCCGCGGCCGAGGTAGACGCCGTCGCGGATGGAGGAGCCGCCGGGGACGACGCGGACGCCGGAGCCGGCGTCGAGTTGGCGGACAGGGTAGGTGGCTTTGTCGAACCAGGGCTGGCGGGCGGCGTCGATGGACATGTCGACGACGGCGCCGAGGCGGAAGCCGAGGAGGATGCCCTGCTTGACCCAGGGGTTGACGCGCCAGCCGGAGGCGGCGGCGGGGTCGGGCTGAGCGGCGCGGACGGCGCCGGAGTTGAGGGCGTCCTTGAAGCGGGCGAAGAGGGCGTGGTGATCGGCGGTGTATTGGGCGGGCGGGTTGGCGAAGAGAGCTTCGATTTCTTGCTGCATCTAGATGAGACCCGTTTGGGAGAGGACGGCTTCGATTTTGGCCTGGGAGGCGGGCTGGGGCGGGACGAGGGGGAGGCGCCAGACCGGCTGGAGGAGGCCCATGCGGGCCATGGCGGCCTTGACGGGGATGGGGTTGGACTCGACGAAGTTGACTTCCATGAGGGGCAGCCACTGGCGCTGGAGGGCGCGGGCGGCGGGGAAGTTGCCGTCGAGGCAGTGTTGGGCGATCCGGGCCATTAAGGCGGGGATTTCGTTGGAGGCGACGGAGATGATGCCTTTGCCGCCGAGGCCGGCGAGGGCGATGGTGATGGAGTCGTCGCCGGAGAGGATGTCGAAGGACTCGGGGAGGGTGGCGCAGAGGTTGGCCATCTGGGCGATGTTGCCGCTGGCTTCCTTGACGCCGACGATGGTATCGATTTCGGCGAGGCGGCGGAGGGTGGCGGGCTCGACGTTGACGCCGGTGCGGCCGGCGACGCTGTAGACGACGATGGGGAGGCGGGTGGAGGCGGCGATGGCGCGGTAGTGCTGGAAGAGGCCTTCCTGGGTGGGCTTGTTGTAGTAAGGGGTGACGGAGAGGATGCCGTCGACGCCGAGGGCTTCGAGCTCGCGGGCGAGGGCGATGACTTCGGCGGTGTTGTAGCCGCCGGCGCCGGCGAGGACGGGGCGCTTGCCCTTGGCTTCTTCCAGGGTGATCTCGACGACGCGGAGGTGCTCCTGGTGGGTGAGGGTGGGGCTTTCTCCGGTGGTGCCGCAGGGGACGAGGAAACGGACGCCGGCGTCGAGCTGGCGCTGGACCAGACGGCGGAGGGCGGGTTCATCGAGAGAGAGATCGGGTTGGAAAGGCGTCACCAGCGCGGTGCCGCAGCCTTGGAACTGTGACATGGCAGTATTTTCTATGGTAGCGCGAGGAGGGTGCCGGGCAAAAAGAGGAAGGCGGAGCCGGGGGGCTCCGCCTTCTCGGGGTCAGGTTGGAGTCGGCCTAGAATTCGTAGCGGAGGCCGAACTGCATGACGCGGGGCTGAGTGAGCATGGAGCTGTACTTGCCGAAGGTGCCGGCCGCGGAGATGTCGAGCGAGAGGCTGTTGACGTCGAAGCGGGCGGTGTTGGTGAGGTTGAAGGTCTCCCAGCGGAACTGGAGTGAGTGCTTCTCGTTGAAGGGCATGAGGAAGCGCTTGGCGAGGTTGGTGTCGATGTTGAAGATGCCGTCGCCGCGGAGGCCGTTGCGGGTGCCGATGCCGCCGGGGAGCTCGTAGTCGAACGAGTTGAGGGCGGCTTCGGGGTCGGCGAAGAGGCCGGGGCCGGAGGAGCCGGCGAGAGCCTTCATGTTCTTGTAGCTGCCGGTGGCGACGGGGGTGCCGGTCCAGCGGGCCCAGTTGTTGTTGTTCCAGTTGGTGGGCCAGACGCCGGTTTCAAAGACGCTGATGGGGAAGCCGGAGGAGATGCGCATGACGCCGGAGAGCTGCCAGCCGCCGACGATGGCGTCGGCCCAGCGGGGCATGTCGGTGCCGTGCTTTTTACCGCGGCCGAAGGGGAGGTTGTAGACGCCGAGCATGGAGAAGAGGTGGGTGTTGTCGTAGTCGGAGACGCCCTTCATGAGGCCGGGCTGCCAGGGGTTCCAGAGGACGCCGGTGGAGGAGCCGACGCGCTCGGTGTTGGAGCGGAGGTCGATGGACTTGGAGAAGGTGTAGTTGACGTCGACGGTATCGCCGTTGTTGAAGCGCTTGCGGACGTTCAACTGCATGCCGTGGTAGTTGCCGCCGCCGACGGAGCTGAAGACGGAGAGGTAGCTGAACTGGGGGTTGTAGAAGGCATAGGGCCCGAGGTCGGAGCAGCGGTTGAAGCGGGCGCAGTTGCCGAGGGTGGTATCGAGCTGGTAGAGGGCGTAGGTCCAATCGTAGGTATTGACCGCGAAGCGGTTGTAGACGACCTGCGTGGCGGAAAGAGTGGGGGTGGCGGCCTTGGAGTAGAAGTTCTCCCAGAAGGGCACCTTCTGGACGCTGGCCGTGGGAACGCCGTCGAGGACCTGCTGGGCGAGGATGGAGGCGGCCTGGAAGTAGGTCTGGCCGGACTTGGGATCCTTGAGGTCAGTGGGCATGGCGGCGTCGCGGCGGACGAGGGAGCGGCGCGAGAGGCGGCCGACGTAGGAGCCCTGGACGAACCATCCGCCGGAGAACTCGCGGCCGATGGAGAAGTTGAGGTTCATGTTGTAGGGGGCGCGGAGGGTATCGTCGAGGCCGTTGGTAATGGCGAAGGCATCGGGATACTCGGCCGGGAACTTGGCCGGGGGAGCGGCGGGGAGGAGGCCGGCGGGGATCTGGTTGACGGCGGTGTAGCGCGGTGCGTTCTGGATGGTGAGCACGGCGGCGGGGTTGGTGAGGGCGTTGGAGAGGCCGAAGGCGGTGGCGTCGAAGGAGCGCATCAGGCCGGAGCCGAAGAGGTCATAGTACATGCCCCAGCCGGCGCGGATGGAGGTTTTACCGGGGCCGCCGAAGAAGAACTTGGAGAGGCCTTCGGAGCCCTGGGGAGAGTAAGCGAGGGAGAGGCGGGGGGCGATGTTGTCCTTGTGGAAGGCGTAGAGTTCGCGGCCGCCCTGGCTTCTGGGGATGAAGGAGATGCGGCCTGCCTCCTGCTGGCTCTTGCCCTGCTGGGCAAGGCCGCCGCGCATGTCGAACCAGTCGCCGATGGGGATGTTGGGTGAGACCTGCTGGCCGTTGGCCTCGTAGATGGGAGGCATGAGGGAGTAGCGGAGGCCGGCAGTGACGGTGAGGGCGCGGTTGACGCGCCAGGTGTCCTGCACGTACATCTCGTATTCCTGGTTTTTGAAGTTGCGGGCGACGGGGGCACCGTTGGGCAGGACGGTGCCGTCGACCATGTAGTTGTACTGGGCGTTGTCCTGGGTGACGAGGCCCATGACGTCGGTCATGGCGTAGCGGAAGAGGGTGATGCCGCTGGAGGCCATGTCGGTGAAGGGGGAGCTCAAGTCGGCGCCGCTGTTGACGAGCCAGGAGGCGTTGGCGGTGGCGCCGGAGAAGGAGTTGGCGAGGTTATCGCGCTTGTTCTGGTTGAGGCGGATGACGCCGCCGAACTGGACGGTGTGGGAGCCCTTGATCCAGTTCATGTCCTCGGCGATGGTGTGGACGGGGATGATGGCGGCGAAGCCGCGGGAGCCGCCGATGTGGAGGTCCATGCCGCGGAGGGTGACGAGGGAGGAGGTGGCGATGCCGGTGGACTCCCAGCCCTGGCGGGTGAGGCCGTAGCGGAGGTTGGAGACGAGGGTGGGCTTGAAGACAGAGGTCAGGCCCATGGCGATGCCCTTGTTGTTGCGGAGGGTGACGGAGTTGGCGGGCTGTCCGGGGAACTGGGGCATGCCCTGCTCGTTGTCGTTCTGGAGGTTGCCGCGGACGAAGAGGGTGTGCTTGTTTTCGGAGTCGAGGATGTAGTCGGCGCGGGCGATGTAAGTGTTCCAGCGCAGGGGGGTGGGAGCGGTGAAGCGGTAGCCGACGAAGTTGAGGCCGTCGCCGACGGAGAAGTCGTTGGGGACGGGGTAGGACTGCATGACGCCGAGGGTGGCCTGGCTGACGCCGCGGGGGTCCATGAGGCGGGCGATGTCGGCGGGGGTGACGGTGGCGGTGGTGCCGTCCTTGCGGATGTAGTTGAGGATGCCCTGGCGCATGTTGACGGAGGGGATGGTCCGGAGGGCCTGGCCGTCCTTGGCATCCTTGCGTCCCTCATAGTTGCCGAAGAGGAAGAAGCGGTTCTTGATGATGGGACCACCGAGGGAGACGCCGTAGATGTTGCGGATGAGCTTCTGACGGGGGACGCCGGAGGAGTTGAGGAAGAAGTCGTTGGCGGTGGTCTTGGTGTTGCGGTGGTAGGCGTAGACGGAGCCGTGGACTTCGTTGGTGCCACCCTTGGTAACGAGGGTGACCTGGGCGCCGGAAGAGCGGCCCTGGTCGGCGTTGGCGTTGAGGGTGGTGACGCGAAATTCCTGGACGGAGTCGGGGGTCATACGGAGGACGCTGGTGAAGGCGTTGCGGTCCATCTGGTCGTTGACGTCGACGCCGTCGAGGGTGACGTTGGCCTGGTCGCTCTTGCCGCCGTTGACGGCGCCGTTGCGGGAGTCGGTATCGCCTTCGGAGGTGAAGACGACGCCGGGCTGGAGGGCGAGGAGGCCGACGATGTTGCGGGCATTCAGGGGGAGCTGAACGATGGGCTTGTTGCTGATGGCGTTGCCGATGGAGGCGTCGGTGGTGTTCACCTGCTCGACGTCGGCGGTGACGGCGACGGTCTCGGTGAGCTGGCCGACTTCCAACTTGATGTTGACGGTGGCCGGGTTGTTCACGAGCAATTGCACGTCGTTGACGGCGACGGTGCGGAAACCGTTGGCCTTGGCGGTGATTCGATAGGGTCCGGGGATGACCTGGAGGAAGGCGTAGGCGCCGGAAGCGTCGGAGTTGGCCGTGCGCTTGAGGCCGGTGGCCGTGTTCTCCAGCTCGATGGAGGCATCGGGAATCACGGCGCCCGAAGGATCGGAGACGACGCCGCTGACTTGAGTTGTCGCCTGCGCCCAAACCGAGAGGTGCATGACGACGAGAAGCAACGCTGCAAACAGAAGCCTTTTCATTCTTTCTCCCTGTTCGAGCCCGTTGCGCCCGAACGTGAATAGATAGCCTTGGGGCGAATCGGTGACGCCGAGGCCGACGTGCACCGAAACCTGGAACCGGCACGATCAAACTATCGGGCGAATGGCGGGCGGAAAGGCCACGACCTTGTCGCCCAGGTCGAACGAGACGGAACCCCTAAGATCTTGTTCAACTTTTAACAATGATGAGGGGGGGGTGTCAATCGGTTTCTTTTATGGAGCGGATTTGAGGGAGCGAAGCGGATCAGGCCTGCAAGTCGTTCAGAATGCGGCGCGCGGCGGCGGCTGGATCGGCGGCGCGGGTAATTTCGCGGCCGATGACGAGGTAAGTGGAGCCGTCGCGGATGGCTTGGGAGGGGGTAGCGACGCGTTTCTGATCGCCTTTGTCTTCGCCGGGGGAACGAACGCCGGGGGTGACGAGGATGGGACCTACTCCGCAGAGCTGGCGCAGGCGGGCGACTTCGAGGGGGGAGCAGACGAGGCCGTGGGCGCCGGCGGCGAGAGATTTCCGGGCGAGGAGTTCGACCTGCGCGGGGACGGTGCGGTGGTCGACGCCGAGGTCCTGGAGGTCGGCCTGATCGTAGGATGTGAGAACTGTAACAGCGAGGATCCTGAGTTGCGAACCGGCGGCGGCTTCGACGGCGGCGCGGACGACCTGGGGGGAGGAGTGGACGGTAAGCAGCGAAGCGCCGAGGGCGGCGACGCGGGCGGCGGCGCGGCGGACGGTTTCGCCGATGTCGAACATTTTGAGATCGACGA
>DAHVTI010000098.1 GCA_027324255.1 Bryobacterales bacterium | reverse complement strand
CGCTCGTTGATCCGGAAGTCGTACACCACCGGCTCCATCGCAAACGGCACCGCCCGCTCGAGTTCCTTCTTCACCGCGCGCATGATCTCGCCCATGCGCGCCTGCGCCCGCTCCTTCGCCTCCGGCGCGAACAGGAAGCCCATCCCCCCTCCCGCCATGCCGCCCAGCATCCAGAAGCCCCAGAACTCCTCGCCAAACTCGGCCCGCGCCTCCGCGATCAGCCGCTGCGTGTAGTGGTTCGCCGCCCAGGGAATTATCGCCTGGATCGGCCCGTCGAAGTTGCGCTGCGTTGCCGCGCCCACGCCCCGGATATCGCCTCGCCGCAGGCACTCCGTAATCTCGTCCAGGATCCCGATGGCCTCCTGCCGCGCCCGCCATTCCACTGCGCCGCGCAGCAGGTACTTCTCCGTCACCATCTCCAGAATCGGACCCACGTCCTGCGCCATCCCGCCGTGCACCAGCACCAGGCTCGCCTGCAGCTTGCGCCGCGTCTCGGCCGAAATCTCGTCCAACGGGAACACCCGGTGCCGCGGCAGCAGGCACCCCCGGCTGATGCCGTACTCCACGTCGCCCTCCTGCGCGACGACGCCTTCGATCAGTTTCATCCCCGGCCACACGCCGCCCGAATCCTGCCAGCCGCCCCCGCTGCCCCCCAGCCACTCGCCCAGAATCGCCCGCGCCGCCACCAGCCTCCGGTCGCTCTCTTCCAGCCCTCCGGTCAGCGTGCGGATCTGCCCCGTCGCCCGCATGCACACCGCAATCAGGCACGCCAGCAGGTTCGTCGATACCGCCAGCCGCGAGCCCTTCGGAATGTCGTTCACCCGGCTCACCACTTCGATGCCGTGGCCCGCCTTGCCCGTCAGCGTTTCCAGCAGCGCCCCCAGCGAATGCCCGGAGCCTTCCATCCCCGGCGGCACCACGCCTGCCGCGATGAGAGCCGCCTTCAGCAGCCCCAGGTAGTCGCGCGCGTAGTCGAACACCTCCGCCAGCGAAGTGATCTCCGCCGGCGCGCCCAGGTCCACGCTCACCAGCCGCAGCACCGGCTCATCGATCACGCGGAAGCTCGCCTCCACCGGCGGCCGCGGCTCTCCCTGCTCCGCGCCCCGCACCGCCAGGTCGATCGACGTGTTGAACACCCGCGCCCCTTCCGGGTAATCCATCCCCAGGAAGAAGATGTCGCTCCAGCCGCTGTGCGACAGGTCCATGCGCACCGGCGTCGCCTCGCGCAGCACCGCGTACTGCCCGCCCTCGCCCCGCGCCGTCAGCTCCGCCCGCACCCGCAGCGGGTAGTCCGCCGGATGCCCGTTGCGGAACATCCACTGGTTACCGCGCACGCTCCTCACGCTCCGCCGCACCTGGTCCGCCAGCGTCTGGAACGCCAGCCCCTTGTAAGCCGCCGCCAGCGCGCTCGACACCGCGTCGTTCGCTCCCTGCTCCGCCTGCGCCGCCAGAAACTCCCGGATCGCCTCTTCAAACCGCCTCTGCAGCAGGTGCGTGTAGCCGCTGAACGGCACGCGCCCCTGGCTCGCCACCCCCGGCTTGCCCGGCAGGTAAAAGCGGTGGATCGCCGACAGAAAGAATAGCGACCTTACCCGCTCATACAGGTTTTCCCGCTCGCCCCTCAGCCGCTCCAGCGCCGCGCACTCCGCCAGCAGCACGTCGGCCGGCGCCGCGGCGCAGTACGTCTCCAGCGCCAGGTTCCTCTCCGCCGCATCCTCGCTCAGGATGATGCGCGCCAGCTCGCTCATCGCCCCGCTCCCTGCTCCCGCAGCGCCAGCAGCTCCACCAGCTCCGCCAGCACCTCGTCGCGGTCCTGCCCGCTCAGCGCCAGCGCCAGTTGCGCGTTCAGCAGCCCGTAGCGCGCCCCCAGGTCGTAGCGCCGCTCCCGCATCTCCAGCGCCAGGTAACGCTCCTGCTTCGCCAGCTCCGCCAGCGCCGCCGAAAGCGTCGCCTTCCCTTGTGCCCCCGCCAGTTGCCGGTCCAGCAGCCCCATCACCGCCGGCGTCAGCACGTGCATCCCGAAGAAGCACAGGTAATGCCCGGCCCGCAGCCCCGGCACCACCAGCTTCTGCTCGGCTTCCGTCGGCGTCGGCTTCTCGATCACCGTTTCGATCTTGTACAGGTGATCCCGCCCCGCCGCCCTCTGCCCGCCCACCGCCCCGAAGTGCGTCAACTGCCCTTCGCGCGTCGCCTGCACCGCCGACACCGCGCACTCTTCCGCCTCCGCCGTCGCAATCAACTGCGATGCGCAACTGCCCTCGCCCCGGCTCACGTACAGGTGGTCGCTCACCAGGTGCAGGAACGGCTGATCCCCCGTGAATTCCCGCGCGCACCACACCGCGTGGCCGTAGCCCCGCGCCTCCGCCTGCTCCACGAACCGCACCCGGCCCGCATGGTCGCCCGCCACCTGCGCATAAACCTCCGCGTCCCCCGCGCAGATCACCACGCAGATCTCCTCCACCCGCGCCCGCACTATCTCTTCCAGCAGGATCCCCAGCACGCTCCGCTCCCGCCCGTCCCGGTCCACCAGGTTCTGCAGCGGCAGCCGCCGCTGCTGCGGCCCCGCCGCCGTGATCACCGCTTTTCGGATTCGCATGGGTCTCCTCTGCCTACAGGGTGCAGTGTACCCAATCCGAATCTCACAGTACGATCATTGCAATGGGTGCCGCCAAGACCAACGCCGTCCGTCTCCTCGAATCCCTCGCCATCCCCTTCGAGCTGCGCGAATACGAAGTCGATCCCGGCGACCTCTCCGCCGAAACCGTCGCCGCCAAAATCGCCTTCCCCATCGAGCGGACCTTCAAGACCCTCGTCGCCCGCGGCGACCGCCACGGCGTCTGCCTCGCCGTCATCCCCGGCAACGCCTCCCTCGATCTGAAAGCCCTCGCCCAAGCCTCCGGCGACCGCAAAATCGACACCGTGCCTCTCAAGGAAGTCCTCCCCCTCACCGGCTACATCCGCGGCGGCGTCACCGCCTTAGCCTGCAAAAAGGACTACCCCGTCTACCTCGACGAGTTCGCCCAGCTTTACGACCGCATCTCCGTCTCCGCCGGCGCCCGCGGCCTCCAGATCCTGCTAGCCCCAATACTCTTCACTTAACAAACATTTCTATGCTATTCTGTTCTAGAGCGCAGCCTCTCCTGGAGGTCACCCATGAACGAACTGAGGGTGCAGTCGACCACCCTGCGGGCACTTGCGTACGACGACGGTCGCGGGATTTTGCGACTGGAGTTCTGCACTCGGGCCATCTATCATTACTACGGAGTTCCTGCTGCGGTCTATGAAGGTCTGCTGGGCGCTCCTTCCAAAGGCAGCTACTTCAATCGGGCAATCCGGGGACGTTTCCCCTATGCTTTGTGCGCGAGTGCTCAAACCGGCTTGGCGGAGAAGGACTGATGTCGCGCACAGTGGCTTCGTTACCCGCTGGCAGCCGCATTACCGACTACATCAGCCTGGGCGTGGTAGCCAAGACGTTCCCGCTGGAGAAGGTTCGCGCATCGCTGGCGGCGACGGGGAAAGAGAGCGTGCGACAGCGCGACCTGCCGGCGCACGTGGTCGTATATTACGTGATCGCACTGGCACTGTACATGCAGTCGTCGTATCGGGAGGTGCTGCGTTGTCTGCTGGAAGGAATCCAGTGGCTGGTGGAACCCGGGGCGAAAATCAACGTGGCTGGTAATTCAGGAATCTCGCAGGCGCGAACCAGACTGGGATCGGAGCCAGTGCGGCAACTGCACGATGAAGTGGTCAAGCCCGTTGCTGTGGCGGCTACCAAGGGCGCATGGTATCGAACGTGGCGTCTGATCAGCATTGACGGCAGCACACTGGATGTCGCCGACGAGAAGAGCAACGACGAAGCGTTTGGCCGGCCGGGAGCCAGCCGCGGCGAGAGCGCGTATCCCAAGATCCGCTTCGTATCGCTGGTGGAGAACGGCACCCATGTCCTGTTCGGCAGCCGGATGGCGGACTACGCCACCAGCGAAATTGCCCTGGCAAAGACCGTGTTGCCCAGTCTCGGTAAGGGCATGTTGTGCCTGGCGGACCGCGGCTTTTTCGGGTTTGAAATGTGGAAGCTGGCGGCGGCTACGGGTGCGGACCTGCTGTGGCGGGTCAGAAAGAACATCCATCTGCCCTGCGAACAACGCCTGCCGGACGGATCCTATCTGAGTCGCATTTATCCGTCGCAGCGGGACCAGCGGCGTGGACACAAGGGAATCGTGGTGCGTGTGATCGAATACCGCCTGGAGGGAGTCGAAGGAGCGGAGCCGTTATACCGGCTGGCAACCACGATCCTTGACCACGAACTGGGGCCGGCCACCGAACTGGCCGCGCTCTATCACGAGCGTTGGGAGATCGAAACCGCGTTCGACGAACTCAAGACTCATTTGCGGGGCGCACATATCGTGCTCCGCAGCAAAACTCCGGATCTGGTACGGCAGGAGTTCTATGGTCTGCTGATGGCTCATTTCGCCGTGCGTGGTCTGATGCACGAAGCGGCGCTGCGTGCCGAGAAGGATCCCGACAGGCTGTCCTTCCTGCACGCCGTGCGCGTTGTCCGCCGCAAGATGGCCGCCTTCGGCGCTATTCCCCCCTCAGGATCGAAAACGGTTCCATAACGCGGTGTTGGACGAGATCCTCGACGAGTCTGCCGCTTCCAGCCGCAATCGTCGCAATCCGCGAGGGGTCAAGCGGAAGATGAGCAACTTCCCGCTCCGCCGCGACTACAAACGCTCGCCACCCAGTGACATCTCCGCTGCCATCAGGATTATTAAGTGAAGAGTATTG
>DAHVTI010000072.1 GCA_027324255.1 Bryobacterales bacterium | reverse complement strand
GGCGGCAGCCTCGGCTTCGCGAAAGTCTTCCCGCAGTCGAACACCTGCTCAAACGTCTTCAACACCGCAATCGGATCGAGATCGGAGTAGTCCGGCATCTCGAATCTGCTCACCGCCGCGGCGGCTCGCTCGTAAATCACCCGTGGAGTCACCGTCCTTCTCGCCCGGGGCTTCTGAGTCAGCGTCAGCAGGGCTATGCCCGCTCGGGACGCCCGGTACTCCGCCGGGGCGGCGAACCACTTGCCGATCAGGTCCTTGGGCGCGTGGACGCCAAAATGCCGCAGCACCGCGTCAAAATCCTCGCCATTCAGAAAAAAGCCGCTTCCGGAAGTCTTTGGCAGATAGCATGGATCGATGTGAACGTAGGCGCTCCGCTTGGCGCTCTTCCGTTCACACCCCACCCCCACCCCGACGATCTGCCAGCACAGAGTCTCGCCTTGAGCCATGCTCAGCAACGGTGAGAACAGCGAGCACAGGAGCAGCATCCCGCTCCCGGCCGGCGCTGATTTCCTGAAAGCCACACCTGCTTCGACACGCGCAGCCCAGCCCGGGTTCCCGCCTGCGCCGTCCCTGCAAAACGGCTGGGCGGAAACCCGGACGCCCTGGAAGCGCGCGTCACACCACCGCGTGCGCCACCCTCTTCTCCAGCGGAACCACCTTGCGCGTCTCCTGCCCCGTGTAGATCTGCCGCGGCCGCGCGATCTTCTGCTCCGGATCCGTCAGCATCTCCTGCCACTGCGCCAGCCATCCCACCGTCCGGGGAATGGCGAACAGCACCGTGAACATGTCCGGGCTGAACCCCATCGCCTTGTAGATGATCCCCGAGTAGAAGTCCACGTTCGGATACAGCTTGCGCGTCACGAAATACTCGTCCTGCAGCGCGATCCTCTCCAGTTCCAGCGCGATGTCGAGCTTCGGATTCCGCCCCGTCACCTCGAACACCCGATCCGCCGTCCACTTGATGATGCGCGCCCGCGGGTCGTAGTTTTTGTAAACCCGGTGCCCGAAGCCCATCAGTTTGCCCTTGCCCGCCTTCACCTTCTCCACGTAGGCCGGGACGTTCGCCACGCTCCCGATCTCGTCCAGCATCTTCAGCACTTCCTCGTTCGCCCCGCCGTGCAGCGGCCCGGAAAGCGCCGCCGCGGCCGCCGCCGTCGCCAGGAACGGATCGGCCTGCGAGCTCCCCACCGCCCGCATCGCGTTCGCCGAGCAGTTCTGCTCGTGGTCCGCGTGCAGGATGAACAGCACGTCCAGCGCCCGCGCCAGCGCCGGGTTCGCCGAGTACTTGGGCTCCACCATCTTCCACAGCATGTTCATGAAATTCTCGGTGTAGCTCAGGTCGTTGTCCGGATACACGTACGGGTAGCCCAGGCTGTGCCGGTAGCAGTAGGCCGCAATGGTCGGCACCTTGCCCACCAGCCGCGCGATCTGCCGCGCCCGCACCTCTGGGTCCAGAACCTTCCGCACATCCGGGTACACCGTCGCCAGCGCCGCCACCGTTGAAACGAACATCGCCATCGGGTGCGCGTCGTAGCGGAAGCCTTCCAGGAACTTCTTCGTCGTCTCGTGCAGCATCGTGTGGTGCCGCACCTGGTCCGCCCACTCGTTCAACTGGTCTTCCGTCGGCAGATCCCCGTGCAGGATCAGGTACGCCACCTCCAGGAACGAGCAGGTCTCCGCCAGGTCTTCTATCGGGTAGCCCCGGTAGCGCAGGATGCCCTTTTCGCCGTCGATAAACGTGATCGCGCTGCGGCACGACGCGGTGTTCATGAACGCCGGATCGTAACCCATCAGCCCAAAGTCTTCGGCGTCTGTCTTGATCTGGCGCAGGTCCATGGTCCGGATGGTTCCATCGGAAACGGCGACGCTGTAAGTCTTGCCGGTCCGGTTGTCAGTAATGGAGAGGGTATTCTTGTCCATGGTCTGAACTCACTCCCAAGCCTGTCGGTTCATCGTTGGCGGAGGCGCTCGGACAACTCCGCCGGAACAGGCCGCCATGTGCGGCGGGGCGGAGCGGGGACGGCCGGGCTGGCGGTCCCGAAACCCGGCAGGCGAGCGGAGGTGCCGCGCCGCAGGGCGAAGGCGCCGCGTAGAGGGCGCCTCAGTCCGCCAGCAGTTTAGCATAAGCCGACGTGAAACTCTCTTAGAATCGTCCGGTTTTTCTCTTCCCCCGGCGCGCCTCACACCGCCTTCCACACCCGGTGCGCCAGAAACCCGTCCTCAGCGTCGAAATAGAAGCTGGTCACGAACCCCGGCAGCCCCATCCCCTCCCTCAGGTCGATCGACGACTCCCATTCCGTGGTGCTGACGCTGCCTTCCTCCGACGAATACGCCTGCGAAGCGGCCACCCGCTCCTCGTATGCAATCCCCAACTGCCCCAGCAACTGCAGCAGCTTCTCCTTGTGCGTCATGGTCCCTCCTTCTCTGCACGCTCACCGCGGGAGCGGCCAGGGCCAAGCTCCCCGATCCGGCGAAGCACCCCGAGCCGCGTCCGGAACTCCACGCCGGAATCACCCTTCCGAATCCGGCTCGCGGACAGTATACGCCCTATAGCTCCGCTTCGAGCCCCTCCACTCGACAAATTCTTCTCTGTCGCGTGCGCAGAACCCGACTCAGAAGGATCTCTCCTCCAGGCTGGAGTCTGCTACCGGGCGCTCCGTCGCTTACCCGGACAGGACTTGCACCTGCTGGATCAACGCGTCTTTCAGGACGCACCATTGGTAGAACTATAGCGCGGTACTGGCATGTGCCAGCCCGTTTCTATTT
>DAHVTI010000066.1 GCA_027324255.1 Bryobacterales bacterium | reverse complement strand
GGAGAGCTGGAAGCGGAGGGGGTGGTCGGGACGGGCGCCGAGCCGGTTCAGGGGGACGGACATTTCGAAGATGCGGTTGAAGGCGGCGCGGGTGCCCTCAGGGGGCTCGGCGCCGAGGACGAAGAGGAGTTCGGATTCGGGCTGACGGACAGCGTCCGGGGGGCCGGCCTGGAGGCCGGCCGCAGGCCTGGCGGCCTGCCCCACGAAGAGGAGTTCGGATTCGGGCTGACGCGCAGTGTCCGGAGGGCCGGCCGCAGGCCTGGAGGCCTGCCCCACGGTGATGCGGATTTCGGCGCCGGGGTCGCAGGCTTCGAGATCGACGCGAAGGTACCAGTTGGTGCCGTCGCTGCCGAAGCGGATCTCCTGGATGTGCTGAGCGCGGCCGTGCATGGCGCCCTGGCGGTTGTCCTGGCTGTAGACTCCGGCGCCGAGCCACTCGAAGTAAGACGTGATCTCGCCATCGATGGACGGCTCGATGAAGCCGCTGGGGGGCTGGTGCCAGGCGGGGACGGCGACACGGAGGATGGGGCGGGAGAGGGCCTCGGGGGGCGTGAGGTCGAGGGCGCGGTAGAAGTGGGCGAGGTGGTCGCGAAAGAGCTTGTCGAACTCGGGGCGGTTTTCGGAATGGTGTTGGGGGCCGTACCACCAGCACCAGTCGCTGCCTTCGGCGATGAGGAGCTCTTCGTAGGCGAGATCCTTCCGGGCCTGGGTGAGGGCGGCGCCTTCGGGGCCGTTGACGATGCGGTCGTAGATTTCGCGGGCTTCGAGGAGGAACTCCCAGGCGAGGTTATCCTCTTCGTGCCCGATCCAGACGTCGAAGTTGGAGTTGATCCAGGAGCCGGGGTGGATGTGGGGCAGTTCGTCGGACTTCACGCGCTGGAAGGCTTCGCTGACGGTGACGGCGGAGATGCCGGGGTCCTGAGAGATGAGGCGGTAGAGTTCCCGGAGGAAAGGCCGGCCGCTGCGGTGGTAGTGCTCCCAGGCGTTTTCGCCGTCGAGGATGACGGGGACGAGGGCGTCGCGGCCTTCGGCGTGGAGGGCGCGAGCGTTGTCGCGGACGCGGTCGAGGAAGTGGTGGGCGGCGGCGGCGGCGTCCATGCGGGAGTAGACGAAGCCGATCAAGTCGCTGAGGAAGTGGTCGCGGAAGATGAGGCGCATCTGGCGGCCGTCCTGGCGCCAGAGGTAGGGGCGGTAGGTTTCGCGGACGCCGGCGAGGGACTGGAGAGTGGCTCCGAGGACGCCGTTATCGGTGGCCATCCATTGGACGCCGAGGTCGGCGGCGATGGAGATGGCCTGGTCGGAGACGGAGCCTTCGGAGGGCCACATGCCGGCGGGGACGGCGCCAAGGTGGTCCCTGGCGTAATCGAGGGCGGTGCGGATCTGGTGGGCGGCGTCCTCGGGGTAGCTGAAGCGGCGGGGCAGCGAGGCGCCGGGCTGGGCGACGCTGGCGATGGAAGAGTCGCAGAGGAGGGGGAGGATGGGATGGTAGAAAGGCGTGATGGATAGTTCGACCTGGCCGGAGGCGGCGAGGCGGCGGTAGGCGGGGACGACGAGGCCGCAGATCTCCTGCTGCTTGCGGCCCATGAGGGCCTGGTCTTCGAGGGAGTAACCGCGGCCCTTGGCGACGAGGGCGCGGACGTCCGGGTCGTGCTCAAGGAAGATCTCGTCGAACCAGGCGAGTTGGGAGAGGACCTGGAGGTCGCGGAGGCCGGCGGGGCCGAAGTCGCGGGCGAGAGCTTCGTAGCGGCCGTGAGAGGCGCGCCACTTTTCGAAGAGCTCGCCGTAGCGGGGGTAACGGTAGATGACGCGGCCGGGCTCGGCCTGGAAGAAGTACTTCAGCAGGAAGACCTGCTCAGCGGGGGTGAGGTCTTCGGCGGGGGCGAGGGCGAGGCGGAGGAACGGGTCGCGGGCTTCGCCGCGGGCGTACTCGCCGATCTGGACGAGCATAGAGGGGACGAGGTTGAAGGTCTGGCGGATAGCGGGGAACTCTTCGAGCATCTGGACCATGCCGTAGTAGTCCTTGAGGGCGTGCATGCGGGTCCAGGGGAGCTGGTATTCGCCGGTGGCCAGGTCCTTGTAAAAGGGCTGGTGCATGTGCCAGACGAAGACCAGGTAAGTGTGCGGCATCAGCGGCCCCAGAAGCTGCGGGTGGGGACGGGCGGGTCCGATTTGCGGATGGCGCGCCAGAGGATTTCGTTCATGCCGTCGTCGTCGATGCGGTCGGCTTCCTCGAAGTCGTAGGACTGGGAGCGGGCGGCGAGAGGGGCATTGGCGGGGTTGCGCTCGTCGAAGGAGATGCGGGGCTTTTCGGCGGTGTAGGGGCGGGTGTCGGGTTTGTTGAGGAAGGCCGCGTGCATGGAGCGGGCGGCGGCGTCGTGCATGGTCATGGGGTTGAGGCCGAGGATGTGCTCGATGGTGTGGAGCACGGAGACGGTGTTGTACATGGTGGAGTCGATGCCGCGGCCGCGGGTGTAAGGGGAGATGATGAAGGCGGGGGAGCGGTGGGAGTCGACGTGGTCGGGGCCGTTCTGGGCGTCGTCCTCGAGGACGAAGATGGCGGTGGAGGGCCAGAACTTCGACTTGGAGATTCCTTCCACGAGCATGCCGAGGGCGGCGTCGTTATCGGCCATGGCGGACCTGGGGGCGATTTTGCCGGCGGCGGTGCCGGAGGTATGGTCGTTGCCGATGCGGAGCGTGATGAACTGGGGCATGCGGCCGGACTTCTCGAATTCGGCGAGGTCCTGGAGGAAGACGCGGACGCGGTCTGTGTCTTTGTAGTCGAGGTCGAAGGCGCGGTAGTTGAAGTTGGTGTGGGGAGCGAGGGCGGGGTCGCGGACGGCGGCGATCTGCTTGCCGGAGGCGGGGGCGGGCGTGATGTTGGTGCACCACCAGCCGTAGTTGCGGTAGGAGAGGCCGGCGTGGAGGGCGCTGGTCCAGATGTAGCCGGCGGGGGGCAGGGCGGCGCGCTCGCCGCCTTCATAGTCGTAGAGCTTGCGGCGGCCGGCGTAGGAGTTGGGCCACATGCGCTGGACGTAGGCGGGGGCGATGGCGGAGGTGGACCAGTTGTGGCCGTCGGCGCTGACGTCGGCGGAGACGTAGAAGTTATCGAGGAGGACGAAGTCGCGGGCGAGCTTGTGGTGGTTGGGGGCGGAGTCTTCGGTGAAGAGGGTGAGGGCGGGGTCGCCGTTGCCGATGCCGAGGTCGCCGAGGACCTGGTCGTAGGTGCGGTTCTCCTTGACGATGTAGATGACGTGCTCGATGGGGAGCTTGCGGGCGGCGGAGCGGGCGAGGACGTGGTCTTCGGGGATGGCGGGGGCGGGGATGGCGTGGCCGCGCTGGGGGGAGTTGGCGGCGACCTGGGCGGAGTAGGCGTCGAGCTCTTCCTGAGAAGGGTCGGGGATGAGAGAGGCGCTGCCGCGCTGGATGGCGCCGACGTATTCGACGGCGACGTTGCCTTCGTGGAGGACGGCCTGTTTCCTGGAGGGATTGGGGCCCTGGCGGTTGGCGAAGGAGCGGGCGCCGCGGCCGTTGAGGACCATCAGAGTCCTGTCGGGCAGGACGCGGGCGGCGAGCGGATACCAGCCGGTGGGGATGAAGCCTTTGACGACGCTGCGGCGGCCGCCGATATCGACCTTGGCGACGGCGTTGGCGTCGGCGCAGACCACCCAGAGGGCGTCCTGGTCCGGGGAGAGGGCGAGGGCGCTGGGGGTCATGCCGGCGGGCTGATAGAAGTCGCGCAGATAGGAGGTGTTGATGGATTCGATGCGGCGGAGGTCGCCGGTATCGGAGGCGGCGAAGACCTGGACGAGGTTGGTGCCGGAGGCGGTGACGAAGAGGCGGGGGCCGAAGGGGGCGGGCTCTTCGCCGGGCTCGGCCTGGATGGGCTTGTCGCGCCAGACCATATCCATGGGCTGGGCGCCGACACTGTAGCGGGCGATCTCCTGGCCGTTGTTGGCATCGACGTGGCGGAGGGAGGAGTCGCCCCAGCCGGTGACGTAGAAGCTCTTGCCGGAGGGGTGGAAGAGGATGCGGAAGGGGCGGAGGGCCGTCTTCCACTCCTCGATGATCATGCCGGACTGGGGATTGATGACGATGATGGAGTTGCGGTAGAGGGCGGCGGCGTAAATGAGGCGGCCGTCGGGGGAGAGGGCGACGTCGCCGATGAAGTCGGTGACTTTGCGGTCCTTTTCGGGAACTACGACGAACTGGCGGCGGAGCTCGAGTTTGGATTCGGGGGTGATGGCGAGCTCGTAGACAGTGGAGCGGGAGCCGCCGCCGACGTAGAGGAGGTTGCCCTTGGGGGCGAAGGCGAGGCCGAGCCAGGCGTCGGGGAGAATAATGCGGCTGATTTCGGCGAGGGTCTTGGGATCGTGGAGGGAGACGGAAGGCGGGAGGTAGCCGCCCTGGAGGATGGCGAGGTATTTGCCGCCGGGAGACAGTGCGGAAGCCTGGGGGCCGGTGCTGAGGGGGACTTGTCGTCCGGCGGGCTTCAGCAGCCAGCCGGAGTTGAGGAGGAAAGCGCCGCCGGGGCGGGGGCCGACGGTTTCGGGGGCGCCGGGCTGGGAGACGAGGAGGCCGGCGGCGGCGAGGGCTCCGGCGACGAGAGCAATTCTGGAGGAGAGCTTCATTCAGAGAACCTTTGGGCGATGGGGAAGCGGCGGCCGATGCCGAAGGCCTTGGTGGTGACCTTGAGGCCGGGGGCGGCCTGCTGGCGCTTGTACTCGTTGCGGTCTACTTTGTTGACGATGTCGCGGACGAGGGGGAGGGGGAGTTGTTGCTCTTCGGCGATTTGGGCGGGGTGCTTGAACTCTTCGACGTAGGCTTTGAGGATGCGGTCGAGGACGGGGTATTCGGGGAGGGAGTCGGAGTCCTTCTGGCCGGGGCGGAGCTCGGCGGAGGGGGGCTTGATGAAGACGTTTTCGGGGACGACGGGGCCGTGGCGGCGGTTCACTTCATGGCAGAGGTCGTAGACCATGGTTTTGGGGACGTCGCTGATGACGGCGAGGCCGCCGCACATGTCGCCGTAGAGGGTGGTGTAGCCGACGGCGATTTCGCTTTTGTTGCCGGTGGTGAGGACGAGGGCGCCCCACTTGTTGGAGAGGGCCATGAGGGTGAGGCCGCGGAGGCGGGCCTGGACGTTCTCTTCGGTGACGTCGCGGGGAGCGCCGTTGAAGACGGGGTCGAGGCCTTCGAGGACTTTCGTGTAGGCGCCGGAGATGGGGACGATTTCGAAGCGGACGCCGAGGTTTTCCGCGAGCGCGCGGGCGTCGGCGACGCTGTGATCGGAAGAGTAAGGGCCGGGCATGGCGATGCCGGTGACGTTTTCGCGGCCGATGGCGTCGACGGCGATGCAGGCGACTAGGGTGGAGTCGATGCCGCCGCTGAGGCCGAGGAGGACGCGCTGGAAGCCGCACTTGCTGATGTAGTCGCGGGTGCCTAAGACGAGGGCCTGATAGACGGCGGAGGTTTCGTCCGAGTGGCTTTCGCGCTGCTCGCCGGAGCAGGTCTCGGTGTCGAAGACGATGAGGTCTTCGTCGAAGGAGCAGGCGGAGGCGACGATGGAGCCGTCGGGGGCGGCGACGAAGGAGGAGCCGTCGAAGACGAGTTGGTCGTTACCGCCGACCATGTTGACGTAGACGTGGGGGAGCGAGTGGCGGCGGGCCATGGAGGAGAACATGTGGCGGCGGAGGGCGCGCTTGGTGGTGTCGTAGGGGGAGCCGTTGATGGAGATGAGGACGCCGGCGCCCTGCTGGACGAGGGCCTCGACGGGGTCCTTGCGGTAGAGGCGGCGCTCCCAGAACTGCTTGTCGTTCCAGGCGTCCTCGCAGATGGTGAGGGCGAGGCGCGTGCCGCGGAAGAGGGCGACGTCCTGATGGTCGGCGGCCTGGAAGTAGCGCCACTCGTCGAAGACGTCGTAGGTGGGGAGCAGCATCTTGGTCTGGGTGGCGAGGATGCGGCCGTTATCGATGAGGGCGGCGGAGTTGGTGGCGCGGCGGATGGAGCCTTCGGGGGCGATGCCGACGTAGCCGAGGATGAGGCCGCAGCGGAGGTCGCGGGAGGCATCGACGAGTTGGGCGAGGGATTCGACGGAGCGCTGGAGGAAGGAGGGTTTTTCGACGAGGTCGCGGGGCGGGTAGCCGTTGAGGGCGAGCTCGGGGAACACGGCCAGATCGGCGCCGCGAGCCTCGGCCTGGCGGGCGGCGTTGAGGATGAGGGCGGCGTTGCCGGAGAGATCGCCCACGGTGTTGTTGATCTGGCAAAGAGCGATGCGCATAGGGAGGGGGGAACTTTTATTGTAGCGGGGGGTCAGGGGCGGCGCGGTCCGACGGGGCCGCGCGGACCCCACTGGCCGATCACGGGGAAACCGAGCTTCAGAGCGGGCGAGGCCGGCTGGAGGCGGAAGTCCTGGCGGCCGGGATCGACGAAGAGAGGGTCGGCGACGATACCGGGCTGCTTGCCGAGGGCGGTGACGGCGGCGAAGGCGCGCTGGGCGAGGCCCGGATCGGCGGGCGAGAAGAAGACGTTGTTGGCGACGTCGTAGTCGTTCAGCTTGACGGGCTTGTACTCGGTGAAGAAGGGGGCGTAGGCGCCGCCGAGTTTCGAATTGTCGCCCTGGGCCTTGCGGTGTACGAGGATGTTGCCGTGGATGGTGGAGCCCACGTTGGGGCCCCAATGGCGGACGGAGATGAGGGCGGTGCAGTCCACGACGATGTTGTGGCGGGCGTGGTTGACGTGCTTGAGGATGATGCCCATGCCGGTGAGGTCGTGGATGAGGTTCTCTTCGACGAGGACGTTGCTCTGCTGGTCGTCGGTGCGGATGCCGCCGTTGATCTGGCGCTCGACGTCGTGGATATGGTTGCGCCGGACGACGTTGCCGGGCGGAGTGGCGGAGATGTAGATGCCGCTGCCGTCGCCGAGCTTCTGGATGAGGCGGGAGAGGTCGTTGTGCTCGATGATGTTGTCACCGCCGTAGAGCAATTCGGAGACGGGCTGGCCGGTGGGCTTCAGGAAGACGTTGCGGTTGCCGAACAGGACGATGCCGGCGTAGGGGAGGTCGTGGATGCGGTTGTCGTGGATGCGGGTGTGGTTGCTCTGGTAGAGGAAGATGGCGGGGGACGTGCGGAAGATGAGGCCGGTGTGGTGAATGTGGTTGAAGCCGAGATCGTGATGGCCGTGGACGTCGCCCTGGCCGGGCAGATTACCGACGAGGCTGATGCCGGTACCGCCGAGTTCGGTGAATAGGCTGTGGGCAACGGTGTTGTTGCGGGCGCCGTGGTCCATGTGGATGCCGGAGCCGGCGCTGTGGGTGAAGACGCAGTCTTCGACGCGGATATCAGAGGTATCGCGGAGGCGAAGGAGGGAGTTGTCCTGGTCGTGATACTCCCAGTCGTGAATGGGAATGATGGTGACGGTTTCGGGTGTTTTCAGGGCGCGATCGCCGTGGCTGAAGGTGAGGCCGCTGAAGGAGACAAAGCGGACGGGGGAGGAGGGGGTGCCCTGGAGGCGGACGGCTTCGATCAGGACCGGGGCGACGATGCCGCCGGGTAGCGTCTGGCGGCGCGGCCAGAGGACGACGCGCTTCTGCGCCGTATCGAGCCACCACGTGCCGGGCCCGTTGAGGCCCTCGGGCACGTTTTCGAGGAAGACGGCGCCGGAGAGCGGAAGGGTGCCGGGGGCGGTGGTGGTGACGGTGCCGGTTTGCAGGTTGATGGCGGCGACGCCGAGGACGTTCCAGGCAAAGGGCACGGTGGGGGCCATGGCGACTTCGATGGCGGTGGGATCGGCCCAGGAACGAAGGCCGGCGGGATCGACGGTGAACTGCGTTCTGCTTTCCGCCACCGCGCGGGCGGTGATGGGGCCATACGTGGCCCGGGTGAGGAGGCCGGCGGAATCGAAGAGGGCGCGGAAGGTTTGGAGGCCGTCGGGCAGAGGGGCGGACCAGAGGGCGCCTTGGGATGCGGCGGGGGCGCCGGGGAGGGGTTGGGCCAGGCGCCGCCAGGCACGGATTGGGAGACCGGCGCTGATCACCACGGAGGCGTTGGCGCCGGCGGCCCAGGTGACGGGGCGCTGTGCGGTGCCGGAATCCTGAGGCGACAGAAGCAGCGTCCGCCGCAGATGGTAGCCGCCGGCGGCGAGTTCCACGCGGATGGGCCCGGTGGCGCCGGGCTTTGCCAATTCCGTCCGCACCTGCTGGCGGGCGCGTTCGAGGGTGGCGAAGGGGCGAGCGGCGGCGCCGGACGCGCGGTCGTCTCCGCCGGGGCTCACGTGGATGACAGAGGGCGGCGCGGCGAGACAGGCCGGGGCTGGGACGAAGCAAAGCGGCAGCGTTAGCGCGGCGGTGCAGCGAAGCAGGTTCACGAGAGTTCTCCCGGGGGCGATTCTATCGGACGCCGCGGGCCTCGTGCCGCTGTACACTGCATCTGTGCGCGGGCGCACCGAGGAGCGACAGATGAATCGACGGCGGTTCGGACTGATGATTCCGGCGGCGGCGGGGGCGCCGCTGCCGGCGCAGGTGGCGAGACCGCAGCGGGCGGCGGGGCGGATTCCGGACGATCCGCGGCTGGCGCGGTTCAACCCGCTCAAGAGGATCCTGGTGTTCGACGACTTCGACGAGGGGATCAACGGCTGGGCGGAGCTGGTGTCGAACCACAACGGGAACCTGGACGACCTGCGGCCGGTGTTGCGGGACATGAGGCCGGCGCAGTTGAGCAACTGCACGTTCTTCGACACGGGCACGCACGGGTCAATGAGCGGGACGTACGCGCTGAAGCTGGCGACGCGGGCGCGGCAGTTTCACACGGCGGCGAGCATCAAGCGGCTGACGTTCCAGAAGCCGGGGCCGGTGCAGTTCGAGATGTACTTCACGTTCAAGGCGGAGCAGACGTTCGATGCGCCGGACCCGAATTGGGACGGCAACTTCACGCCGTCGGAGCGGAACTTCGGCGAGATGACGATCAGCAACGACGTGTGCATGGGGGAAGACGGGCCGCGGTTCATCTGCGCATTGCGTTACCGGAACGCGACGCCGGAGGGCGAGCTGGTGCAGAAGTGGATGTACAAGACGTCGCTGCACACGACGACGAAGATGGACCGCGCGGGGCAGACGCTGCAGAGCGTGGACTACCACGTGCGCGAGGTGAACGACTGGAAGGAGATACCGGGCGGGCGGCAGCCGCTGTGCTTCAACGAGACCTCGACGAAGATCAACTGGCACTACCTGCGATGGGTGTTCGATACGGCGAAGCAGAGGAACACGGAGCTGCAGGTGAACGACCTCGTCATGGACCTGCGGGGGATTCCGGTGCCTTCGTACGGACAGGGGTACAGGTCGTTGAACCACCTGCTGAATTTCCTGCTGGACGTGCGGGCGAACCGGGCGGTGCGGAACTTCCTGTTTGTGGATTCGGCGGTGATTTCGGTGGACTGGTAAAGAGCCATGGTACGCAGATCGTTCACAGCGGTATTGGAGAAGAACTCCACGTTCACGGAGGCGTTCCAGACGGAGCCATACGAGACGGCATGGGCGAGCGAGGCACGGTGGTTCGTGCGGGTGCAGGAGATGTCGGGCACGGGCGCGAGGCTACGGGCGACGGCGCAGATCTCGCCGGACGGGCTGTTCTGGTGCGACGAGGGGACGGCGGCGCTGGAGATGACAGGCGTGGGGCTGTCTTCGCAGGCGCTGCGCGAGTTCGGGCACTGGCTGCGGCTCAGGGTGGAACTGAGCGGGGAGGCGCCGAAGGTGAAGGTGACGATTTACCTGGCACTGAAGGAGTAGACCGGCTACTTCAGCATCTTGCGGAGAGGTTTTTCGAAGGCCTTGGCCTGACGGACGAAGCCGAGGTCGGAGGGGTGCGAGCCGTCGGTGGTGGCTTCTCCGTCGTCGCCCAGGAGCTGCGCGGCGGGGAGGTAGTAGAGGTGGGGGACCTTGGCTTTTTGCAGGCGCTGGAAGGCGGCGCGGAGGGCGGCCTGGCTGGACTGGTTGCGCTCGCGGGGGCTGGGGAGGAGGAAGCCCTGGGGGTAGTTGCGGTCCTCGACTAAGAGGATGGGGGTATCTGGGTGGGCCTCGCGGAGCATGCGGACGCCGGGCTCGGTGCGCTCCTCAACCTGCTTGGCGGTGATATTGGGGAGGCAGTCGAGGACGAAGGCGGCGGCGTCGATTTCGGCGACGAGCTTCAGGACTTCAGGCTCCATGCGGCCGTTGCCGGAAAAGCCGAGGTTGATGGTGGGACGGTCGAACCAGCGGCCGAGGATGGCGGGGTGGCACATGCCGGGGCGGGAGGCGGAGGCGCCCTGGGTGATGGAGGTGCCGTAGAAGACGATGGGCTTGCGGGCGGGGGGACGGGGTGCGGCGGGCTGCAGAGAGGCGCCCTTGGGGACGGCGATTTCGAGGGATCTGACGCCGTTGTAGAGAGGCAGGTAGAGCAGGTATTCGCGCTGGCCGGCGGGGATGCCGGAGGCGAGGACGGCTTCGATGACGGGGGCGTTGGTGGGGCGGCCGACGGCGAGCCAGCGCCAGGAGGCGGGGCCGGTTCTGACGTAGAGGTCGAGGCCGGAGGCGCCGATGGCGGTCATGTTGGCGCCGGCGAGGGATTTGCGGGTGAGGGACCAGCGGGCGCGGAGCTGGGCGGCGCCGGAGGTGAAGCGGACGAGGGCGCCGGCGGAGTCGCGGGAGAGGGCCCAGACCTCCTTGCGGACGACGCCTTCGGCGCGGGCGGGGAGGCGGTCCCAGGGGTCTTTGCGGTCCGGGAAGGCGAGGCCTTCGACGGTGAGCTTGCGGGCGTCGAGCCAGTCGACTTCGACCTGATCGGCGGGGGCCTGGGCGAAGGCGGCGGAGCCGCAGAGGAGGGTGAAGGAGCGGCGGGTGAGCATGGCTGCTCTTCAGTTTGGCGAATGGCGGCGAGGAAGGCAAAGAGCGGCGCGCGGGTCCTGTATAATCGCACTCACAGGCGAGCGAGGGAACTATGAAACAGATGACTCGAAGAACGTTTTCCGCGACGGCGGCGTCGGCGATGGCGATGGCGCCGGGTG
Source organism: Bryobacterales bacterium (assembly GCA_027324255.1). Taxonomy (GTDB): domain Bacteria; phylum Acidobacteriota; class Terriglobia; order Bryobacterales; family Bryobacteraceae; genus Paludibaculum. Next base: position 2,027 of record DAHVTI010000066.1, on the reverse strand, counting down.
ACAGGATCCGGGTGGGCGTCATCGGCTGCGGCGGGCGCGGCGTGGGCGCGCACATCGCGACGCTGCTGAAGATGAAGGAAGCCGACAACGTGCAGGTGAACGCCGTGTGCGACGTCTTCGACAAGCGGGCGCAGCACGCGTCGGCGCTGACGGGCGGCCGGGCGTATCAGGATTACCGGCAGTTGCTGGCGAACAAGGACGTGGACGTGGTGGTGATCGCCACGCCGGACCACTGGCACGCGCAGATGGCGATCGACGCGGCGTCGGCGGGCAAGCACATTTACTGCGAGAAGCCGATGGCGCACAGCGTGGAGGAGGCTAAGCGGCTGGTGGCCAAGATCCGCGAGACGGGCGTGAAGATGCAGGTAGGCGTGCAGGGGATGTCGGACGATTCGTACGAGACGGCGTACAAGTACGTGCAGCAGGGGGCGCTGGGGAAGGTGGTCATCGCGCAAATCGACTACTCGCGCAACTACAAAGACGACTACTGGCTGAAGCCGGTGGACGCGGACTTGAAGCCGGGGGTGAACTTCAACTGGGAGCTATTCCAGGGGCCGGCGCAGAAGCGGCCGTTCAGCGCGGAGCGGTACTTCAACTGGATCCGGTATTTCGACTATTCGGGCGGCGTGCCGGCGGGGCTGTTCGTGCACCGGGTGACGCGGATCATCAAGTCGCTGGGGCTGAAGGTGCCGGAGTACGGGTCGGCGCACGGGGGCAAGTTCGAGTTCACGTCGAGCCTGGGGGAGGTGCCGGACACGATCAACATCATGCTGGACTACCCGGGCGGGCCGACGGTGATGCTGATTTCGTCGCTGGCCAACGATACGCCTGTCGCGCACGTGCTGCGGGGGCACAAGGCGACGCTGGAGTTCACGCCGACGGGGTTCACGATCAGGCCGCAGAAGCTGTTTGCGAACGAGGCGCGGGAGATTGTGCACAAGAAGACGGGCGGGGAGGACACGGAGCTGCACTGGAGGAACCTGCTGCGGGCGATCCGGTTCAACGAGCCGCTGAAGTGCGACGTGATGCTGGGCTACTACGGCGTGGTGGCGTGCCAGTTCGGGATCCTGTCGCAGCGGCAGCGGAAGTACATGAAGTGGGACGCGGCCGGGGAAAGGATTGTGCCGGCATGAGACGGAGGGATTTGCTTTACGCGCTGCCTCTGGCGGCAAGGGGCGCGCAGCGGTTTGAATTCCGCGAGCGCACGCCGGAGTCTCTGGAGGTGCTGGAGAACGGGCGGCCGGCGCTGGTGTACAACCACGGCATGCTGCTGGCGGAGGGAGTGAAAGAGCAGTACCGGCGGTCGTGCTACATCCACCCGGTGTACGCGCCGGACGGGACCGTGGTCACGGACGACTTCCCGAAAGACCACCCGCACCACAGGGGGATTTGCTGGAGCTGGCCGATTGTTCGGTTTGAAGGGAAGACGCACGATGTGTGGGCGGTGCTGGGGATGCACCAGAGGTTCGTGCGGTGGAAGGGGCGGCGGGTTTCCGGCCAGAGCGCGACGCTCGAGGTGGAGAACGGGTGGTTTGAAGGGGAAAAGAAGGCAGTCAAAGAGAGCGTCGAGCTGACGGTGCATGCGGCGCAGGACGGGCGGCGGGCGATGGAGCTGAAGCTGGAGTTTGAAGCGGTGTCGTCGCCGGTGGAGATTGCGGGGCGGGAAGTGAAGGGCTACGGCGGCTTCGGGGTGCGGTTTGCGCCGCGGACGGAGACTGTGCTGCGCACGGAGGCGGGCGTCGAGCCGAAGGACAGCGACATGGTGAAGCACCCGTGGGCGGAGCTGGAGGGGACGTTCGGCGGCAAGCGGGCGGGGCTGCGGGTGGAGGACGATGCGGGGAATCCTGGCTCGCCGGCGGGCTGGTGCCTGCGGCATTACGGGTACTTGGCGCCGAACTATCCGGGTTTGAAGACGGTGACGCTGAGGCCGGGCCGGCCGCTGAAGCTGCGCTACCGGGTGACGGTGTTTTCGGCGACGTAGACCTGGGCGTGGCCGGTGCGATTGCTGGTGAAGGTGACCCAGCGCT
>DAHVTI010000031.1 GCA_027324255.1 Bryobacterales bacterium | reverse complement strand
CGCCCGTTGCAGCGGTGCGCCACCACGTGCGTCGAAAGCGATGCGCCGCCCACCGTCGAACTCTTCAGCATCAGCTCGAAAGACTCCAGGTCCGGGATGCTTCTCACCCCGCACAGGCTCTTCACCTGCTCGTGCGCCGCTGCCGACAGCGCGAACTCCCCCGCCGCCTCGGAGGACTCCTTCGACGTGCCTCCGATCAGCGCCACTCTCCCACTGCCCAAAGGGTTCCTGAATACCGCGATTCGCGCGAAGCGGTCCCCCCCTGCCGTGTCTTGGATCGGCGCGGCATACTCCGGGAGTTCCCCGGCTTTGGGCCTCCTGTTGACAAAAGTGCGGCTCACTTTCGGCCGGATCAGGTGCTCGAAGTTCAGGTCTCTCTGTAGCAGGTATCCCCACGGATTCGCCCCGACCCCGCCGAGAAAGATCAGGTTCCCCCTCTCGAGCTCATTGGCCTGCATGTTTCTGCAATGCCGCACGTACATCAACTGCCCCGCTCCACCCGCCAACCGGTACATGTGCCCCACCAGCCGCATCGTCTCTGAACTCGTCACCTGCATCGACTCCACCATCTGCCGGGTCTCTTCCCCGCCTGTTCCCCGGTAGTTCTCCTTGTTCAGATAACGGTTTTCGAGCAGGTCCTCCAGCGAAATGTGCTTCCCCGTGAAGGCCCACAGCCGCGGCAGCAACGGATCGTCCAGCACGATCGTCGTCGCCGCCGCTCCGTCACCGATCAGTCCTTCCAGCAGGTGACGGCTCAAGGGTGCCCTGTGCTGCCGCTCCGAGTATAGGAGCCATCCGTTGAGGCCGAGTCCGGCGGCGGCCACCACCGCCAGGCCGGCCATTGCCCACTTGGCCCAGCCGGGCAACCGTACGGCCGGAACAACCTCCTCCACCCCCGCCTCCGCCGCCACCAGTTCGGGCACGTAGCCGCCCCTCGGCACCTCCAGCCTCCACGCCTCGTCTCTGCCCTCGCCCGCGTAGTATTCAGCCAGCTTGATGCGCATCTGGCGGGCCGTCACGCGCACGATGTTGTCCTGGTTGGGCGTATAGCTCTTCGGCTTGCCGAATACCTGCACCCCGATGGAGTACTCGTTCAGCTCCTGCTCGCGCCCCTCGGTCGCGCATTTCACCAGGAAGCCGAGCATCTCTTTCAGCCGCGGCGACCGCCGGAAGCAACTGCTGGCGAGAATCCGCTCCGCCACCGCCGGCATCTGTTCCCGGTGCAGCCCCACCCGCTGAGCGTCGGGATGCGCCGTCCTGCTTCTTTCTGCTGTCACCCGTTGCGAGCCCACGGTGGGTCTATCATACTCCAATTCCTCAACGGCCTGGACCGTTTCGTAACGTCCGCCTCCGCAGCCGGTCTTACAGTGAAAACACCGTGAAATCCTGCCTTTCGATGGGGCCCCGCTATACACTCTCCTTGATCCACGGGAGGTCTCATGAGCCACGTCCGCTTCTTCGCGCTTGCCGTCTGCAGCTTGGCCGTCCTGGCCCAATCGCCCCAGGCCACCATCAGCGGCACCGTCACCGATGCCCAGAAGGCAGCCGTGCCCGCTGTCGAGATCATCGCTACCAGCGTGGCCACGGGGCAGGTCTATCGCACCGTCACCAACGAGACCGGCTTCTACTCGCTGTCGGCTCTGCCCATCGGCGCTTACTCCTTCACCGCCGAAAAGGGCGGCTTCCGCAAAGCGGTTCGCAACGACCTCGTCCTCACCACCGGCCAGTCCCTTGAATTGGACATCGTCCTCGAAGTCGGCGCGGTCAGCGAAAGCGTCACCGTCTCCGCGCAAGCCAGTCTTCTCGAGACGCGCACCTCCGATTCCTCCCAACTCGTGGAGGCCAGGAGCGTCGAGGACATGCCTCTCGGCGACCGCCGCACCATGAACATCGTCCGCATGACCGGCGCCGCCGTCTTCGTGAACTACGATTCCGGCGGCAAACCCAACTTCTCTCTGGCCGGCGGCCGCACCCAAAGCCAGAACTTCTATATGGACGGCGGCAACATCCAGAACATGCGCCTCGGCATCGGCCAGGTGGATACCGATCCGCCCGTCGAAACCGTGGCCGAAGTGAAGATCCTCGCCAACAACTACGCCGCCGAATACGGTGGTTCCGCCGGCGGCGTCATCGTCGCCACCACCAAGTCGGGCACCAACCAGTTGCACGGCGCCGCCTACGAATATCTCCGCAACGAGAAGTTCGACGCCGCCAATTTCTTCGCCCCCTGGGACGGGACCCAGAAGAAGCGCGCGCCCCTCCGCTACAACGTCTTCGGCGCCACCGTCGGCGGCCCCGTCATGATCCCCAGGCTCGTCAACGGCAAGGACCGGATGTTCTTCTACTTCGCCTACGAGGGATCCCGCCGTTCCGACGGCTTCACCACCACCTTCACCACCCCCACCGCCGACCAGCGCGCCGGCAACTTCTCCACCACGCTGAACGCCGCCGGCGCCATGGTCCCCATCTACGATCCCGATACCACCCGCACCGCCGGCGGCAAAGCCGTCAGGGATCAGTTCCCCGGCAACGTCGTCCCGTCCAGCCGCCTCGATCCCGTCGGCGTCAAGCTCCTCCCCTTCTGGCCCATGCCCAATAAGGCCGCGGCCAATCTCACCGGGGCCAACAACTACGCCACCAATTACGTCCAGAAGCTCACCCGCGACGCCTACCTCGTGAAAGGCGACATCAGCATCACCGAGAAGGACCGTCTCAGCCTCCGCTACCTCTATAACAGCGACGACCTCGACTACACCACCTACCTCACCGACATCGCCGCCGATCCCCGCTCCCAGGCCCTCCGCCACCAGAATTTCTTCTACGGCTCCTACACCCGCGTCTTTACGCCTACCCTGCTCACCGAATTCCGCTTCAACTACGGCAACCGCATCAATTGGACCAGGTCCTACGGCCTCAACGGCGGCTGGCCCTCCAAGCTCGGCCTGAAGGGCGTCCCCGACGACGCTTTCCCGCAGTTCAATGTCACCGGCTTCCAGGGTCTCGGCAATGGCGCCCAGGAGCGCCAGCAGTTCCCCATCCAACAATTCCAGTGGACCAATATCACCACCTGGATCCACGGAAAGAACAGCTTCAAATTCGGCTTTGAGATTCGCCCCTCCTACAACTACGAGATCAACCGTCCGCTCGTCTCCGGCAGCTTCGCCCTCTCCCCGCTGGCCACCGGACTGCCCGGCAGTACCACTACCGGCTTCGGCCTCGCGTCCCTCCTCGTCGGCGCCCCCACGGGCTTCAGCGCCCGCACCACGGAAGTGCTCGACCGCAGCACGTACTATAACGCCGCCTTCGTTCAGGACGACTGGAACGTCCACCCCGACCTCACCCTCAACCTCGGCCTACGCTGGGAGACCGACACCCCCATCAAGGACTATTCCAATCGCATGAACGGCTTCGATCAGCGCCAGATCAACCCCGTCTCCGGCACCCCCGGCGTCGTGAAGTTCATGGGTATGGACGGGTTCCGCACCACGCCCTACGGCACCGATTGGAATAACTTCGGGCCCCGCATCGGCTTCGCCTGGAAGCCCTTCGGCTCCTCCAAAACAGTCATCCGCGGCGGCTGGGGCGCCTTCTTCGCCCACCCCTTCGACGCCGGCGCTCCCACCTCCGCCTCCCTCGGCTTCGAACTCTCCGCCGCCATCAACTCCCCCGACAACGGCGTCACCATCCCCTTCCGGCTCAAGGACGGCGTCCCCGGCTACAGCCCCACCAAGCCGGCTCTCGACGACGGCTACGGCGCCGTCAAGGTCGGTACCAACCCCAAGACCGCCGTCACTTTCTATGAGGAGAACCGCCGCACCGGCTACTCCATGCAGCACAACCTCACCATCCAGCGCGACCTCTTCGCCGGCTGGATGGTGGAAGCCGGCTACCTCGCCAACCTCTCGCGCAAACTGGCCTCCAGCAATCTGGGGATGAACCAGGTCCGCCCGGAGATCCTCACCGCCGCCTCGACGCAGAAGGACCGGCCCTTCCCGCAGTTCTCCAACGTCACCATCGTCCTGCCCACCCTCGGCATCACCAACTATCACGCCCTCTTGACCAAGGTGGAAAAGCGCTTCTCCCAGGGCTTCAACTTCCTCGGCACCTACACCTGGTCCAAGAATCTCAACAATACCAATGAAGGGGGATCCGTCCTCGGCGCTGAAGGCAGCGTCTACTCCAACTATTACAACCGCCGTGCCGACTACGGCTATTCGGAAAACGACATCCCGCGGCGCCTCACCCTGAGCGGCGTCTGGGAGCTACCCTTGGGCACAGGCAAGAAGTTCCTCTCCGACTCGCCGGCCCGCTACTTCCTCGGCGGCTGGAGCCTCGGCGGGATCTTCACCGCCCAATCCGGCCCGCCCTTCACGGTCACCACCCAGGTGAACTCCGTCTACTCCGCGGTCGGGGCACTGCGCGCCAACGTCAGCGGCAACCCGAACCTGCCGAATGATCAGCGCACCCTCGGCCGCTGGTTCGATACCAGCGTCTTCTCTCAGCCCGCCGCCGCCACCTTCGGCAACCAGGGCGTGAATATGCTCCGCTCCGACGGCACCCTCAACATGGACGTCTCCTTCCAGCGCGCCTTCTCCCTCCCCGGCGAAGGGCGCAAGCTGCAGTTCCGCGGCGAAATGTTCAATCTCGCCAATCATGCCGACTTCGGCGTGCCAGGCCGCGTCTTCGGCGGTCCCGGCTTCGGCGTCGTCAGCTCGGCCCGCGGCGCCCGTAGCATCCAGCTCGGCCTGCGCCTCGTCTACTGACCGGCGCGCTTCTCGTACATCGCCCCGTGGATGGCCCGCGCCGCGCGGACCATCTCGGGGTACGGCGTGTCCGTTACCGTCAGGAACCCGATGTTGTAGTTCTCCCCGTCCAGCGTCCGCCCGGTCAGCGGCTGGTCGTAGAGCAG
>DAHVTI010000024.1 GCA_027324255.1 Bryobacterales bacterium | reverse complement strand
CGCCGGAGACAGTGTGCGTCCCACGCCGGACCGCTTGCGCGAAGCGCTGTTCAACGTGCTGGCCCCGCGGATTGATGGCAGCGTGTTCCTGGACGCCTACGCCGGCTGCGGCAGCGTGGGCATCGAGGCGTTGAGCCGCGGGGCCCGGCACGCCGTGTTCCTGGAGAAGAGCCGTCCTGCCCTGCGCGCCCTGGCAGAGAACATCGAAGCCCTCGAGATCGGCCCACGTAGCGAGGTGCACCCCGGCAACGCCGCCCCGGTAATCACGAAGTTCGAGGCCGACATCGTCTTCCTCGACCCGCCCTATCCGCGCGAGCGCGAGTACGGACTGTGCCTGGAAGCGCTGGGCGAAGAACCGCGCCCGCTGGTCGTCGTGCAGCACGCTTCGAAGTTCACCCACCACCTGGCGGAGAGCTATGGAAAACTGAAGCGAGTGAGAATTCTGAGCCAGGGCGACAATTCGCTGAGCTTCTACGAACCGAGGTGAGGAAATGAGAGTGCTCCTGACCCTCCTGATGACAACCGCCGCGGCCTGCGGCCAGGTAGGAATCTCTGAGTATCTGCAGCCGCTGGGGCTGAAGATGGAGGTGGCCGCCTACAAGGGCAGAAAGGCGACGAAATTCACCGAGCTGCAAAGCGGCCAGGTCGACGGGCACCTTTGCCTGCTGAAGGGCGAGACCCTCCGCGACGGCGCCATCGATCTCTGGCTCGCCGGCGAACCCGCCCCCGGAGCGGGCGCCGGCGCGCGCGGCTTCGTGGGTGTGGCCTTTCGCGTGAAGGGGACCGGCGAGAAGTACGAAGCTTTCTATCTGCGCCCCACCAACGGGCGGGCGCAGGACCAGGTGCGGCGCAACCACTCGGCGCAGTACATCTCGCATCCCGGCTATCACTGGGAGCGGCTGCGCCGGCAGTTTCCGGAAAAGTACGAGTCCTACGTGGACCTGCAGCCGGGCGAGTGGACGCAGGTGCGCGTGGTGGTAAAGGGCAAGTCGGCGCAGCTCTTCGTGCACGGCGCCGCGCAGCCGGCGCTGATCGTGAACGACCTGTTCATGGGCGAGGAGAGCGGCGGCGTGGCCCTGTGGGTGGGCCCGGGCACCGTGGCGCACTTCGCGGATTTCAAGGTGACGAAGCAGTAGGAGGCGACCGATGACCAGCAGTACCGCACTGAACAGACGTAGATGGCTGGCGGGCGCCGCGGCCGCCCCGGCCATGTCCGCATCCGCCCTGGCGCCGGAGACCGTGAAACTGCCCGGCAAGGTGCGCGTCGCGGTGTGGGGACTGGACGGCCACTCCGGCGAGTACACCAAGGTGCTGGCGCGCTACCCGGACGTCCAGATCGTCGGCGTCCAGCACACCGACGCCAGGGCGGCCGGAAGGTACGCACGGGGCAAGGCCAAGGTCTTCAGTGATCCGCGGAAGATGCTGGACGAGCTGAAGCCGGACGTCGTGGGCGTCTGCAACAACGACGGCGAACGCGCGGCGGCCATCCTGGAGTGCGTGAAGCGCGGGATGCACGTGGTGGCCGAGAAGCCCCTGTCCATTTCCCGCGCCGACCTCGACCACGTGAAAAAGGCCGTGGCGGCGCGGAACGTCAAGCTCGGCATGCTCCTGCCCATGCGCTGGGAGCGGCCCTACCAGGCGCTGAAAAAGACCGTCGAATCGGGCGAGATCGGCGAAGTCATCCAGATCTCCTCCCAGAAGTCCTACGTGCTGGGCGAGCGCGCCGAATGGCTGCGCAACCGCAAAACCTATGGCAGCACCATCCTGTGGATCGGCATCCACATGTTCGACCTGATGCGCTGGTCGAGCGGCCGCGAGATGAAGGCCGTCAGCGGCTTCATGGGCATGCCGGGCGAGCTGCGGCAGGGCGACATGGAAACCACCACGGCCACGGCGTTCCGGCTCGACAACGGCGGCACCGCCACGCTGCACATGGACTACTGCCGGCCGGCGGCGGCGGGCTCGCACGGCGACGACCGCCTGCGGCTTGCGGGCACCAGGGGCGTCGCGGAGTACATGGCCGCCACCGGCGTGACCCTGCTGGCGGCGGGCAGAAAGCCCGAAAAGCTGGTGGAACTGCCGCCCGAGGGCTCCATCTTCGCCGAGTTCCTGGACCACGTCTACCTCGGCAAACCGACCAGCCTGCCGCACAACGAGATCTACCGCATCTGCGAAATTACCCTGGCGGCCCATGAAGCGGCCGTCAGCGGCAAGGTGATTCAACTCTAGTCATGAAGATCAACGCGACTCCGGCCGTGGAAGAGCTGCGCGCCAAGGCGCGGCGCGTCTTTGCAGCGTCGGCGGTGAAGATCCGCTCGCTCGACCGGAGCTGGAATCCGGCCCAGGGCTCGCCCGTCTTCACGGTGGCGGGCCAGTACACGAGCCGCGGCTGGACCGAATGGACGCAGGGGTTCCAGTTCGGCGCCGGGATCCTGCAATACGACGCCACGGGCGAAACGGAGTTCCTGGAGGCGGGGCGCAAACACACCGTGGAAGTGATGGCCCCGCACGTGTCTCACATCGGCGTGCACGACCACGGCTTCAATAACGTCAGCACCTACGGCAACCTCCGCCGGCTGATGAAGGAAGGGCGCCTCCCCGCGAACGAGTGGGAGCGGAACTTCTACGAGCTGGCGCTCAAGATCACCGGCGCCGTCCAAGCCTCGCGCTGGTCGCGCACGGCCGATGGGGGCGGCTACATCTACTCCTTCAACGGCCCGCATTCGCTCTTCGTCGACACCATCCGCAGCCTGCGCGCGCTGGCCCTCAGCCACACCCTGGGCCACGCCCTGATGGGCGAGAACGACAGAAAGATCTCGCTGCTCGGCCGGCTGGCGGACCACGCCCGCGCCACCGCGAAGTACTCCGTCTACTACGGCGAGGGCCGCGACCACTACGACGTGCGCGGCCGCACCGCCCACGAGAGCGTCTTCAACACCAACGACGGCAACTACCGCTGCCCCAACTCGCAGCAGGGCTATTCGCCCTTCAGCACGTGGACGCGCGGCCTCGCGTGGGCCATGTGCGGCTTCGCCGAGCAGCTCGAATTCCTCGCAACGCTGGCCGATGCGGACCTGGAACCCTTCGGCGGCAAGGCCGCCCTGGAGGCCGTCATGCGCAAGGCGGCCGAGGCCACCTGCGATTTCTACATCGCCAACACCGCGCTCGACGGCATCCCTTACTGGGACACCGGCGCCCCCGGCATGGCGAAGCTCGAAGGCTGGCAGGAGCGTGTATCGGATCCCTTCAACCCGCACGAGCCCGTGGATAGCTCCGCCGCTGCCATCGCCACCCAGGGCCTGCTCCGGCTCGGCCGGTATCTGAAGAACGACACCTACTGGCAGGCCGGCCTCACGGTCTGCGACAGCCTCTTCGCCGAACCGTACCTGAGCACCGATCCGAACCACCAGGGCCTGATTCTGCACTCGGTCTACCACCGGCCGAACGGCTGGGACCGCATGCCCGGCGGCGACGGCGTGCCGCGCGGCGAATCGTCGATGTGGGGCGACTATCACGCCCGCGAGGTGGCGCTCTACGTCTTGCGCCTGGCCGAGGGCAAGCCGTACTTCACGTTCTGGGGCTGAACCGGCAAGCGGACAGGCGTAAGCTTGTCCCATGCGCACTGTATTGATGGCCCTCTGCGGGCTGGCTGCCTTCGCCCAGGCGCCGCCCGCGCCTCTGCAGACCCCGTGGGAAGGAGTCCCGGATGGCTTCCGGCATCTGCCCGTGGGGCGGCTCATCATTCCGGACAACCTCGACGCCTGGAAGGCGCAGCGCGCGCAAGTCAAGCGGATCGTCGTCGATTCGCTCGGCGAACTGCCGCCGCGCCCGTCGCCCTCCCAGGTGCGCGTCGTCAACATCGACAAACGCGACGGCTGGCGCATCGAAAAGTTCGTTTTCCACAACGGCGTCGATTCCGAAGTGCCCGGCTACATCGCCATCCCCGAGGACGGCCAGGCGCGCCACCCGGCCATCCTCACCATGCACGGCCACTCCAGCAGCAAGGAGAACATGTTCGGCTACGAGCCCACCTCGCAGAACGTGGCCGAGCTTCTGGCGAAACGCGGCTACGTGGTGCTGGGCATCGACAACTACTTCAACGGCGAGCGCAAGGGCCAAGGCCCGGCCGGCGGCCTCGAACAGATGCAGCGCGGCTCCGACCAGGAGATGTCGCTCTTCAAGTTGAACCTGTGGCTCGGCCGCACCCTGTGGGGCATGATGCTACGCGATGAGCTGATCGCCCTGGACTACCTCGCCTCGCGCCCCGAAGTGGACCCCGCGCGCATCGGCGCCCAGGGTATGAGCATGGGCAGCACCCGCGCCTGGTGGCTGGGCGCCATCGACGACCGCATCCGCGCCGTCGTCGGCGTGGCCTGCTTCACACGCTACGAAGACCTGATCGCCATCCGCGAGCTGCGCGCCCACGGCATCTACTACTTCGTGCCCGGCCTGCTGAAGCACTTCGACAGCGAGGGCGTCATGGCGCTGCTCGCCCCGCGGCCCTTCCTCGCACTCACCGGAGACCGCGACGCCGGCTCGCCGCCTGAAGGCATGAAGAAGCTGGAGCAGATCCTCTCGCGCCTCTACACCCTCCACGGCGTGCCCGAGCGCTTCCGCAGCGTCATCTACCCCGAGACCGGCCACGTCTACAACGACGACGAGAAGCAGAAGATGCTCGCCTGGTTCGACCGCTTTCTGAAAGGAGACAACCGATGATCAACCGGCGCCATTTCCTGGGCAGCACGGCCGGCCTGCTGGTGGACGCGGCGGAGTCGAATCCGCAAATCAAAGCGGCGCGCGACGCCGCCATGGCGGTTTTGAAGCCCAGCGAGAAGGACCTGCGGCACGGCCTCGAACTGCACGCCCAGTCGCTGGTGGTCGAATCCTACGGCTTCTCGCCGCGCTCGGCCATCGACGGCGCCACCATCCGCCGCGCCGTGGAGGCCGGCGCCAGCGCCTTGGAACTCGAAGACCTCAACACCGAAATGTTGCTCATGCGCGTGGCAGACGACCCCTCGCAGCGCCCCGAATACGAACAGGCGTGGAAGGCCTCTGGCGTCACCTGCATCCTGCAGAACGCCGGCGAGGAGGGCACCTCCCCGCTCCGCCTGATGAAGCGCCTGGCCCACTTCACCTACCTCACCGACAAGCTGCGCGGCATCGTCTCGCGCGCCGCCGTTCCGGCCGACATCGAGGCCGCCAGGCAGGCAGGCCGCCATTGCCTCTACCTCACCGGCAACGGCGTGCCGCTGGCCCAGGAGTGGAACTCGACGGTGGAGGAACTGGCCTACGTCAGGCTGTTCTACCAGCTAGGCATCCGCATGATGCATCTCACCTACAACTGGCGTAACCCTCTCGGCGACGGCTGTGCGGAGCCTGCCAATGGCGGTCTCAGCGAATTGGGCCGCGCCGCCATCGCGGAGATGAACCGCCTGGGCATCATCGTCGATGTGGCTCACTCCGGCTGGCGCACCAGCCTGGAGGCGGCCAAGGCCTCGTCCAAGCCTATGGTGGCCAGCCACTCCGCGGCCGTCGAGATGAGACGCCACATCCGCGCCAAGCCCGATGAAGTCATCCGCGCCATCGCCGACACCGGCGGCTATGTGGGCGTATACAGCGTGGCGTCCTTCCTTGGCCGTAGCGGCGACTTGAACGCCATGCTCGATAATATCGAGTACCTCGTAAAGAAATTCGGCGCCGATCACGTCGCCATCGGCACGGACCTGGCCTACATCCCGTCTACGGCCAACGCCCAGTGGAAACTGGTTGGCCCGCGGCCCAAATCCCGCGTGCGCTATGAGTATCTCTGGCCGCCCGGCGCGCTCGGCAACGAGTCGCATCCCAGCCTGGCCTGGATCAACTGGCCCATGTTCACCGTGGGCATGGTGCAGCGCGGCATCGGCGACGAGGACATCCGCAAGATCCTCGGCGGCAATGTGATGCGCGTGGCCAAGGCCGCGCTGCCGGTCTGATCAGGGCTGCGGCGCGTCCAGCGCGCAGCGGCGGCCCTGGCCCGCCGCCATGCCCTCCACGCCGTAAATGCTGACGTCGTTCTCCGCCGTCGCCCCGCGCGCCGCCTTCGCCAGTTCTTCCGCCGTGGCGCGGCGCTTGCCCTGCGCTTCGCAGGCAGGTGCCCCGGCGGGCGCCTCCCGCTTGTCGATGTAGAAGGCCTTTAGCGGCGGCTCCGCCTGGCCTGGCGGCACCTGGAACTCGCCCGCCGGCACGATCACCATCTCGCCCGAGGCCGTCTTCAGCACCGGCTTCTCCGAGCGGCGCACGGCCACGGAGGTGCGGATCTTGTCGATGTTCAGCAGCGCGAAAGCAGCGAAGCCAATGGATACGGCCAGCGTGATGCCCAGCAGGATCAGTGCCAGCCGGCGGCCTTCTATGGTGGGAGTCGGCATGATTTACTTCCGGAAGTGCATCAGCAGGATGCCGTAGCCGACACCCGCCTCGTCGGCCGAACGCGCCACCTGGAACGCTATCATTCGCCCGTCGGTGGACACCACCGGGTTGGAGGCCTTCCAGCCTTCATAGTCGTTGAACTTCGTCAGGCGCTCGAAGCTTTTCCCGGTGCCGTCGAGCTTCAGCTTCCAGATGTCCACGTCGCGGAACAGCTTCGTCGCGCCCAGGAGCACGCCCTGCCGGTCGGATTCGACGCACGTGTGCAGGCCGTCCGGGAAGATGCCCTCCACTTCGTTGTAGGAGCCAATGGCCCTGCTCTGGTTCACGGTCTTCTTCGTGGCCAGGTCGATGGTCCACACCGAGGCGAGGCCCTTGGACTCGTAGCAGGTGTACGTCATCTTGCGGTCGTTGTCGTAGAAATCCTGGGCCTCCAGCGTGCAGGAGTTGTCGGGACTCGAGACCACCACCTGCTTGTTCTTCAGTGCGGGCGCGGCGCCGGTGAGGTCCACCTCGGCCAGGATCAGGTTCGAGGCGCCCTTGGGCAGCGCCGGGTTCTGGCCGCTGGTCTCGGAGAAGGAGATCAGCATGGACCGCTTGCTGAGGGCCGCGCCCTCGCTCATCTTCTGGTTCAGCCGCACCGGCTTCGAGCCCGGCTTGCGCGACAGGTACCACAACTCGTTGTCGCGGCCGCGCGACGTGCGGATGTCGGTGAACTTCCCGGCGCCGATCAGCAGGTAGTCGCCATTGGAAAGGTGCATCACGCGCAGGAACGCCGCGCCTGGAATAGAGCAG
>DAHVTI010000062.1 GCA_027324255.1 Bryobacterales bacterium | reverse complement strand
CGGCCACGGCCGCGCCCAGCCCGGCATGGAACCCGTCTCCCGCCAGTCCAACCTCTTCGTCGAATCCTCCCGCCAGGTCCCCGACGCCCAGCTCCGCAAACTCCTCATCGAGGAGGTCCGCAAACAGAACAAGCCCTACGGCCTCTTCTTCGAGCAGGTCACCGGCGGCTATACCACCACCCGCCGCCAGGGCCTCCAGGCCTTCACCGTCATCCCCCTCGTCGTCTACCGCGTCTATCCCGACGGCCGCCCCGATGAACTCGTCCGCGGCGCCGACATCGTCGGCACCCCCCTTTCCAGCTTCGCCAAAATCCTCGCCACCTCCGACCGCCCCGAGGTCTTCAACGGCTACTGCGGCGCCGAATCCGGCAGCGTCCCCGTCTCCGCCGTCTCCCCCGCCCTCCTCGTCTCTGAAATCGAAATCCAACGCAAACCCCAGTCCAAAGACATGCCTCCTCTCCTGCCCCGGCCCCGCACGGAGGTGGCCCGGTGAAACGCCTCGCCTGCGCCCTCCTCGCCGCCGCTCTCGCCGCTTTCGCCCAGCCCCCCGGCGCCGAAAAGCTCAACGCCGCCATCCACTCCGATCCCCTCCTCCGCGCCGCCTTCGAGGAACTCTCCCGCGCCCGCAACCTCCGCGCCCTCGGCGAAGCCATCTACTACGCCGACGTCTCTTTCGACGACGCCGACAGCTTCGCCATCTCCGCCACTCTCGGCTCCGCCTTCGCCCCCCAGCACGCCCGCCTCCGGCCCATCCGCGCCGCCGTCCGCATCGGCGCCCCTCAGTTCGACAACACCAACTCCATCTTCTCCGACTACTTCTCCGGCACCCGCCTCGATTCCGACACCCTCCCCCTCGACAACGACGTCCTCGCCCTCCGCAACGCCTTCTGGCTCTCCTTCGACCGCGCCTACAAAACCGCTTCCGAAGCCCTCGGCCGCAAAGCCGCCGCCGTCCGCGGCGTCACCGCCTCCGACCCCCTGCCCGACTTCTGGGACGCCCCCCCGCGCATCCTTATCGAGGAGCCCCGCCGCGCCCGCATCGATGAGGCCGGCTGGACCCGCCGCGTCAAGACCCTCTCCGCCCTCTTCGCCGCCTACCCCGATATCACCGCCTCCTCAGTCGCCTTCGAAGCCTCTCAAGGCACCCTCTACTTCGTCAACACCAGAGGCTCCGCCGTCCGCACCCCCGACCGCATCGGAATCCTCCGCGTCCGCGCCTCCCGCCAGGCGCCCGACGGCATGCCCCTCTACGACGGCGCTTCCCTCCAATCCCTCGACCCCGCCCGCATGCCCTCCGGCGCCGAACTCGAAAAGACCGTCCAGGACGTCGCCTCCAACCTCTCCGACCTCGGCCGCGCCCCCGCCGGCCAGGCCTACGTCGGACCCGTCCTCTTCTCCGGCACCGCCGCCGCCCAGGTCTTCGCCGAGGTCCTCGGCACCCACCTCGCCGCCTCCCGCCGCCCGGTCAGTGATCCCAACCGCGCCGTCCCCTTCCCCATCAGCGAGTTCGACGGCCGCATCGGCTCCCGCGTCCTCCCCGAGTGGATCGACGTCGTCGACGACCCCACCCTCCAGCAGATCGGCGGCGCCCCCCTCCTCGGCTACTACCCCGCCGACCTCGAAGGCATCTTCCCCGCCCGACTCAACCTCGTCGAAAAGGGCGTCCTCAAGGCCCTCCTCACCACCCGCCAGCCCGTCCGCGGCATGAGCGGCCCCAACGGCCGCGCCCGCCTCCCCGGCGCCTTCGGCCTCAAAATCGCCCGCCCCTCCAATCTCTTCATCCAGGCCAGCCAGACCGAGCCCGAAGCCAAACTCAAGCAGCGCCTCATCGATCTCATCAAGACCCAGGGCAAGCCCTACGGCATGCTCGTCCGCAAAATGGACTTCCCCAGCTTCACCCCCCTCGATGAACTCCGCCGCGTCAGCCTCCGCGCCGCCCGCTCCGGCTCCGCCGCCCGCCCCGTCTCCGCCCCCGTCCTCCTCTACCGCGTCTACCCCGACGGCCGCGAGGAACTCGTCCGCGGCCTCCACTTCCGCGGCCTCTCTTCCCGCAGCTTCCGCGATATCCTCGCCGCCGGAGACCGCGACTACCTCTTCCACTACCTCGACAACGGCGCCCCCATGGCCCTCACCGGCGCCGCCAGCTATATCGTCGGCTGCTCCGTCTCCGCTCCCTCCGTCCTCTTCGAGGACCTCGAGCTCGAACCCGCCAACGAAGACCTGCCCCGCCCCCCCATCGTCCCTCCACCCTCTTTCCCTGATTCGCCCCACACCCCCGCTTCTCCCCACACCCCCGCTTCCAAGTAAGCTCAAAGAGGACCGTCCGTGGGCATTCTTTCGCGAACCATCTTCCGGGAAATCGCCGGCAGCGCGCTGCTCGGCGCCCTGCTCTTCGTCTTCGTGCTCTTCCTCCAGAAGGCCGGCCAGCTCTTCTCCATCCTCGTCTCCTCCGCCACCACCCCCTCCACCGTCGGCTACATCTTCCTCCTGCTCCTGCCCGCCACCATGCCGCTCACCCTCCCCCTCGGCGTCCTCGTCGGGACACTGATCGGACTCAGCCGCATGTCCAGCGACGGTGAGATTACCGCCATGCGCGCCGCCGGCCTCCCCGCTTGGCGCATCGTCTGGCCCGTCACCGCCTTCGCCCTCCTCGCCACCGCCGGCACCGCCTATTGCTCCCTCCGCCTCACCCCCTGGTGCAACGCCGAAATGGTCCGCGTCCTCAACCAGCTCGGAGCCGCCCAGCTCACCGCCGAAATCCAGCCCCGCGTGTTCGAGGAGAGCTTCCCCAACCGCATCCTCTACGTCGGCGACGTCCTCCCCGGCACCCCCACCCGCTGGCGCAACGTCTTCATGGCCGACCTCACCCCGCCCGACCAGCGCAAAAACACCGGCCAGGAAAAGGGCGAAGGCCCCCAGGTCACCATCGCCTCCGAAGCCGTCGTCGTCACCGAGGCCGCCAACAACCGCCTCCAACTCTCCCTCCGCAACGGCTCCACCTACGAGGCCGCACCCGACCCCGCCGAATACCACAAAACCACCTTCCCCCTCATGGAGCAGGAACTCGCCGCCCGCGAGCGCTCCGAGGTCCGGGCCAAAAACTACGTCGCCACCCCCACCCGCGAACTCATGGCCGAAACCGCCAAAAGCCTCGAGGCTCGCATCGAGTTCCATCAGCGCCTGGCCCTCCCCCTCGCCTGCCTCCTCCTCGCCCTCACCGGCATCCCCCTCGGCGTCAGCTCGCGCAAAGGCGGCAAAAGCGCCGCCTTCGTCATCACCGTCCTGTTCGCCCTCTTCTACTACACCGCCCTGGTCAGCCTGATCGGCCTCGCCCGCGAAGGCAAAATCGCCGCCCAGCTCGCCGTCTGGCTCCCCGACGCCGTATTCGCCTTCGCCGCCGTCCTCCTCCTCCTCCGCCTCGAGCGCCCCGGCGACCAGGACCTCATCGACTTCCTCCGCGCCCGCTCCATCGACGCCTGGGCCGCCCTCCGCTCCCGCTTCGGCGCCGCCCAGCGCGCCTCCGCCATCCTTCCCCGCTCCTCCTGGCGCGCCCGCCTCTTCTTCCTCCCCCAGGTCATCGATACCTACGTCTTCTCCAGCTTCCTCTTCTATTTCGTCACCCTCCTCTTCAGCTTCGTCATGCTCACCGAAGTCTTCAACTTCTTCGAGCTCCTCGGCGATGTCTTTAGGAACGAGATCCCCATGGGGGAGCTCTTCCGCTACCTCCTCTTCCTCGCTCCCAAGCTCATCTACGACGCCGCCCCCGTCTCCGTCCTCGTCGCCACCCTCGTCACCTTCGGCGTCATGGCCAAGAACAACGAGATCACCGCCATGAAGGCCTGCGGCGTCAGTGTCTTCCGCCTCTCCATGCCCGTCCTCATGGCCAGCCTCGCCCTCAGCGGCGCCCTCTTCGCCTTCGACCACTACATCGCCACCGGCGCCAACGTCATCCAGGATGGCCTCCGCAACAAGATCAAAGGCAAGCCCGTCCAGACCTACCTCACCCCCGACCGCAAATGGATCTTCGGCCGCGGCTCCCGCATTTTCTATTACAAGTACCTCAATGAGACCGAAGAGGTCCTCGGCGGCCTCAGCGTCTACGAACTCGACCCCAAAACCTTCCGCCTCCACCGCCACATCTACGCCGAGCGCGCCCGCTGGGAGCCATCACTCAAATCCTGGATCTTCCAGAACGGCTGGGTCCGCGACGTCCGCAGCCGCGAAGACTCCTTCCGCCCCTTCCAGGGCGAAACCGCGACCTTCTCCGAACTCGACGAACAACCCAGTTGGTTCCTCAAGGAAGTCAAAACCTACAAGCAGATGACCTTCCGCCAGCTCAGCGACTACATCGCCGAGCTCCGCCAGTCCGGCTTCAACACCGTCCCCCTCCAGGTCCAGTACCACAAGAAGTTCTCCGTCCCGCTGTTCGCCCTCGTTATGGCCCTCCTCAGCGTCCCCTTCGCCTTCCTCACCGGCACCCGCGGCGCCATGACCGGCGTCGCGGTCAGCTTCGGCGTCGCCATCGCCTACTTCGCCCTCAACTATCTCTTCGAGCAGCTCGGCAACGTCGGCCAGCTCCCCCCCGAACTCGCCGCCTGGTCCCCCGACGCCCTCTTTGCCCTCGCCGGCGCCTACCTCATGTCCCGCATGCGCACCTGATCCGCTGCCAAGCCCCCTCATCGCCTCAAGTCTGCCCTCCGGCTGTCGATAGAAGAGTATGGAACGACGTCAGTCTTCCCGTCTGCCCGCAACCCTCTCCGCCCGCCTCACCGTCCTCGCTGAGCAGGCCGACACAACGCCCTCGGATGTCACAGTCGAAGAGTTTTCCGGCAACGGCGCCCGCGTCTGCTCCCCCCAGCCCCTCCGCCTCGGCACCGTCGTCAAGCTCGAACTCGGAGACGACCTCTTCCTCGGCGAAGTCCGCCACTGCGCCCCCTCCGCCAACGGTTACTTAACCGGCCTCCACCTCGATTGCACACTGCCCTCCCTCAGCGGCATTCGCGCGCTCATGCGGGCGCTCCTTGCCCCCGGCGCTTTCGAGCCCTCAGGTTGCTCCCAGGCTGCGGATCCCAATCAGCAGCGAGATCAACAGCAGCGCCGTCAGAGTCACCAGGAGAACCCAGCCTAGTTTGTCGTCTCTCCGCCTGTGGCGAAGGTCCCTGGCTATCAGGATCATCATCCTCAATCGTCTCCCATCGATCTTCACGTAAGTGCAGTGTAACAGAGTTGCAACAATTCTTCCATCAGTTTGCAGCCCCTCTTAGGCAATTTCCCGGCGAACATCAGGCATTCTCTCGATTCCCTCTCCTTCCCTCGGCAACACCATCCGCCTGTTCGCCCCGCCGCCGCACAGGACGCGCTATATTACCTCACAGATGCAGAAGAGAGTCGCCATCTTCGGTTGTGCCGGCCAGCTCGGCGTTGAGCTGCTCCGTGAGTTCGAGCAGCGCGGCTGCCTCGTCTCCGGCTGGGAACGCGCCCAGGTTGATATCACCTCCCCGCCCGCCGTCGAGCACGCCATCGCCTCCTTTGACCCCCAGGTCGTCCTCAACGCAGCCGCCTACAACCAGGTCGACGTCGCCGAAAGCGAGCCTCTCGCCGCCTTCCAGGTCAACGCCCTCGCCGTCCGCAATCTCGCCCTCGCCTGCCGCCAGTGCGGCGCCTCCCTCGTCCACTTCTCCACCGACTATGTCTTCGACGGCGCCGCCGGCCGCCCCTACCGCGAGCAGGACCCTACCCACCCCCTCGGCGCCTACGCCGTCTCCAAGCTCGCCGGCGAACTCTACGCCCAGGCTTACCTCGACAAGTCCCTCATCGTCCGCACCTCCGGCGTCTTCGGCCTCGGCGCCCTCCAAACCCCCCGCGGCAACTTCATCGAACTCATGCTCCGCCTCGCCTCCCAAGGTAAGCCCATCCGCGTCGTCGAAGACCACGTCGGCAGCCCCACCTATGCCCCCCTCCTCGCCGCCCGCACCGCCGACCTCGTCGAGCGCGGCGCCTCCGGCGTCTTCCACTGCGCCGGCGGCAGCCCCATCAGTTGGCACGCCTTCGCCCAGATGATCTTCCGCGAGGCCGGCCTCTCCCCCGACCTCCGCGCCACCACGGAGCGCGAGTACCGCACCCCGGCGCGCCGCCCCAGGTACTCCGCCCTCTCCAACGCCAGAATCGAGTCCCTCGGCCTCGAACCCATGCCCCCGCTCGAGGTCGCTCTCCGTAGCTACCTCCAGCTCCGCTCCCGCATGGCCAAAGCTTGACTTCTCTGGTAATTTAAATCCTGGAGGTCAGGGATGCTCAAGAAAATCCTGCTCGGAATCTTTGTCGCCGTTCTGCTCCTGCTCGGAGTCATTCTCGCCCAGCCGGACCAGTTCAAGGTCACTCGCGCCGCCACCATCAACGCCCCGGCCGAAGCCGTCTTCTCCCAGCTCAACGACTTTCAGAAATGGAACGCCTGGTCCCCCTGGGGCAAGCTCGATCCGGGCATGAAGGAGACCTTCTCCGGCCCGCCCTCCGGCGCCGGATCCGTCTACGAGTGGGCCGGCAACAAGGACGTCGGCCGCGGCCGCATGACCATCCTCGAAAGCCACCCCCACGATACCCTCCGCATCCGCCTCGAGTTCATCGAGCCTTTCGCCTCCGAGGCCGCCACTGATTTCGTCCTCCAGCCCGAAGGCGCCGCCACCCGGGTCACCTGGACCATGTCCGGCCAGAACGACTTCCTCTCCAAAACCATGTGCCTCTTCATGGGCGGCATGGACAAAATGATCGGCCCCGACTTCGAAAAGGGCCTCCGCCAGCTCAGGTCCGTCTCTGAGAAGCCCCTCTAATCCCCGCCGCCCCACCCAGCCCCGAAGCGTCAGCGGCGGGACGGACCTCCTTTTGACTATTTCCATATTTCTGCTATAGTCGAAATATGTCCGCCCGCAAGGCCGATCCCACACCCCGCTTCGCCGCCATGCTCGCCGCCCTCGGCGCCGAGCCCCGCCTCCGCATCCTCCGCCTCCTCCTC
>DAHVTI010000578.1 GCA_027324255.1 Bryobacterales bacterium | reverse complement strand
CCCCCCCCGAAATCGCGAAAAACAGCTCCCGTTCCCTCCCTCTCGCCGCCCCTCGCCTCGTGTACTTTGGAGGTGGGCCAGCCCCGCATGCTCCGACAAACTTTCCTGTTCCTTTCTCGCCACCGCCGCCTCCGCCGGTGGTTTGAGACCTCTCGCCACGCCGGGCGGCTCACCGCCCGCTTCATCGCCGGCGAGAATCTCGACGACGTCATGCTCGTTGTTCGCCGCCTCCATGCCGCGCGGCTGCTGGCCACCGTCGATCACCTCGGCGAAAATGTCACCACCGCCTCCGAAGCCATCTCCTCCCGCGAGGTGATGGAACGCACTCTCGATGCCATCGCCGGCTCTTCGCTGCCCGCCACCGTGTCCATCAAGCTCACGCAGTTCGGGCTCGACCTCAGCGATGGCCTGTGCGTCGAAAACGTCTCCGTCCTCGCCCGCCAGGCCGCCGCCATCGGAAGCCGCGTCGAAATCGACATGGAAGCCAGCGAATACGTGGACCGCACGCTGGCCGTCGTTGAAAAGCTCCACGCCGAATTCGGCTGCGTCCGCTGCGTGCTGCAGGCCTATCTCCACCGGACTCTCGACGACGCGCGCCGCATGAACGCGCTCGGTATCCCCGTCCGCCTCTGCAAGGGCGCCTACAAGGAGCCGCCCGCCATCGCCTTCCCGGAGAAAGCCCGCGTCGACGAAAACTACGTCGCGCTCTCCCGCCTCCTGCTCGACGCAGGCGCCTATCCGGCCTTCGCCACCCACGACCCGCGCATGATCGCCGCCGTCCGCGAGCACGCCGCCCGCACCGGCCGCACCCCCGCCGACTTCGAGTTCCAGATGCTCTACGGCATCCGCCGCGACCTGCAGCAGCAGCTCGTCGAACAGGGCTTCCGCGTTCGCCTCTACGTCCCCTACGGCGACGCCTGGTACCCCTACTTCATGCGGCGCCTCGCCGAGCGCCCCGCCAACGTCTTCTTCATCGCCCGCAACCTGCTCCGCGCCTGAGCGAAGTTCAGGAACCCGCCCGCGGGCGGCGGCGTCTAATTACCAAGGGACGTGATGCGTTATTGGGCTTATCTCGTTGCCAAGCTGGCCGCCGTGTTCGCTGTCCTGCGCGGCATCTGGCTCGCCATGAACGCCCTCCTGCCCGAACCGGAGATCTTCCTTTACACCCGCCTGCCCCGCTTCCCCAACGACCTGCCCTGGACCGCCGCGCTCCTCGTCTTCTGGCTTCTCGGCCTGGCGCTGGCATACCTGGCCGTGTGGGATTCCCGCCGCCGCTGCCGCGTCTGCCTGCGCCGCCTCCGCATGCCCGTCGAATCCGGCAGTTGGAGCCGCGCCACGCTGTTCAGCCCTCCGCGCGTAACCTCCATCTGCCCCTACGGCCACGGCACCCTCGATGTGCCGGAGGTCCACGTCTCCGGCCAGAACCCTTCCGAGTGGCACGCCCACGGCGACATCTGGCGCGAACTCGAAGAGCTCGACCGGCCGCGCAAGTAGGACCGCCATGAGACAATAGGCGGAGAGAGACCCCCACCCCGTGCGCCGCCAAGTTTCCCGTGCAGCTTTCTTCCGCGTCCTGAAGCATCCGGTGGGCAAAGTGCTCGCGGGACTCCTCGCCTTCTCCGCCATCGCCGTCTTCGGCGTCTTCACCTATTTCTGGGTCCATTACTCCCGCATCATCGACGAAAAGCTCCGCCGCGGCCCCTTCACGGAAACCGCTCAGATCTACGCCACCCCGGAGCCGGTCAGCCTGGGCGACCCGCTCACCGCCGACGAACTTGTCGGCGCCCTCCGCCACCGCGGCTACACCGAAACGCGCTCCAATCGCGTGGGCTGGTACCACCAGCGCCCCGACGGCGTAGAGATCTTCCCCGGCGTCGACTCCTCCGCCAGCAGCGAGCCGGGCGTCATCTTCCTGGAAAAGAACGTCGTCACCCGTATCGTCTCCAACCGCGACAACACCGAGCGCCAGACCTACCTGCTCGAGCCCGAGCTGATCACGAACCTCTTCGACCGCAACCGCGAAAAGCGCCGCCTGGTCCGCTTCGACGACATCCCCAAAGTTCTGGTCCACGCCGTCATTTCCATTGAAGACAAGCGCTTCTTCGAACATGCCGGCTTCGATCCCATCCGGCTGCTCCGCACAGTCTGGGTGGACGTCACCCAGAATCGCCGCTTCGGCGCCTCCACCATCTCCATGCAGTTGGCCCGCCTGCTCTGGCTCTCGAAGGACAAGACCTGGCAGCGTAAGGCCACCGAGGCTCTCATCACCCTGCAGCTCGAGCAGAAGCTGACCAAGGAGCAGATCTTCGAGTACTACTCCAACCAGGTCGACCTCGGCCAGAGCAAGAGCTTCGCCATCCACGGCTTCGGCGAGGCCATCCAGGTCTACTTCGGCCGCGACATCCGCGACCTGCGCGTGGAGGAGGCGGCCCTGCTCGCCGCTCTCATCCAACGCCCCAACTACCTCAATCCCTTCCGCCATCCCGACCGCGCCCTCGCCCGCCGCAACATCGTCCTCTCGCTCATGAAGGAGAACGGCTTCATCACCGACCTGCAGTACCTGGATGCCTCCAAGTCCCCCATCAAGCTGGCCGAGGGCGGCGAGGAATCCTCCGACGCTCCTTACTTCGTCGACCTCGTTCTCGACGACCTGCAGGAGAACTTCTCCGACATCGACTTCCAGGCCAATTCCTACCGCATCTACTCCACCCTCGACATGAAGCTGCAGCGCGACGCGCTCGAATCCGTCCGCATCGGCCTCGAGGAAGTGGACGGCCTGCTGGCGAAGATGCGCCGCAAGTACCCCCGGCCGCAGGTGGCGCTGGTCTGCGTCGATCCCCACACGGCGGAGGTCAAGGCCCTCATCGGCGGCCGCAACTACGGCGCCAGCCAGTTGAACCGCGTGCTGGCCCGCCGCCAGCCGGGGTCCATCTTCAAGCCCTTCGTTTACGCCGCGGCGCTCAATACGGCCCTGGAAGGCGTTGAGCCGGTCATCACCCCGGTCACCCAGGTGGTGGACGAGGCCACCACGTTCTTCTTCGACGGCAAGGAGTACCAGCCCAACAATTTCAGGCAGGAGTTTCACGGCACCGTCACCCTGCGCCAGGCCCTGGCCAAGTCCATGAACATCCCCACCGTGAAGTTCGCCGAAATGGCGGGCTACGACACGGTGGCCGAACTGGCCCGCAACGCAGGGTTGGTGGGCGTGCGCCCCACACCAGCCGTCGCCCTGGGCGCCTACGAAGTGACGCCGCTCGACATCGCCGGCGCCTACACCATCTTCTCGAACGGCGGCACCTGGGTCCGCCACAACATCATCAAGGAGATCCGTTCCAGCTCCGGCGGCCTCATCCACAACTACAAGCCGGTCCAGCATCCGGTGCTCGACCCCCGCACCAGCTACATGGTGGTGAACCTGATGCAGGAAGTGTTGCGCTCCGGCACCGGCGCCAATGCCCGGACCCGCGGTTTCGGCCTGCCCGCCGCCGGCAAGACCGGCACCTCGCACGACGCCTGGTTCGCCGGCTTCACCTCCAAGCTGCTCTGCATCGTCTGGGTCGGCTTCGACGACAACCAGGAGCTGCCGCTCGAAGGCGCCAAGGCGGCCCTGCCCATCTGGACCGAGTTCATGAAGCGCGCCCATCGCTACCGCGAATACCGCGGCGTGCAGGAGTTCACTCCGCCCGACGGCATCGCGGTGGTGGACATCGATCCCCTCACCGGACTCCTGGCCACCGCTTCCTGCCCCAACCCGAGGCCCGAGGTCTTCTTCGCCGGCACCCAGCCCGTCGAGCTCTGCCGCCTGCACGGCGCCGGCGGCCGCACCCAGATCGCCGGCTGGGACGCCGAGACGCCCGAGCCCGCCCGCACCGGCTCCGCCCCCCAGCAGGCCGCCGCCCGGTCCCGCGCCAAGGCCGCTCCGGACGCGCCGAAGGCGCCCCAAGCCCCAGCTCCGCCCGCCGAAAAGAGGAGCGTCTGGGACCGTATCCGTTCTATATTTAGGTAGGCTCTGACATGAGGAGGGCCTTATGCGGATCACACGCCTGATTTCCTCCTTCCTGCTGCTGCCGGCTCTGTTCGCTCAGCCGCGGAGCCAGGAGATTCGCGCCGACGTGCGGGAATCCAAGCCCGCCGCCCAGCTCGCCCCCCCGGCGCCCCTGTCCAGCGAAGCCCGGGCAGACATTTTCATGGCCCGCAAGATGTACCGCGAAGCCATCGAAACCTACCTCTCCATCAAGCCGCCGACGGCGGTCATCTATAACAAGGTGGGCATCGCCTACCATCAGTCCGGCAACCTGGGCAACGCCAAAAAGTACTACGACCGCGCCCTGAAGCTCAACCGCAACTACGCGGAAGCTCAAAACAACGTGGGCACCGTCCACTACGCCCGCAAGAGCTATCGCCGCGCCGTCTCCACTTACAAAAAGGCCCTCAAGCTCTCGCCCTATTCCGCCTCGATCCACTCCAACCTCGGCACCGCTTACTTTGCCCGCCGGGACTACAAGCGCGCCGTCGCGGAGTACGAAATCGCCCTGCAGCTCGATCCGGACGTCTTCGAGCACCGCAGCACGCAGGGCGTCCTGCTGCAGGAGCGGACCGTGGAGGAGCGCGCCAAGTTCCACTACTACTTGGCCAAGACCTACGCCAAGGCCGGGCGCACCGAGCTGGCCCTGCAGTACATCCGGAAGTCGCTCGAAGAGGGCTTCAAGGACCGCCGGAAGTACCTGGAGGACAGCGAGTTCGATGCGCTCCGCAAGCTGCCGGAATTCGAGCTGCTCATGAAGCTGGAGCCCCGTGTCCTCTAGGCTCTGGCGCAGCCTCATCGCCCTGGCCGGCATCGCGCTGCTCGGCGCGGGAGCGTATTCGTGGTGGACGGGGAAACGCAAGCCGTCCGGGCCCGATGTGCTGCGCGTGGCCATCCTGCCCGTGGAGAACCAGAGCGGCGACGCGGCGCTGGATTGGACCGCGCCGCTGCTGCCTTTCTCGCTGGTCCGTCAGTTGGAGGGCGTCCCGCGCCTGTCGGTCTTTGCGGCCTCCGGCCGGGCCGAAGCCGACGCGGCCGGCGCCACCCGCCAGGTGGAATGCCTGGTGACGGAGAGCTCGGGTGAGGCGCAGGTGCGGTTTTTCATCTACAGCCAGGCTCCCGGCCGGATCCTTGCCGAGGGGCGGGTTAGTGCTCCGGAAGGCGATCCGCCCGCCCTGCTGGCGCAATTGGGCGCCTCGCTGGCTTCCGCCCTGGGCTCGCCGGGCGCGGGAGGGTCCCCGGCCTTCCACAACGCCGCCTCGGCGCGCGAGTTCGCCGCCGCGCTGCTGAATCCGGCCGCGGCGGAGGCACGGCTGGAAGCTGCCGCCGCGGCCGACGAAGCCTGCGGCTGGTGCTGGCTGGCCTGGGCCGAGACCTCCCTCCGGCCCGCGGATCCCAGCCGCGCCCTGGCTGTGCTCGAGCGCAGCCGCAAGGCGGAGGCGAAGGTCGATCCCGTCAGCCGGGCCCGGCTGGAATTGATCGAGTCGGAACTGAGGCCCAACCCGCGGCAGCGCCTCTCCGCGCTGGAGCGTCTGGCCGCGGCGCTGCCCGCCGATGCGGCCGTGCAGGGCCAACTGGCGGAAAGCCTGGTGGCGGAGCGCCAGTTCGACCGGGCCGCCACGGTCTACCGGCGGGCGATCCGGATCCAGCCGGCGCGCAGCGACCTTTGGAATTCTCTCGCCTACGGCCTGGCTTATGCGGGCAGGTACGCCGAGGCGCGCCAGGCCTTGGCGCAATACGCCGGCCTGGACTCCGGCTCGCCCAACCCGCTCGATTCCGCCGGCGAGGTGGCCCTCATGGCCGGCGATTTCAACCGGGCCGCCAAGGTTCTGACCGACGCCTACGACAGGGACAAGGCCTTCAACGATGGCGCGGCGCTGGAAAAGGCCGCCCTGGCGCATTACCTGAACGGCGAGCGCGATGCCGCCGGACCGCTGCTGGAGCGCTACCTGACCGACCGCGGCCAGCGCGGCGATCCCTTCGCCGGCCTCTCCCGTGCGCGCTGGGAGTACATGGTCGGCAAGACCGCGCAGGCGCGTGCTCGCCTCGCCGGCATCGCCTCGGACCCGGGCCGCCAGTTGGCTCCCATCGCCGCCGCCATGCTGGCCCTGCGCCTGGCCGCCGAAGGAGACTCCGCCGCCGCCGCCCGCGCCGCCGCCTCGGCGCGCGCACTGGCCCGCAATCCCGGCCAGGGCTTCATCGCCGCCTTCGCCGCCGCCGCGCTGGACCCCGCCGCCGCGGCCGCCCTCACCGATCCCTCCTGGCGCGCCGACGCCCGCGCCCTCGGCCTGACGTTGCGCGGGGATTGGACCGCCGCCGCGGCCGCCTGGAAAGAGGCCCTGCCCCTGGCCAAGGGCGGCACGGACGGTCCGCAGCGCGAATTGCTGGCCCTCTGTCTGGTCTCCTCGGGCCGCGCCTCCGAAGCGGCCGGTCTCCTCTCCGGCGCTTGGCCGTTGCTCTCCCGGGACCAGGCCCTGCTCTACGATTTCCTGATCTATCCGAACCTGCTGTACGTGCGCGCCGAAGTGGCCCGCGCCGCCGGACGCCAGGCCGACGACCAGCGCCTCTACGACCTGTTCCTGCAGTACGCCGGCGACCGCCCGGACCGCTTCGGCCGCGAGGCCCGCGCCCGTGCCGCCGCCAGGCTGTAGCGGCCGTCAGGCCTTCAGCCTCTTGCCCACTTCCCGCAGAGTGGCTTCGTCCCCGGCGTGGATCGAGCCGTCCGGCAGCGGCCCGGAGTTCAGCAGCAGGTTGCCGTGGATGGATCGGCAGTACTCCAGCGTCTTCATGACCCATTCGGCGTCGCGGTGCTTGCGGTCGTCGCGCTGCTGGTAGCCCCACACGCGTTCCTGCAGCGTGTCGCAGATCTCCGGCAGTTTGTTTTTGTTCTTCTCCCAGACCTGCCGCGCTACCTCCCCGCCCAGCTTGTGCGGCCCCAGCGTGCGCTCCGGCGCCACGAAGTCTTCCTCGCCGTTGGCGCCCTGCTTGAAGCAGATCAGGCACTGCGGCTGCAGCTTGCGGATCATGGCGTAGGTCTCGCCGATGGGGAACAGCTCCGGCCGGCAGTAGTAGCCCATGATCGGGTCCAGCCAGATGCCGCTGATGGGGCCGTACTGCGTCAGCAGTTCTTTCAATTGCGCGTGGACGAACTGAATGTACTTTGCGAAGTCCCTGGGCTCGCGGAAGCGGTAGGCCGGATCCGGCGTTTTGTAGTCGGGCCGGGCTGCATTCCAGGGCGCGTTCTTCGAAGCCAGCCCGTAGTCGCGCGAATAGAAGAACGGGTGCCGCCAGTCCAGCGCGTAGGAGTAGTAGTAGAAGATGCCCAGGCCGCGCCTGCGGCAGGCCGCCGTCAGCTCACCGATGAGGTCGCGCCGCGCGGGGCTCTTGAGGCTGTTGAAGTCCGTCTGGCCGGTCTTGAACAGGCAGAAGCTGTCGTGGTGCCGGGCGGTAAGCGTGACGTACTTCATGCCCGCGGCTTGCGCCATGTCCGTGATCCTGTCCGCATCGAACTTGTCGGCGGTGAACCGCTGCTGGAGCTTGGCGTACTCGGCCACGGGAATGGCTTCGCGCTGCTGCACCCATTCGCCGCGGCCCAGGATGGAATAGACGCCGTAGTGCATGAACAGGCCGAAGCGGGCCGTGGTAAACCACTCCAGGTTCTTGTGGCGTGTAGAGCGAACGGGCGCCGCCGCGGCGGCCGCCGCGCCCAGGGTGGTGGATAGAAATTCGCGTCGCAGCATTAGAATTCGATCTTATCCGCAATCGTTCCGATGCGGGGATGAAAGGTCGAGTGGGGCGCGGGGAAAAGGGCCGCCGGAGGATCGGTCCGCGGGGTGCCGAAGGGCATCACTTGACGGCACGGCTATGAATGAGATAATCAGATCTTGAGTATCAAGATTAAGATTCTTTTGAGGGAGCAGTCCGTTGACCATTGACCTCCGGTATCGTGCCCAGACGCTCAGCGCCCTGACGCTGCTCTGCCTGCTGGCGGCGGGCGGCGCTTTCGGGCAGCAGAAAAAACCACTGCCGGGCTCGGAGGAGTGCGTCAACTGCCACGAGGAAGGCCGGCGCACGGGCAAGCGGGAAGCGGGCATGCCGCCGCCGTTCGACGCGGCGGCGCTGCGCGCCTCGCCCCACGCCGATCAGGAATGCAGCGGCTGCCACGCCGACCTCGCCAAGGTGAAGGAGTTCCCGCACGCCGACAAGCTGGAAAAGGTGGACTGCGCCAACTGCCACCCCGACGTGGCGGAAAAGTACGCCGCCAGCCTGCACGGCAAGGCCATCGCCCGCGGCGACCGCATGGCGCCCACCTGCAAGAGCTGCCACGGCACGCACAACATCCTGCGCCCGTCCAATCCGAAGGCGCCCACTTCCGTGATGGAGGTGCCCAGGCTGTGCGGCGGTTGCCACCGCGAGGGCTCCACCGTCAGCCAGACCCACAACATTCCGCAGACCAACATCCTGGAAAACTATGTGGACAGCATCCACGGCGAGGGGCTGTTCAGGCGCGGCCTGACCGTGGCCGCGGTCTGCACCAGTTGCCACACCTCGCACTTCGTGCTGCCGCACACCGACCCGGCTTCCTCCATCTCCAAGCGCAACATCGCCGCCACCTGCACCAAGTGCCACGCGCAGATCGAAAGCGTCCACCGCAAAGTGATCCGCGGCGAGTTGTGGGAGAAGGGTCCGAACCTGATCCCGGCCTGCGTGGACTGCCACGAGCCGCACAAGATCCGGCGGGTGTTCTACGCCCAGGGCATGTCGGACCGCGACTGCATGCGCTGCCACGGGGACAAGAGCCTGCAGGTGACTCGCGGCGGCCGGACCATCTCCCTGTTTGTCGACGAAGCCAAAATGGCCGGCTCGCGGCACTCCCGCACGGCCTGCGTGCAGTGCCACACCGGCGGGACGCCGGCTCACGTGCGCCCCTGCGACACGATGCCGGAGAAGGTGGACTGCTCCATCTGCCACGCCGAAGTGGTGACGCAGTACCGCGAGAGCACGCACGGCACGCTGTCGGCCAAGGGCAGCCCGGACGCGCCGGTCTGCGGCGACTGCCACGACCCGCACGCCACCAAGAGCAAGACCGACGTCACCTCGCCGACGTTCTCGCGCAACGTGCCGAACCTGTGCGGCACCTGCCACCGCACCGGCAACAAGGCCGCCGTGCGCTACAAGGGCACGCAGAAGGACATTCTTGAGCACTACGCCGAGAGCATCCACGGCAAGGGCCTGCTGCAGAGCGGACTGACCGTCACGGCCGACTGCGCCGACTGCCACACGGCCCACCACGAGCTGCCCAGCAAGGACCCGCGCTCCAGCGTGAACAAGGCCAATGTCACCAGGACCTGCGCGCAGTGCCACCGCGGCATCTACGACCAGTTCACCAAGAGCGTCCACGGCCCCTCCGCGGCCGCTTCCGGCAAGAAGGTGCCCGAGTGCGCCGACTGCCATTCGGCCCACAGCATCCAGCGCACCGACCTGACCAACTTCCGCCTGCACATCATGGACACCTGCGGGCGCTGCCACCAGGAGATCACCGAGCGCTACTTCGACACCTTCCACGGCAAGGTCTCCGCTCTCGGCTACGTGAAGACCGCCAAGTGCTACGACTGCCACGGCGCCCACAACATCCTGAAGGTCAACGACCCCAACTCGAGCCTCAGCCACAACAACATCGTGAAGACCTGCGGCAAGTGCCACACCGGCTCGCACCGCCAGTTCGCCGGCTACCTGACGCACGCCACGCACCACGATCCGCAGAAATACCCGTTCCTGTTCTACACGTTCTGGGGCATGACCAGCCTGCTGCTGGGCACGCTGGTGATCTCCGGCGTGCATACCCTGATGTGGCTGCCGAGATCCCTCGAATACCGCCGGCAACTGCAGCGCGAGCACGCCGACACGGGCGTCCATGTGCGCCGGTTCCAGCCGCTGCACCGCAACCTGCACCTGATGGTCATCACCAGCTTCATCGGTCTGGCGCTCACCGGCATGACGCTGAAGTTCAGCTACTCGCCGTGGGCCAAGGTGATGGCCCGCCTTTTGGGCGGCTTCGAGGCGGCCGGCCTCATCCACCGCTTCTGTGCCCTGCTGACCTTCAGCTACTTCGCCATCCACATCCGGGACCTGTTCAAGAAGCGCAGCGAGAGCGGCAAGAGCTGGAAGGAGTTCATCCTCGGGCCGGAGAGCATGATGTTCAACCGGCGCGACTGGGAAGAACTGGCCGGCTCCATGAAGTGGTTCCTCAACCGCGGCCCGCGGCCCGAATACGGCCGCTGGACCTACTGGGAGAAGTTCGACTATTTCGCCGTATTCTGGGGCGTGGCCGTCATCGGCATGACCGGCCTGGTGCTGTGGTTCCCCGAGGCGTTCACGCACTTCATGCCGGGCTGGATGATCAACGTGGCCACCACCATCCACAGCGACGAGGCGCTGCTGGCCGTCAGCTTCATCTTCGTGGTGCACTTCTTCAACACGCACTTCCGTCCCGAGAAGTTCCCCATGGACACGGTGATCTTCACCGGCGGCATGCCGCTGGAAGAGTTCAAGCGCGACCGGCCGCGCGAGTACCAGCAACTGGTGGAGAGCGGCCGCCTGGAAGAGATGCTGATGCCCGAGCCGCAGCCGCTGGCCGTGAAGCTGTGGCGCCGCTTCGGCTTCGCCGCCCTCGGCATCGGGCTGGGCATCATCGTGCTGATCTACTACGCGATGGTGTTCGCCTACAGGTAAAAGGGGCGCGCCCCGCGCCCCGCCCTCCACTCATCCACTCCCTGCGCCGCCGGGGCCCGCCGTCAGCGCAGGTCGAACTTCTTCATCTTGTAGCGCAGCGTGTCGCGCGTGATGCGCAGCAGGCGCGCGGCCTGCGTCTGGTTGCCGCCGGTCTTTTCCAGCGCGCTGATCAGCAGCCGGCGCTCGCTCTCCTCCAGCGAGATGCCCTCCTCCGGGAAGCCGGCCGGCGGGATGGCGGCCGAGGCGGGCGCGGCGCTGGCGTGGGCGTGGCTGATGCTCATGGGCAGGCTGGCGGCGGTGATGTAGCTGGAGTCCTCCAGGATCATAGCCCGTTCCAGCGCATTGCGGAGTTCGCGCACGTTGCCCGGCCAGTCGTGGTTGATCAGCAGCCGCATGGCGTCCGGGCTGATGCCCTCCATGTGCCGCTTGAACTTCCGGTTGTAGTGCGCCAGGAAGAACTCGGCCAGGGGCGGAATGTCTTCC
This sequence comes from Bryobacterales bacterium, assembly GCA_027324255.1. Classification (GTDB taxonomy): domain Bacteria; phylum Acidobacteriota; class Terriglobia; order Bryobacterales; family Bryobacteraceae; genus Paludibaculum. Next base: position 13,772 of record DAHVTI010000578.1, on the reverse strand, counting down.
GGCCGCTCGCGCAGCGGCGGGATGGTGATGTGGATCACGTTCAGGCGGAAGTAGAGGTCCTGCCGGAAGGCGTTCTCCTTCACGGCTTCGCGCAGGTTCTTGTTGGTGGCCGCGATGACGCGCAGGTCCAGCTTGATGTCCTTCAGGCCGCCGAGGCGGCGGAAGCACTGCTCCTCCAGCACGCGCAGCAGCTTGGCCTGGAGCATGAGCGGAATTTCGCCGATTTCGTCCAGAAATAGCGTGCCTTTGTCGGCCAGCTCGAAGATGCCCTTTTTTTGCGCGCGCGCGTCGGTGAAGGCGCCTTTCTCGTAGCCGAACAGTTCGCTTTCAAGCAGCGTCTCCGGAATGGCGGCGCAGTTGATGGCGATGAACGGCTCGGCCTGCCGCAGGCTCTGGTAGTGCAGCGTCTTGGCAATCAGGTCCTTGCCCGCCCCGTTTTCGCCCTCCAGCAACACCGTAGTGGCTTCGCTGATGGCCACGCGGCGCACGAAGTGCATCACCTCGCGCATGGCGGGCGAGCCGGAGATGATCTCGCGCTTCTGCGGCTCGACTTCGGCGGTGACGTCCTTGATGGTGGCCACCACGCCCTCCATCGAGCCGTCCTCGCGGTACAGGTGGCTGGTGCGGATCACCACCAGGCGCTCCATGCCGTTGCGGGTGTGAAGGCGGACGGTGCCGTTGCCGCCGTTGATCTGGGTGAGGCCGGTGTGCATGCCGCAGCCGGGCTCGCAATCCTGGCAGCGGAACATTTCGTGGCAATCCTTGCCGACCAGCTCCTCGGCGCTCATTCCGAAGAGCCGCTCGGCGGAAGCGTTAACGCCGGTGATGATGTGCGAGGTGTCGTAGAGGACCAGCGCGTCGGAGAGCTGATCAAATACGTGCCCCAGCACGGCGGCGTTTTGCCAGGTGGACGAAAGTTTGGCCATATGCCCCTATGAAGTTATATTGTATGGCCGCGGGTGGTGCGGAGGGAAGCGGTCCCGGCGCAAAGCTGGGGCAATTGCCCCAAATCGGTGGGGAGGTGGCGCATCGGGCCCGCGGCGAAGACGGGCTATCGTCCGTAAGTTGAACATGTAATTCAAGATACAGGAGTCCTGTTCTACCGGCGAGTCTGGACTCTGGATTGCAGGAAGGGAGAGGGATAGGGATCATTTGCCCCGGCCGTGCCGGCTGGGGCGAGAGAAGTACGGGTTCTCCGGCGCCGGCCGCAGGCGGTCCCCGCCGGGTTGAGATGGAAGGGACAGCAGCGAAAACGGATAGTTTTCTCCATCTCTGGAATGGTTTGAGTGAAGAGGACAGGCGAATCCCATGGGATCCATCCAAGTAGCCTTGAGCGACACCGCGAAAGCGGATGCTCTGCGCGTGCTTCTGGCGCGCAGCACGCAAGTGCCGGTCCTCTGCGCCGAGTCGCCGGATTTCGCAGCCGCCTGCGTCGTCGTCATGGACGCCGCGCGGTTCGGCAGCCTGCCGCGGCCCCTGACGCATCCTGAGCGGATCGTTCTGATTACGAGGAACGACCCGGGGCATCTGAAGGAAGCCTGGGAGGCCGGGGTGCATTCGGTGCTCTCCGAGCAGGATCCTCTGAATACTGTGGTGCTCGCAGTGCTGGCGACGTGCCTGCGCTCCGGTACCGCACGGCAAAATCAAGACACCGGCGGCCGGGCCCGGATGTAACGGAGTCCACCGTCCGATTCGCCTGAACAGGCGAAGAGAGTGAGCCGGTTATCCGGCTGGTATTCGACAAGTGAGGTGATTTCGCCATGTCCAACCTGCTTCCGTACGCGATTGCTTGGGCGGTCCTGGCCGTCGTTGTCGCGGCCCTTGCGATCGCCCGCAAAACGATCTCCTCTCACGAGGACGATTCCGTGCACCTGGGCGGAGATTCCGCCGCAGCCATGACCGAACAGGTCACGGTGGCCAAGAAACTGGATTCCATCGACAAGTGGGGCAAGGTCCTCACCGTGATCCTGGCGATTACGGGCGTGATTCTGGCCGTGCTATATGGTCTGCAGATGTGGGAAGCGACGTCCAAGGTTGGCCTGGCCTGAGCCGGCCGCGCGCTGGCGGCGCATGCGCTGCGCCGCCGGCCTGAACAGTGGAATTCGGCGGGGCCTTCGCTGAGGCGTTGGCGGCGCTCCGGAGAGGGATAAGCGTTCATGCGTGTGGGATTTGTGTTTGCGTTTCTGATGGCGGCCGTCTCCGTTCTGTCCGCCGCCCAAATGGGCAGCGTGCCGAAGCCGTCCGTTCCGAATTCGGTCTGCGCCGACTGCCACGAGCAGGAGGCCAAGCTGAAGACCTCGGCCCACGGCGGCGTGGCCTGCGCTTCCTGCCACCTCAAGCACGAAGAGTACCCTCATCCGGAAAAGCCGCCTAAGCCGCAGTGCGCCACGTGCCACGAGACGGCGGTGAGGGACTACGAGCAGAGCGAACACTCCCAGCAGATCAGGAGGGGCAATGGCTCGGCTCCCGCCTGCTCCACCTGCCACGGCGACGTGCACGAGCTCACCAATGCGCTGTCGGCCGCTTTCCACAAGACCGTGCCCGAAACCTGCGGCATGTGCCACGAGAAAGAGACCCGCCACTTCAATGAGAGCGTGCATGGCCAGGCCGTCGCCGCCGGGGTGAAGGACGCCCCGGTCTGCACCGATTGTCACGGCGGCCACCGCATCCTGCGCGCCAAGGATCCGCGCTCCACGGTCTTCTCGGCCAGCGTTCCGGACACCTGCGGCCGCTGCCACGGCGACCTGCGCCTGATGCGCCGCTTCGGCCTGCCGTCCGACCGCATCACCTCGTTCTCGTCGAGCTTCCACGGCCTGGCGCTGAAGTCCGGCAACCAGAGCGTGGCCGACTGCGCCTCCTGCCACGGCTACCACGACATCCTGCCGTCCTCGGACCCGAAATCGATGACGAACGCGAAGAACCTGGCCAAGACCTGCGGCGCCTGCCACCCCGGCGCCGGCACGCGCTTCACCATCGGCCTCATCCACGAGGTCCAGGGCAAGACCGCGCCTCTGCCCATCCACTACGCGGAGCTGTTCTACGCCCTGCTCATCCCCGGCACCATCGGCTTCATGCTGCTGCACCACGCCGGCGACTTTATCCTGAAGCTGCGCTACATGCGCTTCCGCGGCCGGGCCGTACCCATCCAGATGCTGCGCCACGTGGAGCCCGCGCACGAGCGCATGTACAAGCTGGAGCGGATCCAGCATGCGCTGCTGGCCCTCAGCTTCATCGTGCTCGCCTACACCGGGTTCGCGCTGCACTATCCGGACGCGTGGTGGTCGAGCTGGTTCCTGCACTGGGAGAGCACCGTGCCGCTGCGCGGCACTGTCCACCGCACCGCCGGCGCCGTTCTGGTGTTCACCTCCTTCCTGCATCTCGCCACGCTCATCTTCAGCCGCCATCTGCGCGAGCACTGGAAAGAGATGCTGCCCATGAAGCGCGACCTGCGCGAGATGGTGGAAGGCACGTTGTGGCGGCTCGGCATATTACGCGCGAAGCCCCACCAGAGCTCCCACAGCTACATCGAGAAGATCGAATACTGGGCGCTGGTCTGGGGCACCGTTATCATGGCCGTGACGGGCGCCCTGCTCTGGTTTAACAACTGGTCGCTGACCATCATGCCCAAGATGTGGCTCGATTTCTCCCGCGTCATTCACTTCTACGAGGCCGTGTTGGCGACCCTGGCCATCGTCGTGTGGCACTTCTACATGGTCATCTTCGACCCGGCCGTCTATCCGCTCGACACCGCCTGGTTGACCGGCTTCAGCCCGCGCGCCGAACACGAGCAAGACGACGGGCACGGCCGCTAAGCGTGAATCGCATCCGATTCTCGATCAGCTAGACTAATTAGTAAACAATGAAACTCAAAGAGTGGCTTGCTCCCTTCGTATACCTGGCCAGCAACTGGATCAGCCTGATCGGCGTCGTGCTGGTGACCACCGCCAGCGTGCTCTGGCTCTTCCTTCTGCCGACTTCCTTTAGCGGCCATGGCGGCGATCCCTATATCGGCATCCTGCAATTCATGGCACTGCCGGGCGTTTTCTTCGCCGGGCTCGGCCTGATTCCCGCGGGCATCTGGCTGTTCAAGAAGCGCAACAGGAACATGCTGCCGGCCGTCTTTCCTCCGCTCGATTTCGACAACGCGCGGTTCCGCAGACTGCTCGCCTTCCTGGGAGCCACCACGGCGGCGAACGTCATCATCGGCGGCACTCTCATCTATAAGGCGGTCACCTACATGGAGTCGGTGAGCTTCTGCGGGCAGACCTGCCACGTGGTGATGAAGCCCGAGTTCACCGCCTACCAGAACTCGCCGCACTCGCGCGTGGAGTGCGTCTCCTGCCACATCGGACCCGGCGCCAACTGGTTCGTCAAGAGCAAGATCTCCGGCTCCTGGCAGGTGATCTCGGTGACGCTGAACCTGTATCCGCGGCCGATTCCCACGCCGATCGAAAACCTGCGCCCGGCGCGCGAGACCTGCGAGGTGTGCCACTGGCCGCAGAAGTATGGCGGCGACCGCATCCGCGTCTTCAACAACTTTTCCGACGACGAGCAGACCAAGCGCACGCAGTCCGTGCTGCTGATGCACATCGGCGGCGGCAACGGCTACGAAGGCATCCACGGCGCGCACATGGGGCCGGGCGTGCAGGTCCGTTACGCTCACACCGACAAGCAGCGCCAGAAGATCCCGTGGGTGGCGTACACGGGCAGGGACGGCAGGACCTTCGTGTTCAAGGCCGACGGCTACAAGGACGACGGCCCGGGCCAGTTGGACGTGCGGACGATGGACTGCATGGACTGCCACAACCGCCCGTCCCATACCTACGAACTGCCCGAGCGCGCCCTCAACCGGGCCATGGCCGACGGGCAGATGGACCTCTCCCTGCCTTACGTCCGCAAGGTGGCGCTGGAGACCATCAAGCAGGAATACAAGACCACAGAGGAGTCCGAGCGCGAGATCCCGGCGCGGTTCTCGGCTTACTACCAGAAGAACTACCCGCAGGTCTACGCCGGCCGGCGCGACGCCGTGGAGCGCAGCGCGCGGGCGGTGCTGGGCGTCTACGCGAAGAATGTCTTCCCCGAGATGAGAGTGACGTGGGGCGCCTATCCCAATAACCTCGGGCACACCGACTTCGACGGCTGCTTCCGCTGCCACGACGAACGGCCCTCGGCGCAGGGCGGGCGCACCATTCCTTCCGACTGCGAAACCTGCCACAAGACGCTGGCGCAGGAGGAGGAGTCGCCGAAGATCCTGGCCGAACTCGGCCTGGAGCACCACAAGTAGCCGGGACCCGCGCAGTCCTGGCCCTTTCAATCCGGGCCTTTTCAGTCCGGGCTTGACAACGGCAAACGATCAGCGAAAGAAATGGAGTGGGAGGGCAACATGCCACTCAGCCATATCGTCGTGCCCGTGGACTATTCGGAGAAGAGCGAGGGCGCGGCCCGCTACGCCGAGGCCATGCACAGCCGCTTCGGCAGCCGCGTCACGCTGCTGCACGTGCTGCCGCCTCCGCACTATGAGTTCGGCGCCATGGAGGTGGGCGGGAGCGTTCTGGAGGACCTCTTCCGCAACCGCGCCGAGCAGGCCCGAAGGGACCTCGACGAGTTCCTGCCGGCCGAGCTGGCACCGGAATTCACGGAACGGGTCCTGCTGGAGGGCGACCCCGCGGCCAGGATCGTGAAGACCGCGCACGAGCGCGGCGCGGGGCTCATCGTCATGCCGACGCACGGCTACGGGACCTTCCGGCGCTTCATCCTCGGCTCCGTGACGGCCAAGGTGCTGCACGACGCCGACTGCCCCGTCTGGACGGGCGTCCACATGGAAGCTGAAACCGTCGAGGCCGTGCGCTTCAACCGCGTGGCCGCCGCCATCGACCTGGGCCCGCAGACCGAGCGCACGCTGATGTGGGCGCGCCGCTTCGCCGAGAGCGCCGGCGCGGAGCTGACCCTGATCCACGCCATGCCGAACCTGGAGGGCCGCTCCGGCGAGTACTTCGACCCGGACTGGCGCCGCCACATGAAGGCGTCGATCAGCGAGGAGATCTCGGGCCTGCTCTCGCGGCTCGGCTTCGAGGCGCCGCTGCTGGCCGACAGCGGCGAGACGGCCGAGACCGTCTGCGGCCTGGCGCAGGAGTGGAAGTCGGACGTGCTGGTGATCGGCCGCGGCTCGGCCGCGGGCGTGTTCGGGCGGCTCCGCGCCAACGCTTACTCCATCATCCGGCAGTCGCACTGCCCGGTGGTCAGCGTTTAGCCGGGAACCGGGTCAGCGCACAAACAGGCGCGAAGTCTCGCGCTCGAGTTCCGCGCGGAAATCCGGGTGGGCGATGCCGGTCAGCGCCCCGGCGCGCTGACGCAGGTTCAGGCCGTGCAGGTTGACGGCGCCGAACTTGGTCACGATCCAGCGCACGTCGGCGCGCGACGTGACCACGCCCGCGCCGGGCTTGAGCCGCGGCACGGTGCGCGACACCGGGCCGCCCCGGGCCGTGGCGGGCAGGGCGATCGCCGGCACGCCGTGGCGCGCGCCGGCCGCCTCGCGAATGAAGTCCGCCTGGCCGCCGGCGCCGCTGAAGGGCACGCCGGCGACGGAGTCCTGGCGGACCTGGCCCGAGAGGTTGATCTCGAGCGCCGAGTTCACGGCCGCCATGCGGCCGTTGCGGGCGATCACCTCGGGGTCGTTGGTGTGGCGGCAGGGCCGGAACTCGAAGGACGGGTTGTCATGAATGTGGCGGTAGAGGGCCCTGGTGCCGAGCGCGAAGCTGGCCACGGCCTTGCGCGGATGCGGCGTCTTGTGGGCGTTGTCCACGGCGCCGCGCTCGATCAGCGGCAGCAGGCCGTCGCTGAACATCTCGGTGTGGATGCCCAGCCCGCGGTGGTTGCGGAGACATTCGAGCACCGCCTCGGGGATGCCGCCGACGCCGGTCTGCAGCGTGGCGCGGTCCGGGATCAACCCGGCGGCGCGGCGGGCGATGGCGCGGTGCGTGTGCCTGGTTGAAGAAGGGCAGCGGCCGCTCCTGCCCGACGACGGCGCGGGCCTCGGCCACGTGCAGGACGGAGTCGGCGAGGGTGCGCGGCAGCTCGGGGTTCACCTGAACGACGAGCGCGCGGCCGGCCTTGGCGGCGTTGAGCGAGATGTCGATGCCCGGGCCGAGGCTCATCCAGCCGTGGGCGTCGGGCGGGGCGCACTGGATCAGAGCCACGTCGAGCGGCAGGGCGCCGGAGGTGTACAGGCCCTCGATCTCGCGCAGGAAGACGGGGATGAAGCCGGCGCGGCCGTCCTGCACGGCGGCGCGCGTATTGCCGGAGACGAACAGGGCGTTGTGGCGGAAACTGCCGTCGTATGGCGGATCGCAGTAGGGCGCCGGGCCGATGGTGATGCAGTGCGGCACCTCGACGCCGCCGCAGCCGCGGGGGGTGCGCGCACAGCGTTTCAGGCAGCGCCTGCGGAGCGGCGGCGCCCATGTGGACCCCCATGTGGACGAAGACCCGCTGCCCGCTCTCCACCGCTGCCAGAGCCTCCCGCGGCGCGCGCAGCCGCGCGCGGCAAGCCGATCGCCAGGTGCACGCGACCAGACTCCAAGTTACCCGAGTTGCCGCGGCCGGGGCTGGCCCCGGATTGCCTTCAAGCGGCGGCAACGGCGGCCGATAAGGAACCACGAATGGGACTGCGCATTCAAGGGGAAGCAGGCGAGGCCGCCGGCCGGACCGCTGATCTCGACACCTGGCGCGCGGCCGTGCGCCTTCACGCCCGCTGGCTGGACCGCTGTGAAGACGGCGCGCCGGCGCGGATCGAGAGCCTGGACCTGGGCGAGATCCGCGCGCCGATGGCGCGGCTGAGTTCGGGGCAGTTCCGGTTCCTGCAGATGCCCGGCTCGGAGCTCAAGGGCGCCCACCTGGACGCCTCCCGCTGGGAGCAATGCGACCTGTCGATGGGCAACCTCTCCTCCAGCGACCTCAGCCGCAGCGTCTGGACGAACGTCAACCTGAGCGACGCCAGCCTGTCGGCCGCGAACATGAACGACGCCGAGTTGCATGGCCTCTCAATGCAGCAGGTGAAGGCGCCCGGGGCGCGCTGGCTGGAAGCGCGGATCTCGCGCTGCGACTTCACCGACGCCGTGCTCCGCAACTGCTCCTTCCAGCACGCGAAACTGCTCGAATGCCTCTTCCACCGCACGGAGGTCGGCGCGGCGCTGTTCTACCACGCCACGCTCCAGTTCTGCCGCTTCCGCGAGGTGCAGGGCGCGGAGGCCAATTTCTCCTCCGCGCGCATCCAGAGCGGCGAGTTCACCAAGTGCGAGCTGAACGGCGCACGGTTCGGGCAGGCGGAGCTGTGCGGGTCGTCGTTCTTCGATTGCTCGCTGGCCGAATGCGATTTCCGCGCCGCGGACCTGAAGGGCTGCCGCTTTGCGGGCAGCCGGCTGGCGGGCGCGCGCTTTCACGACGCCAAATGCTATGGCGCGGACTTTCGCGGCGCAGATCTGACGCAGACGCGAGGACTCTCGCCGCGGCTGCTGCTGCAGGCCCGGACAGACCAGACCACCGTGCTGCCGAACGGCATGCGCGGCCCGGCCATGCGGGGCGTCTACTAGGGATCAATCGCCGGCCGGCTGGTTCACCGGCATGGCGCGCCAGGCGTTCCACTGCTGGCGGAACGACACGGCCACGCCGGGGCGGCCTTTCCATCCCGTGCGCGCCACGCTGAGGCCGATCATCAGGACGATGATGGAGAGCGCCATGGCCACCGTCTGCGCCACACTGAGGGACTCTTTCCACACGCCGAACCAGCGGCCGTAAACCAACTCCGTGTGCACCCAGTACACCAGCAGCGACGTGGTGCCCAACTGGCGGACGAAACTCCAGCCGGCCGGGTTCATGTGGCGGGTCCAGAGGAAGGCGAACGACGCCAGCAGCAGGATGATGCCGGCCTTCATGAAGATGAGGCCGGGGCTGTTCACCCAGAAGTCCGAGTTCGAGTAGATGGAGTAAGGCAGGTTGGAGAAGTATTGCGCGCCGAAGATCAGACCGAGGCCGGCGAGGCAGGCCCATTGCATCACGCGGTGCATGTCGGCGTCCTCCACCAGGCGGAGCACCGATCCGGCGGCCAGGCCGAAGGCGATGAAGGCGGCCCACGGGAAGAAGGCGAAGAAGTTCGGGTCGGGCACGAACCAGGCGCGCAGGTGCGGGTTCAGCCAGCTCCAGTTGATGCCGGAGATGACCGGCGCGGCGGCGGCGATGACGGCGCCGCTGATGGCGGCGAAGCGCACGCGGTCGCGCGTCTCAAAGACGGCCAGCGGAGACAGCACGATGATGCCGAGGCCCATGGCGTTGAGGATGTCGACGCGCAGCAGGTCCGTCCACGGGCTCTGGCCGAAGGCGAAGGCCCACATCTGGAAGCGGAACAGGAAGGCCATGGCAAGCAGGAAACCGGAGCGGCGCATGGCGGCCCAGGTGCGCTGCCAGGGAGTCAGGCCCTTCCTGGCGCTGGAGTCCATCAGGAACCCGAGCGTCACGCCGGTGAGAAACAGGAACACGGCCGGGGTGAGGCCGCCGCAGAACTGCGACAGCGTGTAGGCTCCGCCGCTGCGCAGGTCCTTCTGGGTGAAGGAATGGAACACATGGCCCTGCAGCATGATGAGCGCGGCGAAACCGCGGGTCCAATCCAAAAATGCGAGACGCTGCCCGCCCTTGCCGGATGTCTTTGCCATCTTGAGTTACTTTTGCGGCGTCTCCTTTTTCACGCCCTTCGGAAGCTTCAGCCGGACGGAGTTCTCCGTCAAGGCCGGATTCAGTTTCATGTCGCTGTAGCTGAAGAGCATGTAGTCCCGCGAGGGCTGGTGCAGTTTCTGCTGCACCACGATGCCGTCCTGCTGCGATACCCAGATCTCGAACATGCGGACGTGCTTCACGGCCTCGCCGGAAAGGGGAACCAGTTCCAGCCGGTCGGTCTTCACGCCGTTCAGCACCTCTTCGCCCGCCAGTTTGATGGAGTAGGATTTCTTCAGCTCGCTGCCGGGCGTACCGAAGCCCAGCAGAAGGTATTGGTCCACGAGCGAGCCCTGCTTGCCGAGGTCGTACTCGCGCACGACTGCGAGCTTGGGATAGTACATCTGCACCTTGCGCCCCTGGAAGGCGACGGCGCGGGCGGAAGGCTCGGTGAATTCCACCAGCATGCGCATGTCGCGCGGCTTGGGCCGGAAGATGGCGATGCGGCCGCTCTCCTCCGTGGTTTCCTTGACGAGGGCGGTGTAGGAAACCACCTTGAGGTTGGCGGTGAGGCCGCGGAAACCGGCGGCGGAGCGGTCCATGCGCGCCAGGGTCTCTTCGAGCGAAGCCGCTCCGGCGGTGGCGGCCAGCAGAAGCATCGCGCCGGCGAGCGCGAACAGACGAAGTGGGCGGGAGGTTCGGATAGGGGCGCGCGTCATGGTTTCACGATGGCCAGGTAGCCGCGGATCTCCTGCTCGGCGTCGTGGATGGGCTCCACCCGGACGACAGAGAGAGTCTTGCCGGTGCGCTTGCGCAGGAGTTCGGAGGCCAGCTTCGGGCGGGTGCCTTCCGCCGCGCCGGCCAGCAGGCCGGTTTCCAGCCAGTAGACGGAAGCGGCTCCGCCCGACGGCATCTGCACGATGCTGGCGGGGCGCGGCTGGTCTTTGAAGAGGCTCCGGGGGGTGAGGAAAATGAAAGCGAGGATGAGGCCAACGGCGACGTCGTACTGCCAGCTCGCGCGTGGAAACTCCCAGAAGATCAGGCGCTTCATCGCTTTCTTCCCCATTGTAACATCAGAGCCGGCCGGTCCATGGTCCTGTCGTGTTGGATGGCGCCGGCGCCAGCCGGTTTCAGGAGCTTTTCTGCCGCCGGGTTTTCGCCTGCGCCGGAGTCTCCGCCTCGGGGCTTGATCGGATCTCCTCCACTTCCTTGGCCCGCAGCACCTGGCAGTGGGCACAGTAGCCGCCGATTTCGGTGCGGGCGATCAGGATCTGGAAGCCGAAGTGGGCCTCCACCTGGCGGCGCAGCTTCTGCAGCGGGTCGCCGAAGAACTCCTCCACCCGCCCGCAGCGCAGGCAGATGATGTGGGCGTGCTCCTGCTTGGTGCGGGTTTCGTAGAAGTGCTGGTCGCCGGTGTGGTGCATCAGGTCCAACTCGTCCACCAGCCCGCCTTCCTTCAACAGCTTCAGCGTGCGGTAGACGGTGACGCGGTTGAGCTTGGGGTCCTGCTGGTGGGCGAGGCGGTAGAGGGTCTCGGCGTCGAGGTGCTGGCCGGTTCTGTCGAGCAGGTCGAGCAGGAGCTGCCGCTGGCGCGTCAGCCGGATACCGCGCAGTTTCAACGATTCCTTTGCAGCGTCTGCCGTCATGCAACGTCTCTGGACAACTTTACCATGACCGCCCCAATCGTCTATGCTGCCGTAGAGCCCACACCGTGCCAGCCGACGAGATTCTCCGCCAGTTGCGAGAAAGGATTTTCTGTTTCGCGGCATCTCGTTTATCGAGGGAGGCGGCGGAAGACGTGACGCAGGAAACCCTGCTTCTGCTCCACGAGAAGTACCCGCACGTGGCGGAGGCGGGGGAACTGTTGCCGCTGGCCTTCCAGGTGGTTCGTTTCAAGATGGCCGGAGCGGCGCGCAAGAGCGTGCGGCGAGGCGAAGGCCGGGCGGTGCCGGTGGACGAACTGCCGCTGCCGTCATCCGGGGAGGATCCGGAGCGCGCCGCGGCGCGTTCGGAACTGCGCGTTCGCCTGCTGGCCGCCATCGGCGGGCTGGGCGAGCGCTGCCGCGAGATCTTCCGAATGAAGCTCGAAGGCCGCGGCTTTGAAGAGATTCGGGCGCACTTCGGCGTGGCGTCCATCAACACCGTTTACACCTGGGACGCGCGCTGCCGCAAGTCGCTGCTCGAAAAAATGGGCGGACGTTGGGAGGCCCTGCCATGAACCCGCCGCTGCCTCCGGAAAAGATTCGCGATCTGCTCGGCGGCTACTCCACCGGCACGCTGACGCCGGAAGAGCGGGCCGCGCTGATGCAGGCTGCGATCGAGGACCAGTCTCTCTTCGACGCGCTGATGGACGAAGAGGCGCTGCGGGAGGCGCTCAGCGACCGGGCGATCCGCGCCGAGGTGCTCGCAGCCTTGCAGCCGAAGCCCCGCTGGTGGCGCACTCCCTGGCCGTGGGCCGCGCTGGCCTCGGCCACCGCCGCGGTGGCGCTGTTCGTGCTGCTGCGGCCGCAGCCCCAGCCGCAGGTAGCACAGTTGCCGGCGGAGCGCCAGATGGCCGCCAACCTGCCGAAGTCCGAGGCTTTGCCTTCCGAGATCGCCGTGCCCCGGACGCTGCGCAGCGAGGACAAGGCCGTGCGGGCGCCGGAATTGCAGAGGGAGGCCGCGGCGCGGGAGAGCCTGGAGAAGAAGGACGCGGGCGGGATGGCGGGCAATGCAGCGCCCGCGCCCGCGCTGCCGGCCGCGCCGCGGGCCGAGGGCGCGGTGGCGCCGCTGCCCGCGGCGGCCGCGCCGCCTCCTCCGCCGGCAGAGGTCCGAGCGAAGCTGGCGGAAGCCGCGCCGGCCGCGCAGTTCGCCACCGTGGCGGATGCGATGAAAGAAGAGCGCCGGCAGGGCAGGGAAGACATGGGCGTGGAACTGGCCGCGCAGCAGCCCGACGGCACTTGGAAGACGGCCGGGCCGGGCGCGCCGCTGCCCGCTGGCCGGGCGCTCCGCCTGCGTCTCACCAGCCCGGTCTCGGGGACGCTGCTCGTCGAGCCGCGTCTGGCCGCGCCTTTGGCCGTGCAGGCTGGGGCGCTGGCGGAGTGGATATTGCCCGCGCAGGCGCGGGGCGAACTCGTGCTCCGCATCTCACTGGCCGCGCCTCCTCCGGCCGCGGGCCCCATGCGCACGCGGGCGGCCAAGGCCCGAGCTGAAACCGGAGCGGCGGCGGACTCCGCGCTGGTGGGCGGCGCGGCCAACCGGCCCGTTTCCTTCCCGCGCGAAATTCGTTTACGTATCGAGTGAAAGGACGCGGCCGCTGGCGGCATCTCCCCGGTGCAGGTTCACCTCAAGGAGAACGCCCCATGCGCCACACCGAACTCAGCCTCTTCGCCGCCGCCGCGCTGGCCGCCGCCGCGGCCCTGGCCCTCACTGTGCAGCCCGGCGCCGCCCAGCGCCGCCCCGCCTGGCAGAACGCCCCGGCCTCCGCGCCCCCGCAGGCGCTGCAGGGCGAACTGATCCGCATCGACCCTTACAGCAGGAACACCGGCCAGTTGTGCCCGCTGAAGCATACGTCGGTGGAGGCGGAGATCAGCGGCCTGGCCGCGCGCGTCACCGTCACGCAGGAGTTCGAGAACAATTCGCCGGACAAAATCGAAGCCCTCTACACGTTCCCGCTGCCGCGCCTGGCCGCGGTGGACGGCATGACGATGCAAGTGGGCAGCCGGACCATCGAGGCGCGGATCAAGCGCCGCGAAGAGGCGCGCCGGATCTACGAGCAGGCGCGCGACCGCGGCTACGTTGCCAGCCTGCTGGAACAGCAGCGGCCCAACGTGTTCACGCAGTCGGTGGCCAACATCGAGCCGGGCGCCAAGGTGCGCGTTACGCTGCGCTACGTAGACGTGCTCCAGTATGAGGAGGGCAGCTACGAGTTCTCTTTCCCCATGACGGTGGGCCCGCGCTACAACGACCAGGGCACGAATCCGAAGTACGCGCCGCCGGAGACGCGCGCCGGGCACGACCTGTCGCTGTCGCTGAAGCTCGACGCCGGCGTGCCCGTGGACGCGCTGAAATCGCCCACGCACGAAATCGCCGTG
>DAHVTI010000577.1 GCA_027324255.1 Bryobacterales bacterium | reverse complement strand
GGCGTACAAGACGGAACTCGAAGTGCAGGCGCGTGCCGCGCGAATCGCCCGCCTGAGCTGGTATGGCGTGGCGGCGTTCACGGTCCTGGTCACGGCGCTCAGCTTCAGCATCCAGCCGCATCTGGCGGAGGCCTTCTCCGCCATGCCGGCCGGGTTTGTCTTCCCCGCCCTGGCGCTGGCCGGACTGGCCGGAATCTTCGTGTTCAGCCGCAGGCGGCAGGAATTGCAAGCCTTCCTGAGCTCGGCCGCCTACATCATCGGCATGCTCACCAGCGTCGTCTTCGGCGTCTTTCCGCTGGTCCTGCCTGCCAATTCGGATCCGGCGCGGAGCCTCACCATCGTCAACGCCTCGGCGCCGCAATACGGCCTGTGGATCGGATTGGTGTGGTTCACGCCCGGCATCCTGCTGGTGCTGGCCTACCAGACATTTCTCTACCGCAAGTTCGCCGGCAAGGTGCGCGCGGAGGATGCCGGCTACTGAGACGCTAGAATAGTCGGTATGATTCGTTTCGCCGGAACCGCGGCCCTGCTCGTCTTCGGGGCCGCCGCATGCGGACAGGCGCCCGCCCGCCCCGCCACTCCAGCGGCGGGTCTGCCCGCTCCGGGCCAGACCGTGCCGGGCTTCGACAAGGCCAAGCTGGAGCCATACGTCCGGCACCTGCTGCTGTGGGGCCCACAGATCAACGTCGCGGTGGCGGACCCGGTGCCCGCCCCGATGCCCGGCTACCGCGAGGTCCACGTCACCGGCTCCTTTCAGCAGGCTTCGCTCGATGAAGTTTTCTACGTCAGCCTCGACGGCCGAAAAATCATTCGCGGCACGGTCTATGACATCGACAAGAGCCCCTTCGCCGGCGAACTGGCCAAGCTCAAGACAGACCTCCAGCCCAGCTTCGGCACGCCCGGCGCCAAGGTGGTCATCGTCGCCTTCAGCGACTTCCAGTGCGGCTACTGCCGCGAGGAGGCCAAGACCCTGCGAGCCAACCTCCTGCAGGCCTACCCCAAGGACGTCCGCCTGTATTTCAAGGATTTCCCCATCGAGCAGATCCACCCCTGGGCCAAGCAGGCGTCGATTGCCGGGCGCTGCGTCTTCCGCCAGAACCCGGCCGCCTTCTGGGACTTCCACGACTGGATCTTCGACAAGCAGGCCGAAATCACGCCGCAGAACCTGAAGGCCAAGCTGACCGAGTGGATTCCCACCAAGGGGCTCGACTCGATGCAGTTTTCGCGCTGCTTCGAGAACCGCTCCACCGAAGCGGAGGTCAACCGCAGCATCGCCGAGGCGCGCGCCCTGAAGGTCAACTCCACCCCCACCCTGTTCGTCAACGGCCGCATGGTGCCCGGCAGCGTGCCCTGGCCGCAGATGAAGGCCATCATCGACTGGGAACTCGACTACGCCAACAAGCACCCCGACTCCGGCGAGAAGTGCTGCGAACTCACCCTGCCCATCCCTGGAAAGAAATAATCGATGCCAAACACCGCCTTTAGAATCCTGACGGCGGCCGCCGTCGCCGCCAGCCTTGCCTTTTCGGCCGCCGTGCCGGAAAAGGGCAAGATCAGCGCCTCCCAATACCAGGAGAGCGTCAAGCTGCTCGCTTCCGACAATCTCAAAGGGCGCGGCACGGGCACACCCGAATTGGAGAAGGCGGCGTCGTTCATCGCCGGCCGCTTCAAGTCCCTCGGCATCCCTCCGGCCGCCGGCAAGAGCTACTACCAGCGCTTCAGCGTCACCACCAACGCCAGGCTCGGCAAGGGCAACCAACTGTCCTATGCCGTGAACGGCGCGAAGAAGACGGCTGCCGCCCTCGGACAGGACTACCAGCCCTACAACTTCTCCGGCAACGGCAAAATCAGCGCGCCGGTGGTCTTCGCCGGCTATGGCATCACGGCCCCCGAGTACGACTACGACGACTACGCGGGCCTCGACGCCAAGGGCAAGGTGGTCATCGTACTGCGCCACGAGCCGCAGGAGTTCGACGAGAAGAGCCGCTTCGCCGGCAAGGTCTACACCACCCACGCCCAGGTGCAGAACAAGGCCGTCAACGCCAAGTTCCACGGCGCGGTGGCCGTCCTGTTCGTCAACGACGCCTCCAACCACCCCTCCGATCCCGACACGGTCGAGAAGTTCTCCAACCGCGTCGGGCCGAACTCGCCCGACATTCCCTTCGTGCAGGTGCGCGCCGAGCTGGCCGACCAGTGGCTGTCCGCCTCCGGGCGCGGCCTCAAGGCCTGGATCGAAGAGGTGGACAAGGACCTCAACCCGCGTCCCGCCGAGCTCAAGGGGGTCACCCTGGAGCTGGCCGTCGATGTCCGCCGCGAGCAGCGCAACGTACCCAACGTCGCCGCTTACCTGCCTGGCGAGACCGGCGAGTACGTCATCCTCGGCGCCCACTACGACCACCTCGGCATGGGCGAACAGAGCTCCATGGCGCCCGACCTCGCCGGCAAGGCCATCCACCACGGCGCCGACGACAACGCCAGCGGCACCGCCGGCATGCTCGAACTGGCCGCCTATTTCGCCGGCCGCCCCAAGGCCCGCCGAGGCATCCTGTTCCTGGCCTTCTCGGGAGAGGAACTCGGCCTAATCGGCTCCAACTACTACGCCAACAACCCGCTGCTGCCCCTGGACAAGGCCGCCGTCATGATCAACATGGACATGATCGGCCGCATCAAGGAGGGGCGCGTCTTCGTCGGCGGCACCGGCACGGGCGACTCTCTGAAGGCCACCCTCGACGCCGCCCGCCACGGCTCCAGGCTCGACTTCGACCTCTCCGAGCAGGGCGGCTACGGCTCGAGCGACCACTTCTCCTTCACCACCAAGCAGGTGCCCGTGCTGTTCTTTTTCTCCGGGCTGCATTCCGACTACCACAAGCCCAGCGACACCTGGGACAAGATCAACAGCGAAGGCGCCGCCGATCTGCTGCGAGTGGTGGCCGGCGTCACCGAACGCCTGGCCCAGGCCCCGGCCCGCCCGCGCTACATCAAGGTGCAGGCTCCCCAGCCCACCGCCACCGCCAGCGCCACTTCCGGCGGCGCCTGGTTCGGCTCCATCCCGGACATGGGCGAGACCAAGGGCGGATTCCGCATCTCCGACGTCACCAAGGGCTCGCCGGCCGACGAAGCCGGGCTCAAGGGCGGCGACATCATCTTCGAGTTCGACGGCAAGCCGGTGGCGAACCTCTACGATTTCACCTACGCCCTGCGCGCCAAGAAGCCGGGCGACGAGGTGTTGGTGAAGTACCGCCGCAACGGACAGGCCGGGGAGACCAAGGCCAAGCTTCGCTCCCGCGCCCAAATGCGATAAAAAGGAGCGGAGAGACGAAAGACAGGGCGGAGCCGCGGTTTCGGCTAAGGCCTTCCGCCCTGTCAGCCGATCAGTAGATCAGGAATGAACGCCGCCACACTGCCTGCGGGTGAAACCTGGGAGCTGCCGCCCATCATCCTGCACCCGTTTTCGGACCCCTCCGGGCCTGACAAGCTCGTCGAAAGCTCGCGCGCGCACCTGATGCTGCAGGGACTGCTGCCTTCCGGAGAACTCTCCGAGCAGGAGATCGTTCATCGCCTGTTGTCCGGCCGGCTGTGCGAACTCCGCATGCTGTACTACGTCGGCAAAGACCTGCAGCGCTGGATCGACCAGTGCGCTGAGATGGCCGCCCGGGACCCCGTACTCAAGGCGGCCGGCGTCACAGCGGCCAGCTTCGTCCACCTGCTCGTCGAACATCCTCCCGAGCAGGTCTGCGCCAAGCTCGTGCGCTGGGGCGTGGCCGACTACAAGTCGATCTTCACCCGCGCCCTCGGCCTCAACGCCGTCTTCGTCCGCGTGCCGGACCTCGACACGCTCCACCCGGATTTCGTCCGCTACTACTACCGCTACGCCGACCAGATGTTCTCCTGCCGCCAGGGCAACGCCTCGTTCCGGACGCTCCCGCCCGAGAACTTCAGCTTCGAGCTCTTCGCCTCCGGCGAATACTCGCGCATGCTCGAGCGCGAATGGGAAGAGATCTGAGCGCGCCGCGGGTTCTGAATCCCGCCCGGGCGATAAGATGGAACCATGCGGTTTCCGCCACTCGCCGTCGTCCGCCAGAAACTCCCGTCTTATCGAATTGACGACATCCCGGCCGCGATTCACGAACAGTTGAACGCCGCGGGCCTGGACGCAGGCCTGTCCGCCGGTTCGAGTATCGCCATCGGCGTCGGCAGCCGCGGCATTGCCAACATCGACGTCATCGCCGGCGCGCTGGCCGCCTGGTGGAAACAGCGCGGCATGCGGCCGTTTCTCTTCCCCGCCATGGGCAGCCACGGCGCCGCCTCGGCCGCCGGCCAGGCGCAGGTCCTCGCCAAATACGGTCTGACCGAATCCGCGATGGGCTGCCCCATCCGCAGTTCGCTGGCCGTCGCCGGGTTGGGCCGCACTCCGGAGGGCATCGACGTGGTGATGGACCGCACGGCGTTTCAGGCCGACGGCGTCATGCTCTGCGGCCGCGTGAAATGGCACACCGACTTTGCCGGCAAGCTCGAAAGCGGACTTTTCAAGATGATGGCCATCGGCCTTGGCAAGTTCGCCGGCGCGCAACGCTACCACGCCCACGGCCACACCATGGGCCTCGAGGCCGTCATCCGCAGCGTCGGCCGCCAGGTCCTGGCCACGGGCAAGATCCTCGGCGGGCTGGCCATTCTTGAAGACGCCCATCACGACACCGCCCGGCTGGAGGCGGTCCGCGTGGAGAACATGGAGCGCCGCGAGGAAGAACTGCTGGAACTCGTCAAGTCCTGGATGCCGCGCATCCCCGTCGCCTCGCTCGATCTTCTGATCGTGAACGAGCTCGGCAAGAACTGGTCCGGCTCCGGCATGGACCCCAAGGTCATCAACCGGGACATCCACGGCAACGTCAACCCCTGGCCCTTCGCCCCGCGCGTCGGCCGCGTCATCCTGCGCGACATCCATCCGCTGAGCTACGGCAACGCCATCGGCCTCGGCATGGCCGACACCGTCCACCGCCGCCTGCTGCGCAAAATGAAGCGCCGCCCCACCTACGTCAACGGGATCACTTCCGGCGCACTGGCCTGTCTCAAGACGCCCGCGGCGTTCTCCTCAGACCGGCAGTGCCTGGAATCTGTCTGGAAGACCACGGGGCGGCTCGACCCGTCGGCACTGGAGATCGGATGGATCCGCAACACCCAGGACCTGACAGTGCTCGCGCTGTCGGAGAACCTGCTGTCCAAAGTGCTGCCGGGCCTGGAGATCGAAGTGGCCGCCGGGCCCCGCGAACTCGCCTTTGACGCGCGGGGCGATCTCCTGGACTGGCTGAGCTGAACTTCCCCGGTCCTGAAAATGGAGACGGGGCGGTGTTGCCGCCCCGTTTCCGGCTGTCTGTCTTTGTCTCTCGGCTGGATCTTATCCCTGGGCCGCGGCAGAGACCATCGTCGTGTTCACTATGAGCCACCAAACCATCCGCCCAAACTCTTAAGCCGCAGCCTGGATCGCGCGAAGAAAATGCCGGGAAAATTCCCGAACTCTTAACTTCGGAAACTCAAAGAGGACGACCGGAGTCGTCCTCTTCTGTTGTCGAACGGGATTGTTGATAACGGTGGAAGATCAGCCCTGAGCCGCGGCCGAAACCATCGTGGTGTTGACCTTGCTGAAGATCGTCTTGATGCTGTTGGCAACGCCCGGCACGATGGCGCCGGCGGCGACGGCCACGAAACCGGCCATCAGGGCGTATTCAATCAGGTCCTGGCCACGGGTGTCCTTCATGATCCGCAGCTTCCAGATAATCGCGTTGAGTTTCTTCATTGTTTTCTTCTCCTCTCCCTATTAGCAACTTTTTGCTTGCCGTTGCTAGATCAACAGTAACAGTACCCCTCGGCTACTCAAATCAATGAAACACCTTAATTCGCTCCTTAGAGAAACCTCAGCACGCAAGTTTGTGTCATGCACGCCCATCCGCTGGGAATACACCCCTGCCGCAGCCCCGCTACCCCGCCGGGGCCTCTCACTCCGCCTCGCTGTGCCGGATTGCGCCCCCTCAGGCGCCGAGGATCCCCATCCGCCGGGCCACGCGCGCCAGCACCTCCACCGCCCGGTCCAACTGCGCGCGGTTGTGCTCCGCCGTCACAATGGTGCGGATCCGCGCCTTGCCCTTGGGCACCGTCGGAAAGCCGATGCCCGCCGCCCACACGCCTTCTTCAAACAGCGCCGCCGAATACTGGTGCGCCGTCTGCGCTTCGCCCACCAGGATCGGCGTGATAGGGGTCTCGCTGACGCCCGTGTCGAACCCCGCGCCGCTCAGCGCGGCCTTGAAGTAGCGTGTGTTGTCCCACAGCCGCTCAATGCGTTCGGGCTCCTCCAGCAGCAGGTCGAAGGCCGCGCTGCAAGCCGCCGTCACGGCCGGCGGATGCGAGGTGGAGAACAGGAACGGCCGCGCCCGGTGGTACAGGTAATCAATCAGGTCCCGGCTGCCGCACACGTAGCCGCCCAGCACGCCCACCGCCTTCGACAGCGTCCCCACCTGCACGTGCACCCGACCGTGCAGGCCGAAGTGGTCCACCGTGCCGCGGCCGTTGCGCCCCAGCACGCCCGAGGAGTGCGCGTCGTCCACCATCATGATGGCCCCGTGCCGCCCGGCCGCCTCCACCAGCGCCGGCAGCGGCCCGATGTCGCCGTCCATCGAAAAGACGCCGTCGGTGATCAGCAGCTTGCGCCCGGCCGCGTCTTTCAACCCCTCCAGCAGCTTGGCCGCGTGCGCCGCGTCCTTGTGGCGGAAGACGTGAATCCTGGCGCGCGACAACCGGCAGCCGTCGATAATCGAAGCGTGGTTCAGCTCGTCGCTGATGATGTGGTCCTCGGGCCCGAGAAGCGCGCTCACCGTGCCGGCATTCGCCGCAAACCCGCTCTGGAACACCACGCACGCCTCGCAGTGCTTGAACGCCGCGATCTTGCGCTCCAGTTCCATATGAATGGCCATCGTGCCGGTGATGGTCCGGACCGCCCCGCTGCCCACCCCGAACTTCCGCACCGCCTCGACGGCCGCTTCCTTCAGCCGCGGGTGGTTTGCCAGGCCCAGGTAGTTGTTGGATGCCAGGTTGATCACTTCCCGGCCGTCGGCCCGGCTCACCGCCTCGCACGGGCTCTCCAACGCGCGTAGCCGGAAGTACGAGCCCGCCGCCCGCATCCCCGCCAGTTCCTCGCCCAGATAAGACAGTGGATCCAAGGGATTCAGGCCGCTCATAGCACCCAGTATATCGGCTAGAATGGGGGCTGACGCATGAAACGCATTTTCATTCTTCTCGCCGCCCTCGCCACTTATTGCTACGCTCAGCCAAAATCTGAAACCGCGCTGGACCGCTACGTCCACGCCCCCGATGCCGCCTATAGGTGGGAACTCGCCCGCACCATCCCCGGCCAGGGCTACACCGCCTTCGTCCTCGACGTCACCTCGCAGAACTGGCTCACCCCCGCTGAAGTGGATCGCACCACGTGGAAGCACTTCGTCACCGTCATCCGCCCCGACAAGGTGAAGAGCGACGCCGCCCTGCTCATGATCGGCGGCGGCAACAACAGCAGCGCCGCGCCCGACAAGGCCGACGCCTTCATGGCCGGGATCGCCGTGAAGACCGGCACCGTCACCGTCGAGCTGCGCACCATCCCCAACCAGCCCCTCAGCTTCTACGGTGAATCGCGCAAGCGCAGCGAGGACGCCATCATCGCCTTCACCTGGAAAAAGTTTCTCGAGACCGGCGACGAGCGCTGGCCCGCCCGCCTGCCCATGACCAAGGCCGCCGCCCGCGCCATGGACTCCACCCAGGAGTTCCTCGCCTCCCAGGCCGGCGGCAAGGTGAAGGTGGCCCGCTGGGTGGTCACCGGCGGCAGTAAGCGCGGCTGGACCACCTGGACTACCGGCATCACCGATCAGCGCGTGATCGCCATCATGCCCGTCGTCATCGACCTGCTCAACATGGAGCGGTCTTTCACGCACCACTGGCGCGCTTACGGATTCTGGGCCCCGGCCGTCGACGACTACGTCGAGCACGGCGTCATGGACTGGATGGGCTCCCGGCAGTTCGACAGCCTCATGAAGATCGTCGAGCCCTACCGCTACCGCGACCGCCTCATCATGCCCAAGTTCATCGTCAACTCCGCCGGCGACCAGTTCTTCCTGCCCGATTCCTCGCAGTTCTACTTCGAGGATCTGAAGGGCGAGAAGTACCTGCGCTACGTGCCCAACACCGATCACGGCGTCACTCGCCGCTCCGACGCCGGCGACAGCCTCACCGCCTACTACCAATCCATCGTCGAGGGCTGGAAGCGGCCCGAATTCAGATGGACCATCACGGCCGGCGGCAGGTTCACCGTCACCTGCAAGGACAAGCCCTCCGCCGTGAAGCTCTGGCAGGCCTCCAACCCCGACGCCCGCGACTTCCGCCTGGAAAAGATCGGCCCGGCCTATCGCGCCACGGACCTCGACCCGGCCGGCGACGGCGTCTACACCGTCCAGCTTCCAAAGCCCGAAAAGGGCTTCACCGCCGGCTTCGTCGAGCTGACTTTCCCCACGCCCGGCGGCACACAGTGGAAGTTCACCACCGACGTAAAAGTGGTGCCTGACGTCTATCCCTTCCCCGCCCCGTCCCCGTCCCTGCCCACGGGAGCGACGCCGCTCAACTGACCTGCGCCGCCCTTTGGCAGTAGACTGTCCTTGCAGGACCGCGGCCACGCCGCGGCGGAAAGGACCAGGATCATGCAGACCATTTCCCGCCGGCGCATGCTGGCATCTCTCGCCGGAGGCGGCTTCAGCAGGCAGGCTTTCGGCCAGACCTCCAACCGGCCCAATATCCTGTTCCTCTTCGCCGACGACCAGCGCGCCGACACCATCGCCGCCTACGGCAATTCGCACGTCCGCACGCCCAACCTCGACCGCCTGTCGGCCTCCGGCGTCAACTTCCGCAACAACTACATCCTCGGCGGCAACAGCGGCGCCGTCTGCATGCCCAGCCGCGCCATGCTGATGAGCGGCAAGACGTGGTTCCACATCGACACGAAGACGCTCCAGGGCGAACGCCTGATGCCGGAAGCCCTGGGCGCGGCCGGCTATGCCACCTTCGGCACCGGCAAGTGGCACAACGGCACCGACTCCTGGCTGCGCTCCTTTCAGAAGGGCAAGACCGTCATGTTCGGCGGCATGTCGAACCATTCCAAGGTCCCGGTCCGCGACCTCGGGCCCGACGGCAAGCTCACCCCGCAGCGCACCGGCGAGAAGTTCTCGTCCGAGCTGTTCGCCGACTCGGCCATCGAGTTCCTGGACCAGCACGACAAGCGCAAACCCTTCTTCGCCTACGTCGCCTTCACCGCGCCCCACGACCCGCGCATGCCGCCCCTGGCCTTCCGCGAGCCCTACTACCGCGATCTCCCGCCCCTGCCGCCCAACTTCCTGCCGCAGCTTCCGTTCGACAACGGCATGATGCGCGGCGGCCGCGACGAAAACCTCGCCGCCTGGCCCCGCACCGAAGCCGTCATTCGCGACCAACTGGCCGAGTACTACGGCATGATCACCCACCTTGACGGCCAGATCGGCCGCATCCTGGAGACCCTCAAGCGCACCGGCCAGGCCGATAACACCATCATCATCTACGCTGCCGACAACGGCCTCGCGCTCGGCAGCCACGGCCTGCTCGGCAAGCAGAACGTCTTCGAGCACAGCATGCGCGTGCCGCTGATGATCTCCGGGCCCGGCATCCCGCGCGGGCGCAGCATCACGGCCTTCACTTACCTGCTGGACGTCTTCCCCACCCTGTGCGACTACCTCGGCGTCGAGCCCCCCTCCGGCCTGGAGGGCGAGAGCCTGCGCCCGCTGTGGGAGGGCCGCCGGGCCGGCATCCGCGACTCCGTCTTTCTGCCCTTCCTCGACATCCAGCGCGCCGTGCGCGACGACCGCTGGAAACTCATCGCCTACCCCAAGATCGGCCACCTCCAGTTGTTCGACCTGAAAAACGACCCCTACGAAAAAACGAACCTCATCGGCCGGCCCGAAAACGCCCCCCACGCCGCCCGCCTGCTGGCCCTCATGAAGCAGTGGCAGGCCAAGGTAGGCGACACGGTCGAAGTCCCCACCGTGGATCACCCGCCCGAGAAGGTAGACCTCACCGGCCGGCCGCGCACGCCCGACCAGTGGCAACCGGAGTGGATCGTCAAAAAGTACTTCGAGTCCACCGCCCTGCCGCCGCGCTGAACCGGCCCGCTCGCGGCCGGTGCGCGATAATTTAGAGAGCGACGATTAGAGGGAACCGCAATGCCTTATAGCCATCAGGAAGCCAAGCTCATCGCCGGATTCATCCTGGCCGAATACGAACACGAGCGCGCCACCACGCGCAACGTCCTCGAAGCCGTGCCCGCCGGTAAGGAAGACTACTCGCCCGACGGCCGCTCCATGAACGCCCTGACACTTGCCTGGCACATCGCCAGCGCCGAGAAGTTCTTTCTCGATGGCGTGATCTCCGGCGCTTTCCAGGCCGGCGAGCCGGGCGTGCCGGACTCCATCCGCTCCGCTAAGGATGTCACGGCCTGGTACGACAGCAACCTGCCGGAGGCCATCGACGCCGTGAAGGCGCTGCCCGCCGAATCGCTCACCCGCGAAATCGACTTCTTCGGCATGTTCAGGGCCACGGCGCTCAACTACCTGTCCTTGATGCTGCGCCACTCCGTCCATCACCGCGGCCAGCTCTCGGCCTATCTGCGCCCGATGGGCGCCAAGGTGCCCGGCATCTACGGCCCCAGCGGCGATTCCAAGCAGGGCTAGTGTCTCGTCCAGCGATTAACTCGACAAAGCCGGCCCAGTTCGCATCATCCTAGGGCAGGGGGAAGTCGTGTCAGCTTTGCGAAGCGGAGCGGGAGAAACTCCAGCAGTGGACGGCGGCGCACGGCACTCCACAGCAGGTGGCGTTGCGTTGCCGTATCGTCATGGCCGCCGCGGCTGGTGAATCCGATGTCACAATTGCGAAGCGGCTTTCAGTGAATCGCGATGCTGCCGGCCGCGGCCTGGCCGGCCAGACGGATACCGCCACGACGACGAGGAGCGCGATGACGATGCCGGCGGCCCGGACGGCTTCGGCCGGCGGACTGTTTTTTGCCGATCAGTTTGATCTGTCATTCGATGCCTCTATCCTTCTGCCTCTATCCTTCTTGCCCCGATCATGTGCGTCATGTAGCCTTGTGAATACATGGAGCTCTTCAGGAT
Organism: Bryobacterales bacterium; assembly: GCA_027324255.1. Classification (GTDB taxonomy): domain Bacteria; phylum Acidobacteriota; class Terriglobia; order Bryobacterales; family Bryobacteraceae; genus Paludibaculum. Next base: position 18,236 of record DAHVTI010000577.1, on the reverse strand, counting down.
CTGCTCCACGCTGCGCTGGACTTCCAGGTTCGCTGTCGTGACACTCGCTCTCTTCTTAGGGGTAGACGCTCAGGCCCAGCAACAGCCGGGCCAGCCTGCCTCGGTTCAGCCGGGGAATGGACCGATCTTGAGGCCATATCAATACATCTCCGGGGAAGAGAGAATCAATTGGTTCGTCATGTCCACCGTCGGACCGACGAGCCTGCTGGCCGGAGGCCCCATCAGCGCGGGCTGGAGTACGCTGACCAACAGTCCCGAGGAGTACGGTCCTCACTGGGAGGGCTTCGGCAAGCGGTACGCGATGCGTCTTTCGGGCATCTCCACCAGCAACGCGATCGAGGCCCTGAGCGGCGCGGCGCTGGGAGAAGACCCGAGGTACATCCCTGCCCCTGCCGGAAGCTCGTTCGGCCGGCGCATCCGGTATGTGATCGTATCCTCATTCGTCGCGTACCGGCCGGATGGATCGAGGCGGTTCTCGTATTCGCGAGTCGCAGGGAACGTCGGCAACAACTTTCTGTCCAACCTTTGGCGGGTCGAGAGCGAGAACACGGCGGATGCAGCAGCGTGGCGCTGCGTCTGGGGACTGACGAGCCGTATGAGCGGCTTCGCGTTTTCGGAATTCATGCCGAGCCTGGCCAGGAAGCTGAAGCGCAAATAGGCACTCCTTCCGTGCTGGTAGGACTGCGGCACGAACACCTCGCGCCGGCCCACGGCCATCTCCTCTTTGCGCTGCCGCACGTATTCGCGCACCGTGGCCTCACTGATCGGATGGTCGGGTTGCTCTTGCTTGAGCCGCACCCAGATGCGGTGCGCCGTGTGGCGCCGTTTGCGCGGCGCCTGCCGGTCTTCGCTCAGAATCTTATCGATGAAGGCCCGCACCGGGCCCAGTCTCGGCTGGTCGCGCTCGGCGCGCCTCCTCTCCGGCGGCAGCGCACTGGCCAGCGCCTGCCGGATGATCCGGCGATGCACTCGGCGCCGCTTCGCCAGCCCCAGAATCGTCCCTCCCGCCTCGTACTCCCGGCGGATCGTCTCAAATAGCTCCATCTTGGCTCTCCTGTCCATCCGGGCATCCCGCCAAACAGGACCCCGGTCCTTCCAGGTGGGCCCAATTCAGCCATCGAAGTGGGCCAAGTCAGAGCAGCGAAATCAATTGCATCGTGGGTTTCCGCGGCCTACTCTATCTCCGGAGTCCAGGAGATGCCGAGTCACCGGGTCCTGCCACGCAGCGGGCGCCGCCAGACCTCCAAGGCGCCCACTCATCCCGATAGCGGCCGCGCGCATACAGAAGAGGGGGCACGAAAAGTGAACCGTCGCCGCTTCACCTTGCGTGATTTTCTGGCCGGCCTCAACGAGGTCCTGAAGGTGGGCGAGTTCTCGCGCGGAGACGACTTCCGCGACTGAGCCCCCTGCCGGAAGCGTGCACTCGATGAGAGTTGAGTCGCGCCGGCCACGCCCGCTCCGGATTGCACCAGTCCGGATGATGTGAAACAACTGGGAGCGTACACTCCGGTGTGCAAGGAGAAGCGATGAATACTTTTCCTGTGCTGGTGGGGGCCCTCTGTGTATTTGCCCTTTGCTACCGGTACTACAGCGCCTTCATCGCGGCCAAGGCGCTGGTTCTCGACGACCGCCGCATTACCCCGGCCCATACCTTGACAGACGGGCAAAACTACGTGCCCTCGCCGCGTTGGGTCCTCTTCGGACACCACTTCGCGGCCATTGCCGGAGCGGGCCCGCTGGTGGGTCCGACGCTGGCCGCCCAATTCGGCTTCCTGCCCGGTTTCCTCTGGCTGCTGATCGGGGCGGTGCTGGCCGGATGCGTCCAGGATTTCGTCGTTCTCGCCGCTTCGGTGCGGCACAAGGGCCGTTCGCTGTCCGATATCGCGCGGACGGAGATCGGCTCTTTCGCGGGTTTGGTGTCGATGATTGCCGTGCTGTTTATCCTGCTGGTGACTTTGGCCGGCCTGGGTATCGTCGTGGTGAACGCGCTGGCCAGCAGTCCGTGGGGGGTGTTCACGATCGGATCCACAATCCCCATTGCTCTCATCATGGGCCAGTGGATGTTCAGGAGCAGCGCCGGGAAGGTGGCAGTCACGGGCCCGAGCATCTTCGGGGTGGTGCTGCTGCTGGCGGCCGTGATCGGCGGCCACTGGTTCTCCCAGACAAGCTACGCCCACCTGCTGACCTTCACGCCTCACCAGATCACCGTTCTCATGGCGATCTACGGCTTCGTCGCATCGGTGCTGCCGGTATGGCTGCTTCTGGCGCCGCGCGACTACCTTTCCACGTACGTCAAGCTCGGCACCATCGCGGTTCTCATTGTGGGCATCCTGGTGGTCCGGCCCGACATCCAGTTTCCGGCCATCACGCAGTTCATCCATGGCGGCGGACCCATCATCAAGGGCAAGCTCTTCCCCTTCCTCTTTGTGACGATCGCCTGCGGCGCCATCTCCGGGTTCCACTCGCTGGTGGCTTCCGGAACGACGCCGAAGATGCTGGACAAGGAGACCGACGCGCGGTTCATCGGCTATGGGGCAATGGCCGCCGAGTCGGTGGTGGGCATCCTGGCCCTGATCGCGGCCACATCGATGCAGCCGGGCGACTACTTTGCCATCAACAGCACTGCCACTGAATTCAGCCGGCTGGGCCTGCACACCGTGCATCTCGACCGCCTCTCTCAGGAAGTGGGCGAGAACCTGGTGGGACGCACGGGAGGCGCGGTTTCACTGGCCGCCGGCATGGCGCAGATCTTCAAAGCCCTGCCGGGGATGGATCGCCTGGTGGCGTATTGGTACCACTACGCGATCATGTTCGAGGCGCTCTTCATTCTCACCACGGTGGATGCGGGGACGCGCGTGGCACGCTATGTGTTGCAGGAGCTTCTCGGCAAGGTCCACCGGAAATTCGGCGACACGGCCTGGCTTCCGGGAAACCTGATCACGACGTTGCTGGTGGTGCTGGGATGGGGGTACCTGATTTACACCGGCACCATTTCCACGATCTGGCCTCTGTTCGGCACAGGCAACCAGTTGCTGGCGACCATTGCGCTGGCGGTGTGCACCACTTTCCTGATCAACATGGGCAAGGCCCGATACGCCTGGACCACGGCCGTTCCCATGTGCTTTGTCGGGGCCACTACGTTGATGGCCGGCGTTCTGTCCATTCGAGACATCTTCTGGCCGCTGACCGCACAGCCGGGGCAGCGGTTTACGGGTTATCTCGATTCCGCGTTGATGGCCCTGTTTATCGCCGGCGTGATTCTCGTCGTCCACAGCGCCATCCGGCGCTGGGTGGCCGTGATGAACGGCGCGCCGGCGCCGCCCGAGGCCTTCGGCCCTCCCGTCACGCCGGGAGGTGAGGTCGGTGTGCGCTGCTGTTGAAGGCACACCGAACCCTGATACTTTCACAGGATGATGATGTTCACCGCGTTACTTCTGGTTTCGGCCGCACAGACGGCGGAGCCGCGCCGTGAACTGGCGCGCTCCGTGCTGCAGGAACTGGAAAGGCAATCTCGTCGCGCGCCTGCGGGGCAAGTCTTCCGGGCGTCCGGTGCTGTTTCTGGCGCATCTTGATGTGGTGGAGGCGCGCCGCGCGGACTGGACCACGGATCCGTTCACCCTGCAGGAAAAGGACGGGTACTTCTAAGGCCGCGGCACGCAGGACATCAAGGGCGACGCCGCGCTGCTGGCGGCGAACCTGATCCGACTGAAGCGCGAGGGCTTCACGCCGGAGCGCGACATCATCGTCGCGCTCTCCTCCGACGAGGAGGGCGGGCGCGGCCCCAACGGAGTGGAGTGGCTGCTGCAAAACCGGCGCCCGCTGATCGACGCCGAGTTCTGCGTCCACACCGACTCCGGCGGCGGACAGGCGCGTGACGGGCGCCGCCTGCTGTACCAGGGAATACTTCGCGCGCGCCGCGGCGCTGAAAACCGGCGCAGAAGCGGCGGACCTGCGGGCCGTCGCCCAGGAGCCGCCCGGCGCGGCCGCCGCCGCCCGCCTCTCCGCGCAGCCCTACGAGAACGCGCTGCTGCACACCACCTGCGTCGCCACCATGCTGGCCGGCGGCCATGCCGACAATGCCCTGCCCCAGACCGCCGAGGCCGCGGTGAACTGCCGCGCCTTGCCCGGCACGACGCAGGCGGAGATCGAGAGCCGCCTGCGCACAGCGGCTGGATCGGGCATCGAGGTGGCGGTGAAGATTCCGCTGAGGCCGAATCCGGCATCGCCGCCGCCGGCGGACCTGATGAGGCGGGTGGAGCGAACCGTGCACTCGCTATGGCCCGGGTTGCCGGTGGTGCCGGTGATGGAAACGGGCGGCACGGACGGCAAGCCGATCCGCGCGGCGGGCATCCCGACGTACGGCATCGCGCAGATGTTCTACGACCTCGACGACATTCGCGCGCACGGCCAGGACGAGCGCATCCGCACCGCTTACTTCTACGACGGGCTCGAATTCGGATACCGGCTGATGAAGGCGATGTCAGAGGCGGGCCGGTAGCGCAGCGGGGCCCGGAGCGCCAGTTAATACGGCCAGGGGGTTCCGTCCGCGCGCCGGATGCCGGGCCGCAGCCGCCGCACGTAAGGCAGCTTGCGCGCCACTGCTTCGTTGACTTCCACGCCGAGTCCCGGCTTGTCGTTCACCGTCACGGAGCCGCCCTGGATCAACGGGAAATCGGAGAACACTTCCCGCGCGCGCGGCCCCCAGCCGCGCGACTCTTCCTGAATGCCGAAGTTCGGGACCGAGAGGCTGACGTGGCAGTTGGCGAAGTGCGTGATGGGCGAGATGTTGCCGGGCCCGTGCCAGGCGGTGAGCACGCCGTGGGGCTCGGCGGCGATGGCGACCTTCTTGCCGGTGGTGATGCCGCCGCAATGCGCGAGGTCGTGGCGCACGTAGTCGATGAGGTGCTCCGTCACCAGGGAATGGCCCTCCCAGGCGCCGACATAAACCTCGCCCATCGCCAGCGGCGTGGACGCCTGCTGCCGGATCAGCCGGAAGGTATCGAGGTGCTCGGGCGGCAGCAGGTCTTCCAGATAGAACAGGCGGAAGGGCTCCAGCGTCTTGGCCAATGCCACGGCCTGGTTGGTGGTGATGCGCTCGTGCACGTCGTGCAGCAGGCCGATGTCCTCGCCGACGTTGGCGCGCAGGTGCTCGAAGAGTTTGGGCAGAATTCTGACATAGGACTCCGGCTCCCACACTTCGTCGGGCGGCAGTCCACTGGCGTAGGCCGCCTGAGTGGCCGCGCGCTGCTTCTCCGTGGGCGGCACGGCGTAACCGCCTTCCATGCCGGGCGCCGACACCTGCACCTTGATCACCTTGTAGCCTTCGGCCATCAGCCGGCGGACGCCTTCTTCCACCTGCTTGAAGTCGCGCCCGCTGGCATTCCAATACGTGAGGAGCCTGTCCCGCACCTTGCCGCCGAGCAGCTCGTAGACCGGCAGGCCCGCCACCTTCCCCTTGATGTCCCAAAGCGCCATATCCACGCCGCTGACGGCCGACATCTGCACCGAGCCCGAACGGTAGTAGGGCAGATAGAAGAGGCGCCGCCAGAGCATCTCCGACTGCATCGGGTTCTGGCCGATGAGGCCGGGGGCCAGATGCTCTTCGAGCATTTTCGCCACGGCCAGTTCGCTGCCCGTGCAGGTGGCATCGCCCCAGCCGACGAGTCCGGGCTGATTGGTGACGATCTTCACCAGGACATAGTTGCCCATGGGCGCCTGTTCGGGATTGGTGACGAGGACTTCGACGCCGGTGATCCGGATGCTGGAAGGGGCGCGGGCCTCTGCGGTTTGCGCCGCCAGCGGGAGCGGAGCGGCCAGGGCGGATTGGAGGAAGCTTCTTCTGTTCATGGCGCTGTGGGGAACCTCACCGGCGGCAATTCTATCCAACCGCGGCCGCGGACAACAGCGGCGCGGCGGCCGTTCACGGCGCGCCTTCTTCTGGCTCGAGCGTGGGCCTGCCGCGCCAGTAGTTGGCCAGGGCCGAACCCGAGATGTTCATCCACTTGCCGAACACGATGGGCGCCAGCGCGGCATTGGGACTGTTCAGCGCCTGCAGCGCGAGCCCCATGCCCAGGCCGCCGTTCTTCAGGCCCACCTCGATGGAGAGGGTGCGGCTGTCTCGCTTCGAAAGCCCGGCAGCGCGGCTGGCCCAATACCCGAGCACGAAGCCAAGCCCGTTGTGGAGCGCCGAGGCGGCCACCAGCAGCAGGCCCACCTTCAGCAGTTCATCGCGGTTGAGAGCGACGACGATGGTCACATACAGCAGGACCGACACCAGCGAGACCTTCGGCAAAATGCGATTCATCCAATCGGCGGGGCCGTCGAGCGCGGCGACGGCCACCTTGGCGAAGGAGACGGCGCCGGCCAGGACGAGTCCGAGGATGAGACCCGGCTTGAGAACCGCGAATTCAGCCGGCAGGCGGAGCGGGACCGCGGCGGCGGCGAGGATGAATCCCGACAGGCCGGCGGCGAGCACCGGGAGAGGCCGCTTCAGCCAGGACGCCGTTCCGTAGAGAATCCTGTGACAGACGAGGCCGGCGGCAACAGGCACGATGATCAGGTTGAAGCTGGATGCCGCCATCTTCAGGAAGGGCACCTCGATGAGCGCGCCGGCGAACAGTTTCATCAGCGCCGGGGTGAACACGGGGGCCAGCAGCGTGGTGAGAGTGGTGACGCTGACGCAGAGCGCGACGTTGCCCCTCGCCAGGTAGGCCATGACGTTGGAAGCCGCGCCGCCGGGACAGGCGCCGATGAGGATGACGCCCACGGCCACCTCCGGCTCGAACCGGAATAGCTTCGCCACCAGCACGCCCGCCAGCGGCATGACCGAGTACACGAGGGCCGAGCCGACCGCGATGCCCTTCGGCCGGCGGAACTCCCTGGCGAAATCGGCGAGGCTCAGCTTCGTGCCCATGCCGAACATGATGAGTTGGAGCAAGGGAATCACCAGGACGCCGGTGTCGAACCCCCAGTGTGTGAAGAGGCGTGGATAGTAGAGGGCTGCCGCGAGGAAGGCAAAAACCCAGAGGGTGAAGGAAGTGCCTTTGAACCGCGGATCCACCTGTCCGTAGAGTGCGCCGGCGACGAGGGCTGTAAGCGCAGGGATGCCGGCCTGGGCGATCTTCCCGGCCGCGATGGCCGCGATGGCTGCGGCGGCTCCGGCCAGGCAGGCGGCCGTCAGAAGGAAACGGGCAGGACGGGAAGAGGACGGCGGCGCGGTTTCCATGATGAGTGTCCGGCTGGACGGCAACTCGTCCAGGGATTCAATTCTATGGGAATCGCGAAGGTGCGCGGCAAGGCCGGAGAGCAGGTCAGATGCCGGCGTACCAGGAGTAGCCGGCCTCCGGCGATGCGGAGCCCAGTCCTTTGCCGAACTTCTTCAGATTGTCCGTGACCGTGAGGCGGGCGACGAACTTCAAGCTCTTGTAGCCCAACTGGCGGGGCACGCGCAGCCGGAGCGGTCCTCCGAAGCCAACGGGGAGGTCTCCGCCGTTCATGGCGTAGCTCATGAGCGTCTGGGGATGCAGGGCGTCGGCCATGTCGATGCTCTCCCACCAACCGTGCTCCATCGAGAAATAGACGACCCAGCGCGCCTGCGGCCGGGCCCCCACTGCGTCGAGGATCTCTGATAGCGGAGTTCCGGTCCACTCGGCGATGTAAGACCAGCCCTCTTCGCAGGCCAACTGAGTGATCTGGCTGCGGACGGGCAGGCGCTTCAGGTCGGCCAGCGAAAGCGAGGCGGGGCGCTCGACGAGGCCGTCGACGGCGAGGCGCCAGTGGGTGAAGCCTTCGGCCTGATGGCGCTTGAAATCCTCGCCTGGCGGCGCGACGGGATTGGCGAAAGGCCGTGCCGAGATGAGTTGGCGTGGAAACTCGCGGGCGAGGGAATCGTAGGCCAGCAGGCGGTGTGCGGCGTAGGTGAGAGTGGCGCCAGGGCCGTAGAGGCCGCCGTGGTCGGGCGGGATGAGTCCGTAGCGGTCAGCGAGGCGGGCGGCCACGGCGAGGCCGGCGGCGGAGAAGCCGGTGGTGAGCAGGGCGCGGCGCGATGGTCGTTTCATGCATTCTCCCTTGGAGCGTCGAGACGGCCTGTGATCATGGCTCGCACGCGTGTCCTGAATCCGGCGAGAACCACCATCGCGATGTGAACCAGGAGGAAGAGAGCGAGCAGGACGGAGACAAAGAAGTGGATGGTCCGCGCGGACTGCTGGCCGCCGAACGCCTCGACGGCCCACGGAAAGGCGGCGACGAAGGCGGGCGACATGGCCAGTCCGGTCCAGATAGCCAGCGGAAACAGCGCGAAGATCACGGCGAGGTAGGCGAGCCGTTGCAGCAGGTTGTAGGACCACGCTTCGGCTTCATCCGGCGGCGTGCGGCGCAGGTGGGCGGCTGGCGCGGCGGAGAGCGCCCGCCACGAAAGGTGGGCCGGCGCAGGCAGGAGGTTGCGTTGAAAGTGCCGCCGGAGGAGGCCCGCCAGGACGTAGAGCGCGCCGGTGAACACCACCGCCCAGGCGGCCTGAAAATGCAGCGACCGGCTCCAGCCGTTTTGATCCGGCAGCACGTAGCCGTAGCCGGTGGGCACGGAGCCGCGAGAAGCCGGAATCGGGAACTGGAACAGCGGCGCGGAGTTCACGTTGCCGGTCTCGCCCCAATAGAAGCGCGGGTGCGAGATGAGGATCTCAATGCCGCTCAGGAGCAGGGCGAAAAAGCAGAGCGCGGTGATCCACTGCGTGACGCGCACCAGGACGGTGTGGCGTGGCGGACCAGAGGCCGCATTGCAATCCCAGGCAGAGCCGGCCATTGGCAGCATGGTAGCACGCGTTCGCGCGGTACGGTTCAGTATTCTGAGGAAGCAGCGCCGCGGGTCGAGGCAGCAAGGAACGTGGAGGAGGGAGATGAAGCAGGGAAACGGGCTGTGGTGGGCGGCCGTTGTTATCAGCCTGGCGGCGGCGGAGGCGCAGCCTGTGCGCGTGGCGCTGCCGGAGAAGCACGGGGCGCTCGCCGCGGAAGCAGTGAGGATCTTCACGAGGCGCGTGGAACGGCAGTGCGGCGGGGAGGCGGAGGCCCGGAAGGACGCAGAGGCGATCGAGGTGCGGATCCGGGCGGGCATCGGGGCGGAGGGATTCACGATTGCAGACGGCGCTAAGGGCGCGGTGCGGCTCACCGCCAACGATGAACGGGACGTGCTGTACGGGTTAGGAAGATGGTGCCTTCGAACGTGCCGCGGCCGGGCGGCCAACTGCACCCGCCGCAGGTGGCGGAGAGCAACGCGCGGCACACGATCGAAATGCAGGAGGCCAACGAGGGGAACCAATTGCGCAACCTGAATCGCGAACTGGACCACGGCGTGCCGCTGGACTACTGGTGGATGGACGCAGGCTGGTATCCGTTCACGACGGGGTGGCCGGACGCCGGCGCGTGGGAACCGGACGCGGCGCGCTTTCCGCACGGCTTTGCGCCCATCTTCAAGCGCGCGCGAGCGCGGGGCGAAGACCCTGGTGTGGTTCGAGCCGGAGCGGGTGCGGCATGGAACGTGGCTCGACAAGAACGATCCGAGAAGGGCGAGGGGATGGTGCAGGCGTTCCGCCGGCCGGAGAGCCCGTTCGAGACGGCGCGCTTCCGGCTGCGCGGGCTGGAGGCGCAGGTCACGTACCTGATAGGAGACCTGGACGGCGGGCAAGAGGCCGCAGTGAGAGGCGCGGAACTGATGGAGGAGGGCGTGCCCGTGACCATCGCGCCGGTGCCCGGCGCGGCGCTCATCGCCTACCGGCGGAAGTAAAGGCGCGCTCCGGCCTCAGTCGAGATGGAAGACCTCTTCCATGCCGGCCCACCACTCGCCTTCCTGGCGGGTGGGAACGGGGCTCTGCATCGGCTTCATGATGCTCCACCACTGCTGGGTGAGCGGATCGGCGGCCATCTTCGCCATGTCGGCGTCGAAGTCGGCGCCGTGGTATTCGAAGTAGCTGTAGAGCATGCCGTCCTTCAGGTAGATCGAGTAGTTGCGAATGTTGCACTGGCGGATCATTTCGAGCACGCCGGGCCAGACGGCGGCATGATGTTCCCTGTACTTCTGTTCGGCCTCCGGCTTCAGGCCGATCACCATCCCGTATCGCTTCATTGGATCTCCTCTGCGGACCACGCGCGGGCGGCGGACAGGCAAAGGCGCACCGCCGCGCGAGCCTGCCCTCAGAACGACAATACTCTTTTCTCGCCCGGCTTCATGACCCACTCGAGCAGCCTGCCGCCGGGGGGAGACGCGAACCGGAAGGTCCCGCCCTTCTCCGCCGTCACCTCCACGCGCTGCACACGGCCGCCCTTGCGCCGCGCCGAGACAAGGAACGCGCCCTCGGCCCGCAGCGTGCTGAACTCGACGTCCCGCCAATGCTCGGGCACCGCGGGAAAGAGCACCATCTGGCCGCCCTGGCTCTGCAGCAGCATCTCCTGCAGGCCGGCGGGCATGGCGAAGTTGCCTTCCAGCGTGAAAGGCCGGTAGGTCATCTTGGAGTAACCCTTGCCGGATTGATCCCCGTTGCAGTGGAAGCTGGAGCGTAGCGTGAAGGCCGTCGAGAAGATCTCCAGCGCCTTTGCGGCGCGCTCTCCGTCGCGCGCCCGCGCCGCCATGCTGCCCAGCCAGGAGAAGCTGTAGCCGCACCACGCCGAGGTGCCGAGCCGCTCCAGATCGGCCAGCGAAGCCCGGATGATGAGGCGCGAGTTCTCGCCCTGCTCCCAATCGATCAGGCCCAGCGGATGGATGGCCATGAGGTGCGACAGGTGGCGATGCGAAGCCTTCAGCGGATAGTGGGCGGCCACCAGCAGGGCGCCGTCCGCGGCCACGCTGAAATCGGGGAACTCGGAGAGAACGCGGCTCCAGCGCGCGCGGTCGTCTTCCATTTGCAGCTCGCCGGCGAGTTCCGCGGCCTTGGCGAAGACCCAGCGGTCGAGCGCGAGGTCGTAATTCGTGATGGTGTCGAACCAGGCTTCAGGTTTGTTGTCGTTGATCTCGGGAGATGCGCTGAGCGGGTGCGTCCGCTTGCCGGCGGAGTCGCGGGCGGAGGTGAAGGCTTCCAGAAATACGGCCGTGTCGCGGAGGTAGGGATAAGCGCGGCTCTTCAGGAACTCGCGGTCCTGGCTGTAGCGCCAGTGCAGGTAGAAGTGGTGGGCCAGCCAGGCGGAGGTGGTGGCCGAGTGGGTGTACTGCCGCCAGCCGCCGATCTGGCGGCCGTTGAGGTCGGCGGTCATAGGCACGTTCAAGCCGGGCAACTGGAAGAACTCGCGGGTCCATTCGAAGGCCGTGTCGCGCGTCTTCCAGAGCCAGTCGAGATAGCTGAGCCCGTCCTCCAGGCGGTTGCCGGAATAGGCGGGCCAGTAGCTGAGCTGCGTGTTCAGATCGTGGTGATAATCGCCTTTCCACGGGGGCAGGCTGCCGTTGTCGGCGGTCCAGACGGCCTGCAGCGTGATGGGCGGCGCGCCGCGGCGCGCGGCGGCGCCCCACTTGTAGGTGTCGAGAAACCACTGGCGTTCGATCACCGCATTGGGCACTCGGACGGAAGACTGCGCCCAGAACCGCGCCCACCATGCGCGGTGGGTGCGGAAGGCGGCGTCATAGCCTTGGGCTAGCGCATCGCGCACGCGCTTCTGGGCGATGGCGCGCGGGTTCGCGCCTTCGTGGCTGGAGGCGATGGACCAGGCAATGGTCCGCACGGGGCCGCGGTCCTGCCAGGCGACGAACACGGCGAAGCGGAATCCACCGGCGCCGCGCTGCGTGAAGGCGCACCAATCCTGACCCGCGCTTTCTTCGGGCGGCTCGTAGCCGAGGTGGGCGAGGCTGGACGGCCGGGGCCCTCCTTCCATCACCGCGTCCGAAGGCGTCCCGCCGAAGGCCGGCGCCTTGAGCTTCACGCGCGGCAAGGCGCCGCCGGCGATGCGGGCCATTCCGAACTGAGCGGTGGCGTGGACGAAGAAGCGAGCCTGCGCGGCGCCCTGGAACGTGACGCTGCCCTCGGCCTCGGCCAGATCCAAATCGGTCTGCCGGAAAGCGGTGGAGGCCGGGAACTCGAGTTCAATCCGACCGGCCGGGATCTTGGTGGGCGCAGCTCGATTGTAGGGCTGCTCGTAGACGCGCTTGAGGTCCGCCACGCGGCCCTGCTGGTGCCATTGACGCATGACGTTGAACTTGTAGTCGGGCCCGCGGAACTCGGGCACGGCGCGGGTGTCCCACAGGTCGGCGCGATCGAGCGAGATGCGCAGCGGGCGGCCGTCGCCCCAGATGAGGGCGCCCAGCATGCCGTTGCCGAGCGGCAGGGCTTCGTCCCACACCATGGCCGGCGTGGTGAAGTGCAGACCGTGCTTCTGCGCCGGAAGGTTCGGCTGAACGGGTTGCGCGAGGGCGCACAGGCCGGCGAAACAGAGCGCTGCCGCTCGGGCCGATCTCATCATGATTCAAACCCCCACACTCGAATACGGCCTGCCGCACGGTCCGGGACCGGCGAATCGATTCCAGCATACGCTTCCGCCGCGGGTCTGCTACGTCAGAACAGCAGCTTGAGGGACACCTGAATCTGGCGCGACGGACCGGCGGTGCGGTTGATGAGGCCGAAGCCCGGGCCGAGGACGATGTTGGCGGGCAGGCTGAAGTTGACCAGGTTCAGGGCGTTGAAGACTTCGAAGCGGAACTGCAGCGCGACACGCTCGAGGTTCTTGCGTGGGCCTACGGGCGTGTTCTTGATCAGGGCAAAGTCCACGCTGTGAAAAGCCGGGCCGCGGAAAGTGTTGCGGCCCAGCGTGCCAAAGCGGCCCTGGTTGGGGCCGCTGCCGCCGGCCACGTTGACGGGGATGGAGAAGTAAGAGGCGTTGCGGTCGCCGAGGCCGAGGTAGTCTTCGCGCACGGTGCGGGTGGTGGAGAGAACGGGCGTGCCGGCGGCATCGGGGCGATCGGCATTATTGGAGCCGGCGCCGGTCTGCTGGATGCCGGAGTAGACGGTGAAGGGCGCGCCCGTCATCAGGCTGCCGACGGCGAGCAACTGCCAGCCGGCTGTGGCGCGGCGGGGCAGCGCGGGCAGCGCGCGCTGGAAAGGCAGCTCCTGAATGGCGCTGAAGGTGAAGGCGTGGGTGATGTCGAAGGTGGAGGGCGCCTTTTCAGCGGCGCGGTTGCGGGGGTTCTGGGGCGTGGTCTGCAACTGTGTGCCGGAAGTGACGCCGAGCATCCCGCCCAGCACGGCGCTGGTGTCGTCGATGGATTTGCTGAAGGTATAGCTGGCCTGGAAGCCGAGGCCGGAACGCAGCGACGTCTTGCCGGCCGAGGTCTGGAGCGAGTGGTAGGCGGAATGCGAGTGGCTGGACATGGCCCAGATGGGGCCGAAGCCGCCCTGCACGCGGCCCTGCGCATCGAAAATCGTGTACGGGGCGTTCTGCGCATCGGCACCCGTGTAGCCGTTGGGACTTTCCAGGCAGCCCAGGCCAACGCCCACCGTGGCGACGTAGGCGGCACTGGCGGTGACGTCGCCGAAGCGGCGCTCGAGGCCGGCGGTCCACGATCCGATGTAGCCGTTTTCCAAATCCGGGTTCATCGACTGCACGCCGAGCGCGCGCACCTGCTTGTCGGGGCTGAGCGCGGCAAGGTCCCGCTCGTAGCGCAGGACGTCCATCTCCGTATTCGACGCGATGCTGAGGAAGTCGCCCCCGGCGAAAAGGTTCTGGCCGGAAGTGGAATACGCCTCCGGCAGGACAATGGGCGTCACGTTGTTGGAGAAAGGCAACGGGCGGTCAGGTTCCGCAGTGGCAAACGGCGTGACCACAATAGGCAGGTTGGCGGTGACCACGTTCTGCTGCCAAAGGTTCATCAGGAGCGAAGTGACGGAGGCGCCGGCGCGGAAGACGGTGCGGCCGCCGAGGTTCCAGGTGAGCGACAGGCGCGGGCCCCAGCCGCCCCAATCCACCGGGTAATAGGGAGCCGGGCGCATCAGGTAACGGCCGCGGACGCCGCGGTTCATGGCGTTCACGCGCACGCCATCGGCGTTCTCGGTAACGAACCCCGCCTCCTGCTGCTTGCCTTCGGTGATGGTGGATTGAACCTCGAAGCGCAGGCCGTAGCTGAGAGAGAGGCGCGGGGAGAGTGCCCAGCGGTCCTGCAGAAAGACGTTGTAGGCCTGGCGGCGGATGCCCGCCACGCCCATGCGCTCGCCCTGGCCGAACAGCGGCGGCGCGGCGGTGACGGTGTAGGAGAACGGCGTGGCGGTGAGGAAGCCGGTGAGCGCATCGGGCAGCGGATCGCCCGGGGCGATGTTGTGGCCGCCGCTCTGCGAGCGGATGGCGACGGGAGAATACGCTGCGCCTCCGCCGAACGTGTAGGTCCCATTGGGCGCCGTGCCGAAAACCGTGACGTCACGGTTGATGCGGACTTCCCCGCCCGCCTTCCAGGCGTGCTTGCCGCGGGTCCACGAAAAATTCTGGCGCGCCTGATAGAGGTTGCCGAAGGCGCCCATGATGGAGCCGGACGAGGAGTTGAAGCCCTCGTACAGGCCGTCTCCGAACACCAGCCCCGGCTGCGTGCTGTTGATGGTGGGAAAGAGCGGCGTGGACCGGATGTAGCCGAGGTAGGTTTCGCTGGCGAAGGTAGGCGACGGCGTGCGCACGAGCGAGAGCCCCAAGTTGCGCTGATGGTCGGAGAAGCGCACGGCGAAGGAGGGATCGATGGCGGTCTGGTTGGGGTTGGTGAGCGGGCCCTCCACGTCGTTGAGATTGAAGCGGCCGAAGAGCCGCGTCTTCGAGGAGATCTTGTGATCGAGGCGGATGGAGAACTGGTTGGTGACAGTGGTGACCTTGGAGGAGGCGGCGTAGGTGCGGGCGCCGAAGGGGCCCTGCGGATCGTTGGGCAGCGGATATCGGGCGAGCACCGGAGCGATGCGGGCATCCACGGGGACGTAGAGCGTGTCGCCTGGAAAGGCGCTGCTGTTGATGCCGCGGCGCTCCTCGGGAGTAGGCACGGAAAGCACCTGCGTGGTGCCCAGGATCTGCCGGAAGCCCTGGTACTGTCCGAAGTAGAAGGTGCGATGGCGGCCGTCGTAAAGGCCCGGGATGAAGACGGGGCCGCCGTTGGTGAAGCCGAATTCGTTGCGGATGAACGGAGGTATGCGGCCCGGCTGCGCGACGGAGCGGCGATCGAAGAAGTTGCGGGCGTCGAAAGCGGCGTTGCGGACGAATTCGAAGACGCTGCCGTGCAGGTCGTTCACGCCGGATTTCGTCACGATCTCCGTGTAGCCGGCGGCGCCGTGGCCGATCTCGGCCGGCAACACGCCCGACATGGACTTGATCTCCTGGATGGCGTCGACGTTGAAATTGGAGAACGTGGCGCCGCCCATCTCCGGATCCGTCGTGTCCACGCCGTCCATGGAGAAGACGGTGGCGCTGCCGCGCTGTCCGTTGACGGTGAACTGCTGCGTGAAGTTCGCGGCGCCGTTGGTGTCGGTCTGGGTGCCGGTGGCCAGCAGCAGCAACTGGCTGAAATCGCGCTTGTTCAGCGGCAGGGCGGAGACCTGCTTTTCCGAAAGCTGCTCGCCGCCGGAAGCCTGCGGCTGCGAGGGCTTGGGGTCGGTCTGCGCCGCGGCGGCACGGGCCAGCAGGAATGAGAACACGATGCTGGCGAAAACGGGAATGCCGTGTCTGGTCAAAGTAGTCGTATTCTATCCCGGAGTTCCGAACCGGTTTTACGGCTGGCCGCACGAGTCCGGATCGCGGCATAATCTAGCCATGATCCGACTGCTCATCGCCCTCGCCTTTACCCTGTCGCTCCTGCCCGCGCAGGTGGTGCCGGAAGCCAACTACGACGAGTCCAAAGTCGGCAGCTACACGCTGCCGGACCCGCTCACCATGCAGGACGGCCGCCCGGTGAAGGACGCGCGCATGTGGACGCGCGAGCGCCGCCCCGAACTGGTCCGCCTGTTCGAAGGGCAGGTCTTCGGCCGCACGGCGGCCCCGCGCACGAAGCCGCTCGTCGAGGTGACGGAGGCAGGCGCGCGGGCGCTCGACGGAAAAGCGATTCGCAAGCAGGTGACCCTCTGGTTTGCTGGAAAGAAGGATGGGCCCAAGGCGGACGTCCTCATCTATCTGCCGGCCAGTGCGGCGAAGCCCGTCCCGATCTTCACGGGCCTGAGCTTCGGCCCCAATGCGACGATTCACGCCGACCCCGGCATCCGCCTGGGCGAACGTTGGGTTCGCGACCCGAACGACAAGACCCGGTACGTGAAACGCCCGATGCAGGAGAAGGATCGCGGGGCGAGCGCCTCGCAGTGGCAGGTGGAGAAGATCCTGGCGGCCGGCTTCGGTCTGGCCACGGCCTGCTATCACGACATCGAGCCTGACTTCGTGGGCGGGATGAAATACGGCGTTCGCCCGCTCGGTTTCCGGCCGGGCCAGACGGAGCCGGCGCGCGACGAATGGGGCGCAATCGGCGCCTGGGCGTGGGGCCTGAGCCGGATGGTGGACTATCTGGTGACGGACCCGGCGATCGACGCGAAGAAGATCGCGCTGATCGGCCATTCCCGGCTGGGCAAGACGGCGTTGTGGGCGGGCGTGCAGGATCCGCGCTTCGCAGTGGTGGTCTCGAACGACTCGGGCGAGGGCGGCGCGGCGCTAGCGCGCCGCAACTACGGCGAGACACTGCTGCGCATCACCACCGCCTTCCCGCACTGGTTCTGCACGAATTACGGGCAGTACGGCGCGGACCCCAACCGTTTGCCGGTGGACGCGCACGAACTGCTGGCGCTGATCGCGCCGCGCCCGGTGTATGTGGCCAGCGCGGAAGAAGACCGCTGGGCCGACCCGCGGGGCGAGTTCCTCTCCGCCGTCGCCGCCGGCCGCGTCTATCAACTGCTGGGCAAGCAGGGGCTCGGCACCGACCAGATGCCGGGCATCCACCAGCCCATCATGAAGACCGTGGGCTATCACATCCGCGCCGGCAAGCACGATGTCACAGCCTACGACTGGGACCAGTACCTGAAGTTTGCCGCCATGCACTTCGGACACTGAGGCGGGCGCCAACGCCGGGCTACAATCGCAGTGTGAAATATCGGACGCTAGGCAGCACGGGACTGGAAGTCTCCGTCATCGGAGTCGGCACGTGGCAGTTCGGCGGGGAGTGGGGCCACGACTTCACGCAGCAGGAAGCCGACGCCATCCTGGAAGAGGCGGAGGCCCAGGGCATCAACCTGATAGACACGGCGGAGTGCTATGGGGATCACCTCTCGGAGAGCCTCATCGGGGACTACCTGGCGCGGCGGGACCGCTCGCGCTGGATCGTCGCCACCAAGTTCGGGCACCGCTTCCACTCGTTCATGAACCGCACCGACGACTTTTCCGTGGAAGGCATGCGGCTGCAGTTGGAGGGGTCGCTGCGCGCTTTGAAGGTAGAGACGATCGACCTCTACCAGTTCCACTCGGGCCCGGATGCGCTGTTCCGCAACGAGGCAATGTGGAAGGCCCTCGACGACCAGAAGCGCGCGGGCAAAATCCGCCACCTGGGCATCTCGATCCTGGGCAAGGGCAGCGAGGAGCAGGCGCGCGAGGCGCGTTCAGTGGGCGCGGAGGCGCTGCAGGTGATCTACAACCGCCTGGACCGCCGCCCTGAACAGTTGTACTTTCCCTACGCCGTGCGCGACCAGTTGGGCGTGCTGGCGCGCGTGCCCCTGGCCAGCGGCCTGCTGAGCGGGAATTACCCGCGCGGGACCACGTTTCCGGCCGGCGATTTCCGCTCCACCATTGATTCCGAAAAGCTCCAGAGCCAACTGGCGGAAGCGCAGCGGCTGCGCGAAGCGGAGGTGCCGGAGGGCATGCCGATGGCGCAGTGGGCGCTGCGGTGGTGCCTGGAAAACCCGGCGGTTTCCGCCATCATTCCGGGCTGCAAGAACCCGGCGCAAGTGCGTTCGAACGCCGCGGCGGCAGTCTGAGTTTCGCCACAGCCGGGACCGGAAAAGCAAAAGGCCGGCCAGTCCGTTGGGACTGCCGGCCTTTGCCTCGAGTTTCTACATTTCCGAGTGAGATTGTTTTGGCCTCAAGCCGCCCGGCGAGACGGCCCCGCGTCAAGAAACAGGTCGGTCATGATTGATTCATGTTGACAGACCGACGGATGTATGTCATCCTGCTCCTGAGCCCATGCTCAGGAGACCTCCATGAACGATGACGCCAAAGACCTCATCCTCTCCGTGTTTGAAGCCTCTCTCGAAGCGCAACTCCGCGCTGTCCGCCGG
>DAHVTI010000561.1 GCA_027324255.1 Bryobacterales bacterium | reverse complement strand
GACGAACTCTTCTACCGTCTTGTGGTGCTGCGAGCTGGCGTAGGCGAGGACGCGGTGGCGGTATGCGCCGAGGATGCGGTAGATGGGCAGGCCCACGGCCTTGCCGAGAATGTCCCACAGGCAGGCGTCGATGGCGGAGGCGTAGGAACTCTGGCCGAGGCGGCGCTTGGGCGGATCGTATTGGGAGGTGAGCGCCGGCAGGTCCAATACGCTCTTGCCGACAAGAGTGCGTTTGGCGAATTCGAGCCAGCCTTCGTTGGACCAGTTGGGGTGCCAGTAGCGGCGCGCCAGCGTGTAGTTGCCCTCGCTGCCGCTGTTGGTAACCACGGCGGCGATGCGCGTGTAGCCGGCGTTGGTGACGGCGGTGCCGGGCTGGCCGGGATCGACGACGTAGACCTTGACCTCCTTGATGGTGAGGTCCGGCAGGTCACCGGCCTTGACGCCCACGGCCTGCGCCGCGGCCTGGCCGGGGTTCGCGATGGCCGCGCCCGCCAGGGCTTGCGAGATCAGGTTGCGGCGCGAAACGGGATGCGCATCCATGAGGCCTCCTTGGATCTAGGGAGAGTGTACATCGGCTGGCCATTCGCTGTTCCTCATCTTTTTCTCCTGATTGACCCGCGAAAGGCGTACAATGCTGGCAGCCGGGTGCGGAATCGTGCAGCCGTCCGGGGAAGGAGCAAGCCCATGCTGAGAAGAAACTTTCTGCCGTCGCTCACCGCCGCCGGCGCGGGGATTCTGGGTGCGCCGGCCTGCGCTCTGCAGCGCCTCGTGGCCCCTGCTCCTTTCCGGCCCACTGAGGGCGCGAACAATCCTCTGGGGGCCGGTCTGGGCATCCATCCGGGCCGCGTGGTGTGGGTGCGCGATGCGAAGGCCACCACCTGGGACGGCGCCACCGGGCACTGGTGGGACGACGCCAACACGGACCAGAAGGCGGTCCACGGCATGACGTCGCAGCTCATCGGCGATCTCACCGGCAGCAGGAACGGGAAGCAGGCGTGGGACGCTCTCTTTCGCAACTTCAACGAGACGCGCCAGCAGGGGCGCGCGGGGTATCGCCCCGGCGAGCGCATCGCCATCAAGGTGAACTGCAACCAGGACCGTTCGCCGAAGTGGGGTGAGCCGGGCACGGGCCGCAGGGCGCTGAACGGCCTGCCGAGCCCGCACGCCATCCTGGCGCTGGTCACGCAGCTCATCGAAGTGGCCGGCGTGCGCGGCGAGGACATCCTGGTCTACGACGTCACCGGCGCGCGCAACGTGGGCGATCCGATCTCCTCGCGCATTCGCGCGAACTCGAATCCACAGTTCCAGAACGTCCAGTTCCTGGTGGGCCGCGACTACGAACTGGGCGGCCGGCTGGCGCCCGTGCCGGACCTGGAGAATCCCATTCGCTTCGCCAACCAGGACCTGCCCGCCGGCTACCTGGCGCGCCAGGTGACGGAGGCGGAGTACCTGATCAACATGGCGCTGCTGCGGCCGCACGGCATGGCCGGTGTCACGCTGGCGGCCAAGAACCACTTTGGCTCGGTGCATTTCCCGCAGGAAGGCGGCTGGTCTCCGCGCGTGCTGCACAACAGCGTGCTGCGCTCGCAGGCCATGGGTTCCTACAACGCGCTGGTGGATCTCATCGGGCACCGCCACCTGGGCGGCAAGACCATGCTCTACGTCCTGGACGGCCTGTACACGGCCGAGCACAACGAGGGCAACGTGATGCGCTGGGCTTCGCTCGGCGACCAGTGGGCCGCCAGCCTGCTGGTGTCGCAGGATCCCATCGCCATCGATTCGGTGGCGCTCGATCTGCTCAGCAGCGAACCGCGCGCCACGCAGGTGCGCGGCAGCGCCGACAATTACCTGCACGAAGCCGCGCTGGCGGCCAAGCCGGCTTCCGGCGCCGCCTACCGTCCGAGCGGCGCGGCGCTGTCGAGCCTCGGCGTGCACGAGCACTGGAACAACGCCACGGAACGGAAGTACTCGCGCAACCTGGGACGGAAGGAAGGCATTGAGCTGATCGCGCGCGTCTAGCCTTGGGCGGAGGGCTGTCCGGAGTCGCGCGGGCGCCACCGGTAGGCGGCCATCGAGTTCCGCCAGAAGAACTTCTCGTTGGCCGCCTGGTTCTTGCCGCGAAAATACTGCTGCGCGATTTGAACGATGGCCGGCAGGTTGTCCACGGCGTCGGCGTTGGGCCAGTCGCTGCCGAAGATCAGCCGGTCCTCGCCGAAGGTGTCGAAGATCTGGTCGAAGACGGGTTTGTACAGCGACGCATCCGTCAAACCCTGGCCGTCCCTGACGCGCATGGCGGCAGAAACCTTGATGTAGACCTTCGGCCGCTGCGCCAGTTCGCGAAGGGTTGCGTCCAGGGCCGGCTTCTCAGTCTTATCGAGCCGCCAGAACAGGCCCGGCAGATGGTCGACGATCACGCGGAGCCCCGGCACGCGGTCCGTCACCCGGAGCACTGCCTCCAGCAGGTCCTGCCGCGGATTGGCGGTGTCGAAGGCCAGGCCGGCCTGCTCCAGCAATTTGAGCCCTGCGAGGAATGCGGGATTGGCGGATTGCCGCACCAGGCTATAGCCCCAGATGTTGCCGTAGCGGAGCCCCAGGAAAAGCGGGTTGCGGTGGTAGCGCTCCAGGTACTCGCGGAACTCCGGCTTCTCCGGCTGGAGGTTGCCGATCAGGCCGAGCATCATCGGCTCGGGCTCCATCACTTGCAGCGCCCACAGGTTGTCCTCGATCCACGGGCTGGCTTCCACCACGATGGCGCCCGCGATGCCGAGCGGCTGCGCCAGCTTGCGGTAGCGCGCCGGCAGTGAGGGCAGCTTGTTGGGCCCGCCGCCGGAGTAAGGCGCGCCCTGCGGCCGGGTCTGGTCGAAGAGGTGGATGTGGCAGTCGATGAGGGGTACGGACGCAGCGCCGCTCATGGAGGTTGCCAGGCCGGAAGCGAGGAAGACGCGGCGGGGAAGGTGGCCCATGGCAGACAATCTACCACTGCGGCGCGGAGCGGGCGCGCGGTCCGGCGCTCCGCCTATATTTCCACTTTCTGCGCCTGAGTGTTCCAGCGCACGCGCCGGCCGGTGCGGAGCGAGATGTTCGCCATCTGCACGACGAGCGCGGCCTGGAAGCCGAGGACCATTGGCGCCGTCGGCCGCTTGCGGGTGCGCACGCATTCGAGGAAGTTCTGCACGTGGAGATCGGTGGCCCAGCCAAAGCCCTTTACCGAGCGTTTCTCCACGGCGGCGGTCTCCTCGGCGCCCCGCAGGTAGACCCGGCAGTCTTCGCGGCCGATGTCCATGCGGCCCTTGTCGCCGTCCAGGTGGTTCATCTGGTCGTTGCGGCTCCTGTACTTCATGGCGGCGTAGTTGATGGAGAAGACGCCGATGAAGTCTTCGGGATACTCGGCCGTGACCACCACGGACTCGGGCGTGTCGAAGCCCTTCCGGTGCGGCTTGCCGGCGGCGGCGGTCACCGCCAGCGGGTAGCTGGCGTTCATCAGCAGGTGGATGCCGTCGTAGACGTGGGCGCCCTGGTCGGCGACGATGCCTCCGGCGTAATCGGCATAGTTGCGCCAGTTCCGGAAGAGGCCGGGGTTGAGCGGCACCCGCTTTTTGGACGGGCCCTGCCACTGCTCCCAATCGAGCACGCCTTCGATCTTCTCCACCGGACTGCCGCCGAGGTAGTTGTTGAGCCACCAGGAGCGCACCATGCGCACGTTGCCCAACGTGCCGGCGGCGACGATCTCGCGCCCCTGCAGATACAGGTCGTAGCTGCGCCGCTGCATGCCCACCTGGATAATCTGCTTCGTCTTCTTTTCGGCCTCCACCAGCGCCACGCCCTCTTCCGGCGTGTGGCAGAGCGGCTTTTCGACGTAGACGTCCTTGCCGGCGGCGATGGCGTCCAGCACCATCTGGGCGTGCCAGTGTTCCGGCGTGGCGATGAGCACGGCCTGGATGTCCTTGTCCGCCAGCAATTGCCTGTAGTTGCGGTAGGCCTTCGGCGTGCTGCGCGCCTTCCTGGCCGTGGAGAGGCCGCGCTCGAGGTTCGGCTCGTACACATCGCAAATGGCCCCGACCTTCAAGGCCGGGTCCTTCTGAAACACGGTCATGACGAAGGTGCCGCGTCCGCCCGCGCCGATCAGGCCCAGCGTCACCTGGTCCGACGGCGCAGCCTGCGCCACGGCGATGCTTCCGCCCGCCAGAATGAAGTTCCTTCTGTTCATGGTTGCTGTCTCCTGATGCATCTGATTCCGCCTGGCCTGAATCCTCGGAAAGCGCTTCCGCGCCGGCGTCACAGCAGACACTTTATCGAAGTTGGCCGACCGGCATGCGCTGCAGCGCCGGACACACCACGCCGAGCAGGAGGGCGGAGGTGAGCAGCGGCAGGAGGCCGAAGCCCACGAAGACCGGCCCGTAGGAGAAATGTGCCACCACCCAGCCGGTGACCAGGCTGAACAACATGCCGCCGGAGCCCGACCCGAGGCTGGCCAAGCCCCAGATGGAGGCCAGGGTGTTGCGCGGATAGCGGTCCGCGGGCAGGGCCAGCATGTTGGCGAGGCAGCCGGTGTAGCCGAACGTGGCGAGGGAAACGCAGGCCACGGCCCCGGCGGCCGAGGGGGCCAGCACGGCAGGGATGGCGGCCGTCATCATCAGGGGAAAGACGATGAACGACGCGCGCCGCGCCGCCATCACGCTGGCGCCGCGGCGCAGCAGCAGCGCGGAGAAAGCCCCGCCCGCCAGGTTGCCGATGTCCGCCGTCAGAAACGGGATCCACGCCACCGCGCCGATCTGCGCCAGGCTGAACCCGTGGACGCTGCTCAGGTATTGCGGGAACCAGAAGATGTAGAAGTACCAGACCGGATCGAAGAAGATCTTGGCGGCGGTCAGGCTCCAGACGAAGCGCTGGCGCAGCAGGTCCAGCACGGGCGGCGCCGGCTGGGTGTCGGCGGCGCTGGAGGCGGGCGGAGTGCGATACACCACCATCCAGACCACGAACCAGACGAAGCCCGTGAGGCCGATCATCCAGAAGGCAGACTGCCAGCCCGAATGCAGAATGAGCCAGGCGACCAGCGGCGGCGCGATGACGGCGCCCACGGCCGAGCCGCTGTTGAAGATGCCCGACGCGAGCGCGCGCTCCCGCACCGGGAACCACTCGGAGACCACGCGCACGGCCGCGGGCCAGTTGCCGGCCTCGCCCATGCCCAGCAGAAAGCGGCAGGCGCCCAGTTGCAGCGGCGTCCGGACCAGCGAGTGCAGCGCGCCCGCGGCGGACCACCACAACATGCACGCGCCGTAGCCCCAGCGCGTGCCGATGCGGTCGATCAGCGGTCCGGAGATGCCGTTCATCACCGTGTAGGCCAGCATGAAGGCCGAGACGATGCGCGAATACTCGATGTCGCCGAAGCCGAGTTCGTGCCGCAGCACCGGCGCGGCCACGGAAAGCGTCTGCCGGTCAAGGTAGTTGATGACGGTGGCCAGGAACGCGAGCCCGATGTAGAGCCAGCGGCGCGCGTCCGGTCGAAAAGCGTCTGCGGGAGTGCTCTGGCGCGGGGACGTGAACGCGGCGTCGGGGCGCGGGGCCGGCATGAACTTTCAAGGTTGTCAAAGGGGCCCAGGCATGTCAAATCAACGGTGATGGTGCGCCTTCCGGCCCATCTTCGCCACCGCCCCGCTATCATGGTTATGATATGACCGCTCCCGAGCCACCCGTGGCCGTCCCGTCGCGCCTCGGCCACCTGGAAACCGCGCTCAATGCGGTCATTCGCGGCAAGCCGGAGGTTATTCGCCTTTCCGTCGTGTGCCTGCTTTCGCGCGGCCACCTGCTGATCGAGGATGTCCCCGGCGTCGGCAAGACCACGCTGGCCCACGCCCTGGCCCGTTCCTTCGACTGCGGCTTCCAGCGCCTGCAGTGCACAGCCGACATGCTGCCCGGCGACATCCTGGGCGTCACCATCTACAACGCCAAGTCCGGCGAATTCGAGTTCAAGCCCGGCCCCATCTTCACCAACTTCCTACTGGCCGACGAGATCAACCGCGCCACGCCCAAGACGCAGTCGGCGCTGCTGGAGGCCATGAACGAGCACCAGGTCTCCATGGACGGCGTCACCTATCCCATGGCCGAGCCGTTCCTCGTCATCGCTACCCAGAACCCGGTGGAGCATCACGGCACCTATCCGCTGCCCGAGTCGCAGCTCGACCGCTTCCTGATGCGCATCCGCATCGGCTATCCGGACGCGCTCAGCGAGCGGTCCATCCTGCAGTCCGCGCCAGCGGCCACGGCGCCGTCCGTCACCGCCGTCCTGACGCCGGGCGAGCTGTTGCAGGCGCAGCGCGTGGTGGAGCAGGTGCGGGTGGACGACTCGCTGGTCGGCTACATCCTCTCGATCGTCGAGGAGACCCGCTCGAACGAACAGCTCGCCCTCGGGGTGAGCCCGCGCGGCACGCAGTCCCTCTACCGCGCGGCGCAGGCGCTGGCGCTGCTCGAAGGCCGCCACTACGTCCTGCCCGACGACATCAAGCGGCTCACCATCCCCGTCTTCGCCCACCGCCTCGTGCTGAACCAGCGCAACACGCTCTCGCTCCGCTCCACTGAAGCCGCCGAGCGTATTCTCACCGAAATTCTAGACCGTATCGAGGTCCCCCTCTAAAGCTATGAAAACCGCAATCCTCGGCTTGCCAATGACCGGCAAGACCAGTCTCTTTACGATTCTGACCGGCGTGCACGAATCGGCCCGCACCGGCTCCATGGAGACGCGCGTCGGCGTGACGAAGGTGCCCGATCCGCGCCTCGACGCCCTGGCCAGCATCTTCCAGCCGCCCAAGGTCACCCACGCCACCATCGAGTTCATCGATTTCCCCTCGATCTCCAAAGAGGCTCTGCGCGATCCTTCCTACCTGGCCAGCTTGCGCGTGGCCGACGCCATCGCCCACGTGGTCCGCATCTTCGACGACCAGACCGTGCCGCACGAGAAGGGCGACGTCAACCCGGCGCGCGACATCGACGACGTGGACATGGAGCTGGTTCTCAGCGACCTGGTCGTTGTCGAGAAGCGCTTGGAACGCCTCGACAAGGACCGCCGGAAGATCAAGGATCCGGGTCTCGACCGCGAATTCGAGCTGCTCGAAGTGGCCAAGACCAAGCTGGAAGCCGGCGAGCCGCTCCGCTCCTGGCAGCTCGACGCCGAGGACGAGAAGCGCCTGCGCGGCTTCCAGTTCCTCTCGCAGAAACCGATCCTTTACGTGCTGAACCTGGGCGAGTCCGACGCCGCCCGCCTCAGCGCAGTCGAGGCCGAGTACCGCGAAAAGCTGCTGCAGGGCAGGACCAACGCCGAGGTCACCGCCGTGTGCGGCAAGATCGAGGCCGAACTGTCGGAACTCTCCGCCGAGGAGGCCGCCGAGTATCTTTCTTCCTACGGCCTGCCCGGCTCCTCACTGGACCGCCTCATCAACGTGATGTACCGCCTGCTGGGCCTGATGAGCTTCCTCACCGCCGGCGAGACCGAAGTGCGCGCCTGGACCATTCCCATCGGCTCCACGGCCGTCAAAGCGGCTGGCGCCATCCACTCCGACTTCGAGAAGAAGTTCATCCGCGCCGAAGTGGTCAACTGGCAATCGCTGGTGGACCACAACGGTTACCACGGCCTGCGCGAGAAGGGCCTGCTGAAGCTCGAAGGCAAGGAATACGTTGTCCGCGACGGCGACGTATTAGTCATACGGCATAGCTAAGCCAAGCGTGCTGGTGGGGCAGGCCGCCAGGCCGGCTCCGCGTGGCCTCGCCTACTTCGTTTCCTTGACCACCCGGAACCCGACATAGTCAGGCCGCGTGGTGACGGCCGCCTTGGCATCCGCTGGCGCGTCGGCGCTGCCGCCCAGTACCTTGCCCTGGCCGTCCTTGGCCACCACCCACTCGGCGACATTGCCGCCGAGGTCGTACACCGGCTCATCCCCGACTCCGGCGTAGCTGCCCACCGGCTTCAGCAGCGCGCCGGCGCCGGTGCCGGCCACCAGCGAATCGAGCTTCGCGGCATCGTCCACGTTCACCCCATAGCCCGCCCATGCGTCCAGCGTGTTCTCCGACTTCGACCGCGTCAGCAT
>DAHVTI010000551.1 GCA_027324255.1 Bryobacterales bacterium | reverse complement strand
GGCGTCGGCGTAGAAGGTCCGGAGCTTGATGAAATCAAAAGGCTTCGCGCCTTTTCCCAGCCGCTTGTGCCGAAAAAAGACGGGGCCTGGCGAATCGAGCTTGATCAAGATCGCCAGGACGAGAATGAGGGGCGCCGAAGCGAGCAAAACGAAGAGAGCGAAGCACCATTCGAGCGCCCGCTGAACAGGATGGATTTCCTCTCTCTCCTCAACCCATGCCAAGGAAGCGAGTTGAGCGCCGTCCAGCACATCAACCGCGGTTTGATTGTCTCCGAGATGGTTCTGCATAGTGATGTCCAGTTCTGCGTGGCGCCGCCGCGAAGGGCGGTTTACGGGAGTCCCGCGCCAAGCCTCCTCCGTTCTTGAACGTCAGTGTCGGAGTTGGTACCCGGAAGCTGCTGGCGGGCCCGTTCCTCATGAAGGGTCATCAGCAGTCCCGTCTCGAAATCGATTCGCGGCTCAAAGCCCAATAAGCCGCGCGCTTTCGATATTTCAGCAACAAAGTCACCCGATTCGACCGCCGCGTACTCGGCGGGCCAGTGCAGAAAACGCAGTGGTCCCGAGTGGGTGGCGGCCTGAATGCGAGACGCGGCATCGATGATGCTGATGCCGACTCCACGACCGATGTTGAAGACCTGATTGACCGCGGACAGGGATTGGCCGCACAGGAGCAGCGCTTCAACGAGGTCGTCGATGTGCAGGTAGTCCCGCAGTTGCAGGCCGTTGCCGTAGATGGTCAACGGCTGCCCCTGCAGCCCCTGGAAGATCAGTTGATTGAGGAAACCGTAGCCCCGCGCCCGCCTGGTGCCGGACGAGCCGAACGGGTTGGTGATCCGGCAGATGGTGTAAGTGAGCGCATCCTGGGCGGCAAAGAGCTCGTGGTAGCGCTCGACACACCATTTGTGAGTCGCGTACATGCTCTTGGGGATGACGGGGCCGTTCTCATCGACAGGAACCGTCGCGGCGGGCGCGTAGACGAGCCGGGAACTGGCAAAAACGACATGCGGACAGTGCCCGGTCAACTGCACGGCCTGAAGCATCTGGAGCTGGGCACGGCAGATGGAGTCGAGGCTGGCCATCGGCTGCTGATTGCTGGCAACCGCTCCGGAAGTGCCCGCGAGATTGTAGATGACGCCGGCCGACTCCGCCGCCTCGCTCATCACCGCTACATCGGAGGCCGAGCCGTGCATTTCGAACCATTCCACCTGCTCGGCCCAAGGCAGGATGGGATAACGCCTGCGGTCGAAAGTGAGTACCGAGACTTTGGCGCCTGCCAGCAGAAGGCGCGAGACCAAATGCTCCCCGATGAAGCCGCACGCGCCCCAAACGAGGACGCGCCGGCCGGCGAGGGCAGACAAGGGACACGTGTGGTTTCTGGTGGTAGTCATAGGTGCGTTAGCGCCCGGTCACACGGCGGGCAGGATATGGGTGCTGCGTTGCACTTCCCAGAAGAGTATTGGCTGGAGGAAACCGGCTGTACGCCGCAAAGCCATTCCTCCAAACGAAGTCAATGTTAGGAGAGTACAGCAAAAACGGCCATCTGACAAGATGTTAATCTGTGAAATCTTCGAGACAGTACTAGCAGAGGAAGCCTAGTACCTGACGCGTGCCGGCGGGCGTAGTGCGGCTCCCGCGACAGCGCCGGGGAGAGACGGCCGGGAAGCAGCCGGCGACTCGTCCGGAGGGTGGCGCGGCGTTCCAATGCGTTGATTTTGCTGGCGTTACTGTGGCAGCCACCACATCAGGTAGCGGAACATGGCTACCGGCCATGCTTTTAGAACTCGATCCTCGTACACCAGGCCATTGCGCAAGAACGGGAGGTGGTTCTTGTAGAAGACGGGCATGCCCGGCCACTCCACGTCCTGGAAGTTGAAGAAGACGACCCCGGCAAGGCACTTCTCGGGGCGGCTGTCCGTGCAGACGTAGGGGAAGAAGCCGCCGAAGGCCTCGGCCATTTTCTGGGCCTGGACCACCTCGGGGAAGCCCGATCCTTCGTCCCGCTGAGAGGGGAAACTCTCGGTTGGGCCATTGCCGAGGGGGCCGCGGTCCGAACCCTCCGCGCCGGTCCATTCGGTGGACAGGAAGGGCATGGAGGCGGGCAAGCCGGGGACGACGGCGTCGAAGATGCTGCTGTGCCAGTAAGTGTTTTGGGCGTAGAAGCCGCCGCCCACGCTGCCGGCATAAGCGGCATTGGCGGCGACGAGGCCGGAGGTGTAGGCGGCATCGTCGAAGATGAACGACGCGGGGCGGGAGGGGTCGATGGAGCGGGCCAGCGGAAGGAGGGTCCGGAGGTAAGGCTCACCGCGGTCCTGGTTGACGGAGGCAACCAGGTAGAGCACCACGGACGGGCGGTTGAAGTCGCGAAGAAGGAGCGAGGCGAGCATGGAGGAAGCGGCCTGGATGACGGGCGCTCGGGAGTACAGGGCCCAGGCGGGGAGTTCTTCCGACAGGAGCAGGCCGATTTCGTCGGCGGCTCGCAGCACGGCCTCGTTGTGCGGGTAATGGATGCAGCGGACGAAGTTGACTCCGAGCGCCTTGATCAGATTCAGGTCGCTGCGGATGGTCTGCTCGTCGGCCACAAATCCGCGCTCGCCATAAATGTCGTGGCGGGCGATACCGCGCAGGAAGATGGGGGCGTTGTTCAGGTAGAAGCGCGCCCCCCGGGCCTCGAATTTGCGAAGTCCGATACGGTCGTAGCCGGCGTCGAAGACCGCGCCCGAGGGGCCGGCGAGTTCGAAGCGGACCTCGTAGAGGGTGGGCGAATCGGGGGACCACAGGCGCGGCTGGTCGACTCGAAACTGGCACTGGAACTCGCCGGAGGAGGAGACGAAGGCGTAGCAGCGGCCGACGATAGCGGAGGCCTGGCGGACTTCGACGTCGACGTGCGCTTCGCCTGGAACGCGTCCCGCGGAGGAACCTTGTATCCGCAGATCGACGTATTCCAGCGCAGGCGCAAAGCTCTGGTTCACCCGGAAATCGGTGACGACAGCGGCGGGGGCGTAGGTGAGCCGCACGCTGCGGATGATGCCGGGACGGTTGGCCCAAGCCACGGGGAAGGTGTAGGCGTAGGAACCGTATGTAGGTAGAAACAAAGAAGTCAATCCGCCAGGCACTGAGGATTCGGTCAGCCGGTCGTCAAGGGTCACCAGCAGTTCGTTCTCGCCATTCAGCCGCAGCAGCGAGGCGACATCGAAGCGGGTGGCTGTGAAGGCGTAAAGGGGACCAAGGTCGGAGCCGTTGAGAGAAGCGCGCCCCTGGTTGACGATTCCGTCGAACTCGAGCAGGGCGACGGCGGGCGGTTTCTCGAGGTTGAGGGAGAAGGTCCGGCGCCAGACCGACTCGCCGAACGTGAACGGGATATTGCCGGGAACGACGACGTTCTGCTGGACGCCATTGAAGGACATAGTCCAGGCGCCATCGAGCGACAACGTCTGGCGCTGGGAGGGGAGGGGGATGGGGGAGGTGGCGCGGGCGCGGTCAGCGAGGAGGACCGCGGCCAAAACGAGAAACCTGCGGAATGCGATTCGCATAGGGATGGAGAGCGGCCCAGAGAAACTGCACCCTCTAGTATAGTCGCGCTCAGGCTAAGTGAAAGAGCACCCGAGAGAATTCGGATCCGAGGTTGTCCATAAGGTGAATTGGATCCCCATCCAGGCTACTGCCCATGGGCGGAGCGACGATAGAAGTGGGTATGAGAGTGAGACTCGCAGTTTCATCCGCAATTCTTGTGGCAGCGTTCGCCGGCACAGCGTCCGGCGTGGATCTTTTCCCGGTTACGAACGGGACGACATGGCAGATGGGGAGCACCGCGATTGCCACGAAGATGACTGTGGCGGTGCAGGACGCAACGACGGTGCAAGGCGTCAAGCGGGCGACGCTGCAAATCGCGTCGCCGTGGGTGGGGTATGGCTTTCTGGTGCGGTCGACGGATGCCGGCATGATGCTGGAAGGTATCAACTTCGGCAGTGGAGTGACGAAGTTCCCGGAACCGGACCCACTATTTCCAACGGGCACGGCGGGGCAGGTTTTTCAGGGCTACATCACGCGGGTCACAATTCTGTCGGCGGGCGTCACCGTATCCACGCCGTGGGGGCCGGTAAGCGGGGCGACGGCCTACAGCGTGCAGTTCAACGGAGGCGATCCGATGGTTTGGTACGTGAAGCCGGGCCAAGGGATTGTCCAGTTCGGTGAGGGGGTTTATGCGTTCAAGCTCGAATCGCAGACGATCGTGCCGGAGACGGTGGTGCCGCCGCCCCCGCCGCCGGTGATGCGCGCATGCCCTCTGATCGGCATCGAGCCGAATCCGCTGGCCTACAGCGATTTTTCCTATAGCGCGCGGGAAGCGGCGATGCAGACGGCAGTGCAGCGCGGGAAGAACTTCACGGTGGTGAGCGCCAGTTGGGCTACGTTGGAGCCCATGGCCGGCAACTACGATTTCACACTCTTGAGGGAGACGCTGGACCGGGCGGCGAGATACAACCTGCCCGTGGCCTTGACTTTGAAAACGATCGACACCTCGGTTCTTTCGATTCCCTCCGATTTGAAGGGCCTTGCCTGGACGAGTTCGACGCTTCAGTCGCGGTTCAACTCTCTGCTGCAAGCGCTGGTGCCCATTCTGGGAAGCAGCGTCAAGTGGCTGCACATTGGCAACGAGGTCGATGTGTATTTGACGCAGCACCCGGCCGAGGTGGCTGGATACCTGAGTTTCTTCAACACCGGCGCCGCGCAGGCGAAATCGCTGCGGCCGGATCTGGCCGTTGGGATCGTCTTCGCCTACGACACCTACCGGCAGACGAACAGCGTGTTCCGGGACCTGGAGGGTGGATTGACTCACATCGGCTTCACCTACTACGCCGTGAAAACGCCGACGGCGGCGAGTCCGGGGATGCAGCGCGACCCCTCGAACGCGGCCGCGGATCTCGCCGACATGATGAACGCCGCGCGCGGCCGGAGCCTGATCCTGACCGAGGCGGGGTACTCCAGTTCAACGGCGGCGGGAAGCAGCCTCCAACTGCAGAGCGATTTCTACGCCGCGGTCTTTGCCTCGCTGAAGACCTCGGGGGGCAAGGTGCAGGCCGTGAACTTCTCCTTTCTGAACGACATCCCGCGGGCCGTGGCGGAGCAACTGATGAGCTACGTTTCCTCATCGGACCGGACCTTTGTCGACTGGCTGGCGGCGTTGGGGACGATCGACGGGCAGGGGACGGACAAGCCGGCGGCGATAAAGTTCGAGGAGAATGCAACCCTATTCAAGAGTGGACCCGTCTGTCAATAGAGCCGGCCTGATCCACAGGCGCGGCCCACGGGTCGGGTTTCGAATCCCTGGAGCCTGACCGGTGGAGGTGGCAGGGCTCGGGACATGACGCGAGTAGCGCCGGTAATCATTCTTGTTTGCGCCTTTTCATCTTGTTTAGATGCACAGCACCTGATGCCGCTGGCGGAAGGGAATCGCTGGACCCTGGCCAATGCCGAGGGTGTGGAGATGCAACTGACGGCCCAGAAGGTGGAGCGGATCGGGCCGCACCTTCGGGTCCGGCTGAACGTGAGCGCCCCTTTTCTGCAAACGACTCTGATCGTCCGGAGTTACGACGGCAAGGGGCTATGGCTGGAGGGA
Source organism: Bryobacterales bacterium (assembly GCA_027324255.1). GTDB lineage: Bacteria > Acidobacteriota > Terriglobia > Bryobacterales > Bryobacteraceae > Paludibaculum. The sequence goes on along the minus strand of DAHVTI010000551.1, from coordinate 2,963 downwards.
ACGGGATCGGGGGAGAACTGGAATCGATACCCCGAGCCGGCACCCTTCCTGCCGGAAGCGGAAGTGGGCGTGAGCAACGACTGGGACGGCGGATCGTCGACACTGCTGTCGAGCGATGCCACGGTCGCGGCCTGGGACGCGGAATACACCGGGGTGCGGCTGTACGAAGTGCGCTTCGGCGAGGAGAGCCCACTACACTGGTTTCTGAAGCCGGGCTTGGGGTTCGTGCAATTCGGGCTGGGCGCGGGGGCGTTCACCCTGCGTTGGGCTACCCTGAACGACCTGGAGCCTGAGGTGCAAAGCGACGCGGCGCTGGCGTGCCCGCTGGTGGGTATCGAGCCGAACCCCATCAGGGACTTCTCCGCTCCCTCGCGCAAGGCCACCCTGGAATCGACGGTGGACCTGGGCACCAGGTTCAACATGATCAGCGTGGCGTGGGGAGAGGTGGAGCCCAAGCCGGGCCAGTATGCGCTGGAGGAGATTGAGGAGTACGTCAACTGGGCGGAGGAGTTCGGGCTGTCCGCCTCGCTGACCATCAAGACGCTGGACACGACCGGCGCTTCCCTGCCGCCGGACCTGGCGAGGCGAGCGTGGAACGATTCGGAGGTGATCGAACGGTTCCGGGCGCTGCTGGCGGCAGTGAGCGAAAAACTCTCCGACCGGATCCGGTGGATCAACCTGGGGAACGAAGTAGACGTCCCGCTTGCGTCAAATCCAGAGGCGCTGGCGCAGTTCAAGGAGTTCTATCTCGCCGGGAAGCAGAAGCTCGGCGAGCTGCGCCCGGAGCTGCCGGTAGGGCTGGTGTTCACCTACGACAGCTACCGGACGAACACGGCCGTGTTCCGGGCGTTGGAGGACGGCGTGGACCACGTGGCGTTCACGTATTACGGCGTAAATCCTGCGCGGGCGGCGGGAGCGCCGGTGCACCGCCACATCTCGAATCTGCCATTCGATTTCGCCGACATGCTCGACGCGGCGGCAGGACGCCCGCTGATATTCACGGAGCTGGGCCGCGCCAGTTCGGAGCAGGTGGGCAGCAGCCCCAGGGAGCAGGCGGAATTCTACGGGGCGGTGCTGGATTCCATCCGGACTTCGGGCGGGAGGGTGGCGGCGGCGAGTTTCTCCTTCTACTCGGACATGCCGCCGCTGACGGCGTTCCTGCTGTCGACGGTGTACGGGCCGCAGGACGCGAAGACGTTCATGCGCTGGTTCGGATCGCTCGGGGTGGTGGACCGCAAGAGCGCAGCCAAGCCGGCGTGGGAGGCATACCGGAGCGCGGCGACGGCGATGGCGGACGGGGAAGGCTGCCGCTGACGGGACGACTGGCTGCGGCCGGCCCGCGTTCGTATATCATGAAGCATGGGTTCAGCTGGGACGAACATTCGCGTGGTGTGCCCGGTGTGCAGAGGGGAGCTGAGCTGGGAACGCATCTCCAACGACTGCACAAAGTGCGGCGCCTCCTTCAGCTATGAAAACGGGATCCCCGACCTGATCGTTGGAGAGCGCTTCGACGACGAGGACGACAGAGCCCGGAGCGAATACGAAGCGCTTTCCAACGAGCATCTGAGCAGGGGCTACCTGATTCCGACCCTGCGCCGGATCTTCGGCGCGGCGGCGCGGCCGCGAGTGCTCTCTCTCGGATGCGGCGTAGGAATGGACATCGACATTCTGACGGACGCCGGGTTCGACATCGTCGGCATCGACTGCGGCAACCGCTCCAAGCTGTGGCCGGAGAGGCGGCACTGGCAGAGGCTGTACCTGGCCAACGGCAAGAACCTGCCGTTTGAAAACGAGACGTTCGACATGGTCTACTGCGGGTGCGTATTCCCGCATGTCGGCGTGGACGGAGATACGAACCGGGTCCTGCCGCAGTACCGCGAAGAAAGGCTGCGGATTGCGAGTGAGATGGCGCGCGTGGTGAAGAAAGACGGGCACATTCTGGTTTCGAGCCCGAACCGCAAGTTTCCGCTGGACCTCTTCCACGGACGGAGCCCGGATCAACCGTTCCCGCGGTTGAATCCGCCATGGAGCCCGTTCCTGTTGTCGAGCCAGGATTACATGGCGCTGTTCGCAGAGACGGGTTGTGCCGGCTACACGATGCTGCCGGTGGCGAACTACTGGGGTTTCGTGAGGATGAAGCAGAGGTGGAAGGGACGGGTGATGGCGTTTCCGATCGAAACGGTTTTCAATGCGGTTTCGCGGCCGAGCCTGGCGTTTCTGCGCGATTCGGCGGTGAATCCGTGGCTGGTGATGCTGATTCAGCGCAGCGCGGGGTCAGCGGTGGGGAGCCTGAAACCGAGAGGCTGGTAGGCGGCGAGCGTGGCGCGGGCGCAATTGTCCCAGGTAAACTGGGCGGCGCGCTGAAAGCCGCGCCGGATGAGGGTCTCGCGGTATTGCGGGGAAGATTCGACCTGCTCCAGGGCCGCGGCGAGATCTTCCGTGGATTGAGCCTCGAAGATGCGTGCGGCGTCTCCGGCCACCTCGGGCAGGCAAGTGGCGTTGGAAGCCACCACGGGAGTGCCGCAGGACATGGCCTCGATCATGGGGATACCGAAGCCCTCCCACAGCGAAGGAAAGACAAACATGCGAGCGGCCGCGTACAGGGGTGGCAGGCACTGGTCGGGAACGTAGCCCAGCCAGCGGACATGCCGCGCGAGGCCGAGGCGGGCGATGGCGGCATGGACTTCGTCGACGCCCGTCACGGGCTTGCCAGCCAGAATCAGGGCGGTGTCGCTGCCGGTGCGAGCCCGGAATTGGGCATAGGCTTCGACGAGGCGCACGACATTCTTGTGCTTCTGGATTTTGCCCACGAAGAGGATGTAGGGACGCTGGATGTCGAGAGTCCGGCGCACGAATTCAAACGATCCGGCAGAGTCCAGCGGCCGGTACTGGGCGCCGACGCCGTTGTATGCGACCGACATGCGGGAGCGCTCGACGCCGTAGTGCTCGTGGACATGCTCGAG
>DAHVTI010000547.1 GCA_027324255.1 Bryobacterales bacterium | reverse complement strand
GACTGGTGGCCCGTCGCGCTGGCCGTTTCCGTGGTCGCCAGCATGTTGGGAGCGCTGTATCCGGGCCTGCGCGCGGCCCGTCAGGATGCCATTGAGGCACTGTCCTACGAATAGGAACCGGCTCATGGCAGATCCCATCATCCTGATCCGCGACCTGAAGAAGACCTACCGCGTGGGCGACATCGACGTGCCGGCGCTGCGCGGCGTCTCGCTCGAGGTGGCGCGCGGAGAGTTCGTCAGCATCGTCGGCCCTTCGGGCTCCGGCAAGTCCACGCTGTTCCACATCCTCGGCGGCCTGGCCTCGCCCACCTCCGGGCAGGTGATCGTGGACGGTCAGGACCTGTCGGCCATCACCGACGCTGACCGCACCCGCCTGCGCCGCCACAAAGTGGGCTTCGTGTTCCAGCGCTACAACCTCCTGCCGACTCTGAGCGCCATGGGCAACATCGAGATGGCGCGCCACTTCGGAAACAACCACGGCGCGCTCGACATCGGCTTCGTCGAGCTGCTGAAGACGCTGGGCATCCACCACCGCCTGCACCACAAGCCGCGCGCGCTTTCGGGCGGCGAGCAACAAAGGGTGGCCATCGCGCGCGCGCTGGTCAACCACCCGGCCATCCTGCTGGCCGACGAGCCCACCGGCAACCTGGACACGGAGAATTCCGATAAGGTGCTGACGGTGCTGCGGGACCTGAACCAGCGCATGCGGCAGACGATTCTCATGATCACGCACAACCCGGAAGCGGCCGCCTACGCCGACCGGACCATCCACATGCGGGATGGGAAGATCGTGCGCGAGAGTTGATCGCGCGCCGGGGACGATGGTCCCGGTACGGTACCGGGCCCGAATGAGACAATCGTCATCTCGACGCGACAGCCGGGCCGCGGCAAACTGAAATCACTCAGAGATCAAATCTCCTCCTCCTAAACAAGGCCGGCCCAGCGAGGCCGGCCTTTCCTCGTTCCGCCGGCTTCCGGCGAAGCCGGGCGAGGCGCCGCCGGGGCGGCTGATCGCCGCCCGGAGTCCAGGCTCAGGCCTCGGGCCGGTTGCCCGTTCGGGCGACGAAGTCGTCCACCTTCTGGAACAGCGACTCGAGCGAGGCGAAGCGCTGTCGCGGGAAGACGGCCCAACTGAGAGAGATTGGCAGCCGGATGGAGCGGGAGCCGAGGTCGATCAGCGGCGGAGCGTGGATGGAGGCAACGGAGGCCAGTTCGGCGCGAATCTCCTGCCACGAGCCGGAGCGCTGAAGAGAGGCGAGGAAGACGGCGCTTTTCCAGCGGACCAGACGGTCGGAAGGCAGCAGCGATTGCCGCAGGCGCTCGTGGACGAAACGCAGCACGCGCTGGTGGACGTCGCCCCCGAAGCGGCTGGCGATGGATTGCTCGCGGTCCAGCAGAAAGGCGACCACGAGCTCCGTGCAGGAGCCGTCCGGGCCGGACGCCGCGCGGCGGTCGTCTTCCTGCGGGCCGGCCGGGGCCGGGCCCGCGAGACGCGCGCGCGCGGAGGCGAGCTGGCGCTCGAACACCTGCAGGGTCTCGTCGGACTGCTTGCGCTGGGATTCGACGTTTTCGCGCAGCTCCTGCAGGCAGTCCGCCAGGAGGGATTTCAAGGCAAACAGATCCTCGGCGTGGGACGCCTGTTCGATGCGGCGCTCGATCTGCTGCAGCCGCGCCACCGAGCCGGCACGGTGCCGGACGAGTGCGGCCACGGTGTTGGACAGCATCGCGATGATGGCCTGCAGCTCTTCGGTATGGCGGCGGTGGCTGAGTTGGGCGGCCTTGGCTCCGCGGGCCGAGAACGCGAGGGCCTCCTGGACGATGCCCTGGACGTCCTCGGGCGAGGAAGGACGATCGAGGCGGAGGAGCAGCGCCTCGACGGCCCGCGGCACGGCGCCTCGGGTCTGCGGGGAATCATCGCCTGCCGCGGGCAACTGGGCGATCATGCTGCGCAAGCCGTCGAGCAACACCTCCGCCATGCGGCCTGGCGACGGATCCGCCGGTCCGGCGGCGGGCGCGGGCGTCGAAGCCGCGTCCTGGGCGAGGATCGCGAGGGCGTCGGCGGCGATCTCGAGCGTGTCGAAGGGATCCAGCGTGCGGCCCAGGCGGTCGACGAGTTGCGCCATGGCCTCTCCGCGGGCTTCCCCTTCGGGGGTGAGCGCGCGGCCGCCCACGGGCAGGCTGGAGAGTACCATCTGCAGGGCCTGGACCAGCGAGGAGGCCAGGGCTCCATCGGCCGGAGCCGGGCCGGCCGGACCGGCGGGGCGGCCGTCGAGGCGCGGATCGGCATCGGGCGCCGGCGCCGGCTCGTGCAGCAGGCGGTGGACGGCGGCGGCATCGGCGTTCAGCCGGTCGGAGACGGCGCTGGCGATCCCCAGGACGTCGACCGGGGTGAGCGGCGCCTCCATGCGGCGGCGGAGGGCGGCGAAGTCATCGCTCGGCTGAGCGCCGAACTGCTCTGGAAGATCGGCGAAGGAGCCGGCGGCGTCGAGCACCTGCCGCAGGGCGTTGAGCGAGGCGGAGCAGAGTTCCTCGGCGCGGCCGGCGGCGCGCCGGCTCTCCTCGCGCTGGTCGATGGCGCGTCGGTGCGTATGCTGTGCGGCATCCGCTCCCTTCTGCATGAGGGCGAGAGCGCAGCCGGCGACGTCGAGCACGTCGAAGGGGCCGGTCGCAGCCGCCAGCCGCTCCAGCAGGCCGGCGATGCCATCGCCGGAGACGGCGCTGCCGCCGGCGTCCTCCAGGAGCGGCGGCAACCCTTCCAGCAGCATTTGCAGGGCCTGCTGCAGCACCAGAACCAGTTCGCCGTCGCCGCGCTCCTTCCAACTCCGCTCGGCCTGGCGGAAGCGCGCCTCGGCCTCGGCTTTGTCGAGCTGGCAGGTTTCGATCGCCTCGGTGGCGATCTCCATGGGATCGATGGGAGCGAGGCGGCTCTGAAGGCGGGAGGCCAGACGCTGAAGCCTTGCCCGGTGCCTGGGGTCCCCGTCGCCGCCGGGGCCCTCGTGTAGCGGCAGGTTCTCGATCATCAGGCGCAAGGCCTGCTGGAGGGCCAGCTCGAGATCGCCGGCGGCGGCCGGCGCGGCAGGCGCGCCGCCCACTTCTCCCAGATCGAGGAATTTGCGGAGCGAGATCACCGCGGCTCACCCACCTCGTGAAACAGCACGACCGTGCCGCTGAAGGTGCGGCCGCCGTCGTGGATGGCGGCAATCGTCGCTTCGATCCGCACCAGGCTGCCGTCCCGGCGGGCGAGCCGCAGCGTGCGCCGCGGGCTGGATTCGTCCAGCGAGTTCATGAGCGCGGCCAGCGACGGCAGCTCGACGGCCAGGCCGGTGGCGGGATCCTCCGCACGGTAAACGGCCGCCAGGTCCTGGCCGACGATGTCGGACACGGGCCACCCGGTGATATGGCAGGCCGCCTGGTTGGCCAGCCTGACGATGCCCATTGAGTCGGCTGCCAGCACCCCGTCGCCGAGGCTGGACAGGATGGCGGATAGCCAGTGCTGGTCGGCTTCGAGACGGCGTTCGGCGCGGTGGCGGTGCAGGGCGAGTTCGATGACGGAACAGAGCTCGCGGTCCTCGAACGGCTTGAGAATGTAGCCGAAGGGCCCGCTGAGCGTGGCGCGTCGAACGGTGGCCTGATCGGCGTGCGAGGAGAGGAAGACAACGGGCAGGCTGAAGAGCATGCCGATGGTGCGGGCGGCCTCCACGCCGTCGGCCGGACCGCGGAGCACGATGTCCATCAGGACCACGTCGGGCTTGTTCTGGCGGATCCGCTCGAGGGCATCGTCGCAGGTGGCCGCGATGCCGGTGACGGTGTAACCGTTCGATTCCAGCGTGGCGCGAATGTCTTCTGCGACGATCCGCTCATCTTCAACAACAAGGATTCTGGTTCTCATGGGGAGCGTTCTCCAGGGGTGGGGCGGCACGCGGCGGCGCCGGCTCCCAATCCGGAAAGCAGACGGTGACGCTGAAGCCGGGCGAGCGCCGCAACTCCAGCGTTCCGCGCAGTTGTTCGGCCAGCAGCCGGACCAGTTCCAGCCCGAATCCGCACGGCGCGTGGCCGGCGGCCGGCTCCGGATCCGGGCCGGAATCGGTCACGCTCAGGGTCCACAGCGATGCCGCCGACTGGCGGAAGCAGAGGTGGAGCACCCCGCCCTGGCCGGCCGGGAAAGCGTACTTGGCCGAGTTCGAGATCAGCTCGGTCAGGATGAGCGCGCAGGGGATGGCCACGTCCACGGGGAGCACGACGGATTCGACGTCCAGGCGCAGATCCACCGATTCCGGCGCGACACCGAAGGAGCGCAGCACCTGTCCGGCAAGCCGGCGGCAGTATTGCGAGAAATCGATCCCGGCGAGGTTTTCCGAGCGATAAAGGGCTTCGTGGACGAGAGCCATGCTCTTGACGCGGTTCTGCATGTCGAGGAAGACGTCGCGCTGGGCCGGGCTGTCGAGGAGGCGGGAGTTGAGCTTGAGGAGGCTGCAGACGATCTGGAGGTTGTTCTTTACCCGGTGGTGGATCTCGCGCAGCAGGGCCTCTTTTTCGCGCAGGGAGGCGGAGATGGCGCGTTCGGCGCGTTTGCGGAGGATGAACTGGGCCAGTTGCACGGAGACGGACGAGAACGCCTGGATGACGATCTCACCGAAGGGCGAGCGCTTGAACGCCGCGACGACACCGACGAGCCGGTTCTCAATGAGCAGCGGGTAACCGGCGAAGGAGGTGAGCGCTTCGCGCGCGGCCCAGGCCGGATCTTGGATTTCGGAATCGCCCTCGAGGCATTCGCTGAGGTGGGGCTGGCGGCACAGGGCGATGCGGCCGATCTTGTACTCGCCGACGGGGATCCGGCTGTGGGTGCCGTCGATGCGGGTGTAGATGCCGGCGCTGGCCTCGAGGTCCAGGACGGCGGCGGCGTCGTTGAGGGTACAGATGCGGGCGAAGGCGGCGCCGGTGTGGCGGACGAAGGCCTCGGCGCATTGCTGGAGGCCCTGCCGCACCGTGGCGGCGGTGGTGAGGATGAGACCGATTTCGGCGCCGAGGGCGCTGAGCATGGCGCGCTCGGCCACGGCCTGGCGCGAGGCCTTGAGGTCGGTGATGTCCTCGACGTAGGTAAGGAAGCGGTATCGGGAGCGCGACTCGCCGGCGAGTGAGATGCGAACGCGGGCCCAGACAGCCTTGCCATTGGCATGGAGGTAGCGTTTCTCGAACTCCACGCAGGCAGGGCCGTCGCGGACCAGGCGGCCGATGGCCTCCTCCGACGCGGGCCAGTCGCCGGGAAAAGTGATGGCTTTCCAGCCGAGCGCGATCAGGGCGGCCTCGGAGTAGCCGAGCATGGCGGCGAAGGTCGGATTGACATGGCGCAGGCGGTATCCGTCGAGGCTGAGGCAGATGCCGACGGGAGCGTGCTCGAAGGCCGACCGGAAGCGCCGCTCGCTCTGAGCGAGCGCGCGTTGGGCGGCCAGCTCGGCGGTGATATCGCGCACGACGGCCGCGGCGCCGGTCACGGCCCCTGCGGCGTCGCGGATGGGCGAGGCGGTGAAGGCGACTTCGATGACGGAGCCGTCGTTGCGCAGCACGGCGAATTCCGGGATGCGCGCGGCGCGGCCCCTGACGAGGCCGCCGAGAATGGCGTTCAACTCCCCGCGGAGTCCGGGCGGCACCAGGCGCGTCACCTTCCGGCCGATCATCTCACCCGCGGTGTAGCCAAACAGTCTCTCAGCGCCACGGTTCCAGCTATGGATGAGGCCGCTCGTGGAGCCGCCCAGAATGGCGTCGTCGGTGGATTCGACGATGGAGGCCAGGAAGCGCGAGGCGTTTTCGGCCGCGTTGCGGCGCGTCACATCCTGCTTGATGGCGATGAAGCTGGAAAGGCGGCCATCCTCGCCCCGTACGGGCGTGATCGTCATCTCCTCGACGTAGGAAGTGCCGTCCTTGCGGCGATTGACGATCTCGCCGCGCCAGATGCGGCCGGAGACGATGGTGGACCACATCCGTTCGTAGAATTCGCGTCCGTTGGCGCCGGACTTGAGCAGGCGCGGATTGCCCCCGAGGGCCTCCTCCGCGCTGTACCCGGTGATGGCGGAAAAAGCGGGATTGACATACCGGATACAGCCCGCAACGTCGGTGACCACGATGGCCTCCGCGGCCTGCTCGATGGCCCGGACGAGTTGGAGTTTCTCCAGCCGGTCCGGGACGCCGGCGGCGAGGGTGGATACCGAACTGGAAGGCTGCCTCGGCAAGCTGCTGCTCCAGGGACACAAATCCCTCATCGGCAGGAACCGCGCGCCGTTGAGGCGGCATCATTGAGCCTGGTTCACCTGCGAGGCAGGCACGGCCGCGCCGTCAGCAGCCGCCGGCCTTTTCGGTCTCCATGAAGTAGTAGGCGATCATGTGGCAGATGAACATGTGGCCGTCCTCGATGCGGCCCATGTGGGGGTCGGCCACGTTGATCTCGAGCTGCGAGAGGCGGCCGAGCTGGCCGCCGTCGCGGCCCGTGAGGCCGATGGTCTTCAGGCCGGCCTGGTTGGCGTACTCGGCGGCGCGCAGCACGTTGGGGGAGTTGCCGCTGCCGGAGATCGACAGCAGGATGTCGCCCGGCCTGGCGTAGTTCTTCAGCACCTCGACCAGCGCGCAGTCGTAGCTGACGTCGTTGGAGTAGGCGGTCAGTGTGGCCTGGTTATCGCTGAGGCACTGGATGCGGAAGCGCTGGGGGCGATTGTAGCTGGCGCCCTTCAGCACGTCGCAGACGAAGTGGCTGGCGGTGGCGGCGCTGCCGCCGTTGCCGCACGTAAAGATGGTGCGCTCCTCATCGCGGGCGGTGCGGAGCCACTCGATGGCCTGGGCGACCTTGTCGAGCGGGATGGCGCCGAGGGTGCCCTGAAGCTTGTTTCTGTAGTCGGTGATGAAGTCGATCATAGTTAGAGTCCTTCCGCCTGGCGCGCCAGCTCCAAAGCCCCCCACAGCACGCTGTCGTCGGCCAGGGCGGCAGGGACGACGTCGAGCCGGGCGCGGGACCAGTCCGTCACCTGGCGGCGCAGCTCGGCGCGCAGGGGCAGGAAGAGGGCGTCGCCGGCTTTGCTGATGCCTCCGCCGATAACGATGCGGGCGGGATTGAGGAGCATGACGGCGGCCTTGAGCCCGCGGGCGAGGTCGACGACGTAGCGGGAGACGAATTCGGGGTCCTGCATCAGTTCGGCCGCGCTGCGGCCGTAGTCCTGCTGTAGCCACAGGCCGCAGCACATGCGCTCGAAGCAGCCGTTGGAGCCGCACAGGCAGGCGGGGCCGTCGGGGCGGACGTTCAGGTGGCCGATCTCGCCGGCGTAGGAGTCGGCGCCGCGGTAGACGCCCTGCTCGGTGAGGATGCCGCCGCCGATGCCGGTGGAGAGCGTCATGTAGAACAGGGGCCGGAAGCCCGTGCCGGCGCCGTGCAGCCCTTCGCCGAGGGCGCCGGTGTTGGCGTCGTTGTCCATCAGCACGGGCGCCTGGAAGCGCTCGCGCAGCCAGGCCGGCAGATCGAAGCCCTGCCAGCCGCCGACGTGGGTGGAGAGCACCACCTGCTGGGTAGCGAAGTTGACCGGCCCGCCGAAGCCGGCGCCCACGGCGCGGAAGTGGTCACCGTCCTGCCAGGAGGCGCCGATGGCGGCAATTCGCGAGAGCATCCAGTCGCGGCCGCCCTCTCGGTCGGTGGCGAGCGATTCGCGCCGGACCATCCGGCCTTCGCGGAACAGCGCCATGCTGAACTTGGTGCCGCCGATGTCGATGGCGAGGTGGCTCATGCCGGCATCATCCTTTCGGCCGAGAGGACTTCGGCGGGGGAAGCCGTGCCGGTGCCGGGCTTCATGATGGTGACGGAGGTGACGAGGTGGGCGAAGCGGGCGGCCTCTTCTTCAGAGGCTCCGGCGCAGAGGGCGAGAGTGGCGCCGGCGGAGAAGCTGTCTCCGGCGCCGCAGATGTCGATGGGGTTTTCCACCTTGGCTGTGGGGACGCGGGTCTCGAAGCCGTCGCGATAAATGGAGACCCCGCCGCCGCCGTGGGTGACCATCAGCAGGGGGGCGCCGGTGTGTTCCCGCAGGCCGCGGTAGTTGCCGGGCTCCAGTCCCAGCCGCTCACAAGCTTCGGCGGCCTCGCGCTCGTTGGGCTTGAGGACGGCGTTGCGGAAGAGCTCGATGCGCAGGCGCGAATCGATCCAGACGAGGAGGCCGGGGTGGCTGGCGGCGAGCGAGGCCAGGGCCTGGCGCACGGCGGGCGTAACGACGCCGCCGGCGGCGGTCTCCATCTGGTCGGCGACGAGGACACAGTCGACGCCGGGCGCGGCTTCGAGCAGCCGCGCGATGAGCTGCTCTTCGGCCTCGTGCGGCGGCGGGAAGGAGAGGTAGTCGATGCGGCCGAGGTCCTCGGCGCCGGTGTGGATGTTGATGAGCTTGGTGTAGGTGAAGGTGGCGCCGGGGGCGGTGACCAGTAGGCTCTGGTCGATGCCGCGCGCCTGGATGGCCTGGCGCAACTCGTAGCCGTGGCCGTCGTCGGCGACTACGCCGAGGACGCTGACGCCGCGGCAGCCAAGGGCGGCAAGGTTGCTGGCGACGGTGCCGCCGGCGCCGGGTGTCGTTTGCGTGCCGGCGACGGCGACGCGCTCCAGGCCGGTTTCGCGCGAAGGCTCGCCCAGGCGGGGGTCGTAGTTGCACCAGCGGTCGAGACAGATATCGCCCACGACGAGGGCTTTCAGCGAGGGGATGCGGGCGAGGATTTCAGCGGCGGTCATGCCTGGATTGCGGCCTCCTTGAGATATGCCTGGCGCAGGGCCGGGAAGGTGGCGCGGTGATGGCCGCGGAAGTAGAAGCTCTCGCCGCCGTCGGCGACGGTGCGGACGAGCATGGTCTTGTGGGGGCGGAAGTAATAGCCGGGGTCGGTCTTGGGCAGCTCGCGGCGGAAGTCGCCGGCGATGGGCACGAGGTCGAAAACGGCGGTGGTGAAATGCCGGATGGAGCGGCCCTGCCGGCCGGCCACGTTGCGGGCCATCGCCAGCGCTTTCAGGTACACCTCCGGCCCCATGATGGCGGAGCCGAAGTTCAGCAGAAGCCCGCCCTCCAGGCCCTCCATCACACGGGTGAAGATGAGGAAGTCGGTGTAGCTGGCCTGGCCGAGCGAGGCGCCGTCGCAGTTGGGGTGCTCGTGAAGAATGTCGTAGCCGATGCCGCAGTGGACGGTGACGGGGACGCCGGCGCGGTAAGCGGCGGCGAGGACGCTGAGGTCGCGGCAGGGATAATCGGATTCGAGGATGCGGCGGCCGGCGTGTTCGCCGAGCCCTTCGCCGCGGGCGGCGGCATCGCGGATCCAGTCGTTGAGCTCGCCGGTCTCTTTCCACAACCCGAACTGGCCTTCGCGGATGTAGCGGGCAACGCTTTCGGTGGTGGCGCCGGTGCGGGCCAGTTCGTAGTCGTGGATCATGCCGGCGCCGTTCATGGCGATGACGCTGAAGGCGCCGCGCTCGATGAGGTCGATGATCTGCCGGCTGGTGCCGGCGCGGAGCAGGTGGGCGCCCATCATGAGGATGCGCGAGGAGGAGGAGTGGACGGCACGGGCCCAGCGCGCGGCGACGGCGCCGAGGTCGGGGTGCTCGAATTCGCCGGCGCCTTCGTCGAGGGCGAGCCAGCGCGAGGCTTCGAGGTCGTTCACGCGCTCGGCGAGGGGGCGGACTTGCAGCCGGCTGCGATCAAAGACTGGGTAACGGGTCCCTGCAGGTTTCACTCTTACCATCCTAAGAGAATCCGGAGGCCGGGCACCGCCGGGGCTCACGGCCAGTACTGCCAGTGGCCGCCGGCGGCGATAAACCAGCACAGGCAGGCGTTGGTGACGGCGTGGGCGAGGATGAGGTCGCCCAGGCATTTGGTCCGGATCATCCACCAATTGTAGATGACGCCGGCGGCGAGGCCGACGTCCCAGAAAGAGCCGTGCTCGAGAGCGAAGAGCACGGCGGCGATCCAGAAGCTCCGGGGCTCGTAGTGGCCGAGCGGGAGCTTGCGGAAATCGGGGTCGGCCACCCAGCGCATCAGCCAGCCACGCCAGAACAACTCCTCGATCACGGGGACGAGGAGCACGGCACGGGCGGTGCGCAGGGCGATGGACCAGGGGTCGGCGAAGACTTCGGCGGGAAGCGAAGGCTGGGCCTGGCCGACGAGGAAGTTGCGGAACAGGACGCTGCTCCTCCAGGCGGGCCAAAGCAGATCGGGCCCGACCCAGACGGCGAAGACGGCGACGCCGAGGGCGATGCTCCAGAGCGGCCGCGCGGGCCGGAATTGGAGGACTCCGCGGCTGAGCAGCACGGTGGCCGCGGTGGGCAGGATGAGCCACAGCAGCAGGGCCGGGCGCGGAGGCAGCGCGAACTGCGGCATCACGGCCAGCAGCACCGCAAAGACCAGGAACGGCCCAACGTAGGGAACCGCCGGGTGGAGAACGGACTGGGCCGGGCGCATCAGCCGAGCTTGGCCAGCAACTCGCGGATCCTGGACTCTTCGTCCCTGGATGGCTTCAGGGAGAGAGCGGTCTGGAGGCTCTGCTTGGCGGCCGGCTTGTTGCCTTTCTGCGACATGGCGACGCCGAGGTGGTAGTGGTAAGTGGGGTTGCGCGGCTGGCGCGAGGTGATTTCGCGCAGGATGGTGACGGCGTTGTCGTTGAGGCTCTTCTTGATGTAGACCCAGGCGAGGGTATCGGCGACGTCCTCGCTGTTGGGGGCGCGCTGGCGGGCGCGCTGGGCGTAGGTGAGGGCGAGTTCGAGATCGCGGCCCGCTTCGGCGTAGGAGAAGGCGATATTGTTCAGCGCGATGAGGTTATCGGGCTCGATCCTGACGACGGCTTCGTAGAGGGGCAGGGACTCGGATTTGTTGCCGAGCGCTTCGAGGGTCATGGCGAGCTGGAGGGCGGCGTTGGCGCTCGTGGGCGCCAGTTGGCGAGCCTTGCGGAGCGCCTCGACGGCGGCCTGCATCTGACCCTTGCGGCGCAGCGTTTCGCCGAGCCGCAGGTAGAGGTCCGGATTCTTGCCGTCGGCGGCGGTGAGCTCGCGGAGCGTCTTCTCGGCCAGGTCCAGCCGGTCGATGCGGAGGGCGGTATTGGCGACGGCCAGCTTCAGGTCGCGGTTGCCGGGGTTCTTGGCCAGGGCGTCCTGGACCAGTTTGAGGCCCTCGCTCTGCCGGTTGGTGCGAAGCATGAGTTCGGCGATGGCGTAGGTCAGGCGGAGGTCGTTGGGGTAGCGCTGATAGAGATCGCGGAAGGAGGCTTCGGACTCCTTGAAGCGGTTGTCGAGGAAGTCGACGACGGCGAGCTGGAACTTGAGATCGGGGGAGTCCGGCGTCTCAGCCATGTAGGCGACGAGGTCGGAGCGGGCCTGGCGCAGGTTGCCGCTGTTGGTCAGGGCGTTGGTCTTGATGACGCGGGCGGCGAGGTTCTTGGGGTCGTAGCGGAGCACTTCCTCGGCGGACGCCATGGCGCGGCCGAAGTCGCGTTTCTGCAGGGCGACCTGGCCGGCGCCGATGTGCGCGGCGGTCATTTTGGGAGCGCGCTTAATGGCCTCGGCGTACTGCACACGGGCGGCGTCGAGATCGCCGCGATTGTGGTAGGCCTTGGCGAGGTTGTAGCGGATGACGGCGTTCTCAGGGGTCTTGCCGATGAGGGTCTGCAGGTCGCTGATGGCGGCGTTGGCTTTCTCGGGGCCGCCGTAGGCCAACTGCATGGAGGCGCGCATGGCCAGTGCGTTGTTGTTCTGGGGATCGTCGTTGACGGCCCGCTCGACAAGGGCCATGGCGTCCTGGGACTTGCCCTGGGAGACGAGAACCTCTGCCATGCGCAGGCGGTAATCGGTCTTCTTGGCGGCGTCCTTGGAGGAGCCTTCTTCGAAGATGTGATAGGCCTTGTCAAAGTTCCGGACCCGGTGGTAGAAGTCGCCGACGGCCCTGCGCACCTGCGGGAATTCCTGTTCGCGGGCCAGCAGGCCGTCGAGGATCTTATCGGCTTCCGCGGGCCGCTGGGTGGACCAGAGAAAGGCGGCTTTCTGGATGGCGAACTGGTAGACCTTGGGGTGCTTTTCCACCTTGCGGCTTAAGACGGCCTCGGCGTCCTGGAGTTGGTTGCGGCGGATGTAGCTGCCGACGAGGAAGTCGTAGGCGGGCACGTATTCCGGAGAATCAGCCAGTATCTGCTTGGCCTTGGCCTCGCTTTCGGGCCAGTCTCCGCTCTGGTTCAGCACCTGGCAGAGAGCGAAGACGAGCTCGGGCTGCTTCGGCTTGACGGAGTCGGCTTTCTTGAAGAACTCGATGGCCTTGCGGAAGCGGTCGGCGTCCTTCTCGTCGGTGAGGGCGAGGAAGCCCTGCAGCCGGAATGCCTGGAAGGAAGAGGGGTTCTTGGCGAGGATGCTCCGGGCGAGATCCTGGACCTCAGGCAGGACGCTGGCATTCTTCTTGGGATCGAGGGAGAAGGCCACAAGATAGATGTCTGCCAGCTTGCCGGCGGCGGATTCGGCGTCGTTGCCGGAGAGGAGTTCGACGGCACGGCGGTAGGCGGCGGCGGCTTCGCGGTAGGTGCCGCGCTTGGCTTCGGCGTCGCCGAGCTTGAGGTAGGCGGGGCCGTACTTCGGATCTTTCTTGATGGCGTTCCTGTAGAGGAGGATGGCCTCCTTGAACTTGCCCTGGGCGTAGTATTTGTCGCCGTTTTCGACGTATCGGACCTTGGCCTTATTGGGGTCCAGGTTGCATCCGGCCGTCCCCAGGACGAGTGTCAGGAGACCGAGCAGACCAAGCGTGGAACGGTGCTTCATAATGACAGATCCGAAATAGGGGATTCTCCTCAGAGGTTACCTGATTAGTTCAACACAATTGGACGGGACAGGCAATCGTTCGCCGTACCGGGACGGGAGTCCTGCCGGAGAGGCCAAAGGTAGCGCGATCGATTGACTGCGGCGGTGGACGAAGGCGGGGCCTTTGCAAAGGTTGCCGGCGGAGCCGGGATGGATGGCGGCGAGGCAGCGGCGGCGGCCGGGGGAGGCCTGCCCCCCTCTCGCGCACCATGCCATTTCGCGGCCGGCAGCGTCAGCCGGCCTCACTGCGGTCGCGGCCCTGCTGGCAGCGGGCGGCCCCGGGGCGCGACTGGGGCTCAAGGGCGCGGAGCCTGGGGCTGGGGCTTTTCGCGGTCGAAGAGGCGTTCGTAGTCTTCCCAGTGGGCGGCCATGATCTTGACCTTGCGGCGGAGTTGGGCGGCGAGGTCGGGGCCGAGGACGCGGATGTTCTCCTCGGCGCTGGTCTTGGTGGTGTCGATGAGGACCTCCCGGGTCGAGTCGAGCAGGCCAGCCAGGACGATGGAGTTGTCCATCTCGCGGCGGGCGAAGTCCTTGATTTCGAGCCACTCGGAGATGCCGGTCAGGTGCTCCTGGAACTCGATGGGGCGGAGCAGGCGGCCGCCCTTCATGAAGTCGAGCAGGTACTGGTATTCGAGAGCGTTGCGGCAGTTGTCCACCAGCAGGCCGAAGACCTGGAGGCGCTTGTCGAAGAGGTCCATTTCTGGCTTCAGCCGGGCGCTGGCGGCGGCGATCCGGCGCAGATCCTGGCGGGCGCGGGCGAGATCGGCGTGCATGCGGACGAGGATCCGCCCGGAGACGGCGGCGCCGCCGAGGCCCTGGTACTGGCGGGTGCCCTGGATGTCGCCGAGATCGCGGGCGCGCTCTTCGGTGCGGGCCTGGAACTGGAATTTTCGGTAATACTGCGTCTCTTCGGCCGTCAACTCCTCCGGAAACGGGACGAAGGGGCGGGTGAGCAGGCGCTGGTGGACGGAGCCTATATAGAAGATGGTGCCGCCGAAGTTAAGGATGCCGGCATCGCGCTGGACGCGGTGGAGGGCCATCCAGGCGTCGAGCAGGGCGCTGGCTCCAGCTTCGCCGGCGCGCGCGGCGGCGAGGGAGCGGAGCAGTTGCATCCGGGAGACGTCGTCGTGGGTGGGGCTCTTCCGGAAGGCGTCGTAGAGCTGCAGGTAGAGGTCGCTTTCCAGGCGGTCTCCGATGAGATAGAAGAGGCGGGGCGCGGGGGATTCGGAGGCCTGCTCCAGTTCCTCGAGGTAGCGGACGGGCAGCGGCAGGCCCTGAGCGGGATAGAAAGGATAGAAGTAGTCGAGCAGAAAGCCGGCGACGGCCTTGTAGGGGGTGGCGCCGGGGCCTTCCAGGTTGGCGACGGCCATGCCGGGGCCAAGCCTGGATGCGACGAGATCGGGGGCAGGTTCGCGCACCCATTCGGCGTCGATTTCGAGTGGGCCGGGGCGGGCGTCCTGGGCGCCGGTCTGGAGAGCGCCGAAGAACTCGCGGTAGCGCTCATGCATCTGGCGGCCGCGGAACAGCGAATTGCCGTTGGGACCCTGGTAGAGTCCGCCGCTCCAGCTCATGCCGGAGCCGGAGTCGTTGGTGTGGAGCGACAGGATCTCGATTTCCGGGCAGAGGGTCAGGAGCTTGCGGATGGACTCGCGATAGAGGGCGAGCACTTCGGGGTTGTCGACGGAGGGGGCGAAGCGGGGAACGCGCGAGCGCAAGGGGTGGTCGACCTGGGGGCCGCGCCACAGCGGATGGGCTTCGTAGACGCGCTCGGGGAGGATCTGGGGCTCGAAGGTGGTGAAAGCGGCCTTGAGGCCGAGCTGGCGCAGCACCTCGCAGCGCTGGCGGAGGATATTGAGAACGGTGTCGGAATAGTCTTTGGGCAGGAAGGGCTGGAGGGCGTCGGGGATGGAGACCTTCAGTAGTCCGGCGTTGGAGACGGCCCAGGCGGGGTATGGATCGCCGGGGGTGTCCATCTGCCACATGGCCCAGGGCAGGTCCTCGGCGGTGATGACGATGTGGGTGGCGCCGGACTGTTTGGCTTTGCGGGCGAAGGATTCGAAGCTGGCGAGCGAGTCGGAGTGGTGGCCGAAGATGACGGTCTTGAAGCGCGCGGGGGCGGCGGTGGCGAGGAGGGTGCCTCCGAGGAGGAGGGCAACACGCAGGAGCGAGGGTCGGCGCATTGGGCCATTCTACATTTGGAGCTGAAGCGATGCTGACGACGGCCCGGCCGCCCCGTGGACGAGGTCGGGCAGGCACAGGCCGCGCGCCTCAGGCGAGGCTCACTTCCCGCCGTGGGGCGCGCCGGCTCCAGTGCCTTCGGTGAGAGTGAGGATGCGGTCCACCTGCCGCGCGGAGAACCGCTCGCGGAGGCCCGAGGGCCAGTGGACGGTGATTTCGGCTTCGGCGGCGGGGCCGAGGCCGAAGTGCAGGCGCAGATCGTTGGCCGAGGTGAAGCTCGACTGGCTCAGCACCGCCTGGCTCTGCATGCGGCCTCCGGCGGAAAGCGTGACCCTGGCGCCGACGGCCGCCCTGTTCGATTTCGTCCCCTTCAACTTCACCTGAAGCCAGTGGTTGCCGGAATTCAAATCGTTGCGGAGAAGGCTCGGGGGCTGATTGCGGTTCCACACCACGGCGTCGACGTCGCCGTCGTTGTCGAAGTCGCCGAAGGCCGCGCCGCGGGAGCAGTGCCGTTGCCGCATCGCCGGCCCGCCTTCCTCCGTCAGTTGCTCAAAGGCGCCGCCCAGATTCCGGAACAGGAGTGGGGGCGTGTGGTAGGGATTCATCGGCAGTTCGCGGTCCAGGCCGGAGAAGACGTTGCCGGTGGCGATGAGAAGATCCTGCCAGCCGTCGTTATCGAAGTCCTGCAGGCCGGCGCCCCAGGCGATGTAGCGTGTTTCGACGCCGATGCCGGCCTTCAGTGTGGCGTCGCGGAACTGTCCTTTGCCCACGTTCTGGTAGAGCCCGTGCGTATCTTCGGCGAAATGAGTCTTGAAGACGTCGAGACGCCCATCGTTGTTGAAGTCGCCGATGGCGAGGCCCATGCCGGCCTGCTCCATGCCGTCGTCGTTCAGGGCGAGGCCTCGTTCGATTCCATCCTCGGTGAAGGTGCCGTTCTGGCGGTTGTGGAAGAACAGGGAAGGCGTGGAGTCGCAGGCGACATAGATGTCGGGCCAACCGTCGTCGTCGAGGTCGGTGGCGATGGCGGTGAGGCCGAAACAGCCGGGTGCGGCGGCGATGCCGGACTTCACCGACACCTCTTCAAAGCGGCCGCCGCCGCGGTTGCGATACAGGAAGTGGCGGGCCGGCGGTAGGCCGCGGGGGCCGCAGGGCGTCGGGACGCCCTTCCAGTTGCAGTTGGGGTTCGCGCCGGGTTTGGGCACGCGGGAGGTGTCGAAATCGACGTAGGTCGCCACGAAGAGGTCTGCCAGGCCGTCGCGGTCGTAGTCGAGGAAGGTGGCGCCGGAGAACCACAAAGGATAGCGGGGCTTCTGCCCGGGCAGCAGGCCGGACTGCGCGGTGATGTCGGCGAAGGTGCCGTCGCCGTTGTTGCGGTAAAGGACGTTTTCTCCCCAGTAGGTGAGAAAGAGGTCAAGGTTCCCGTCGTTGTCGATGTCGGCGATTGCAACGCCGTTGCCCCACCCGGTGCGGCGCAATCCGGCCTTCGACGTGACGTTGCTGAAGGTGCCGTCGCGGTTGTTGCGGTAGAGCCGGTTGGTGGCGTCCGGCGGATCCCCGTCGAGCCGCGTCCCGCCGACGATGAAGATGTCCAGCCACCCGTCGTTGTCATAGTCGAGGAAGGCGATGCCGGCGGCGGTGGTCTCGGTGATGTATTGGGCCACCGCTTCCGTGCCGTAGACGGTGGGCCGGGTGAGCCCGGCCTGTTTCGCCACGTCCACGAAATGGGAGTGCCAGGGGCGCCCGGAAGGGGCGGAGCGCGCGGCGGGCTTGACGCCGCGGCTGGCCATGCCCTGCCCGAATATGGAGAGCGAGGAGATCAGGATTGCTGTGGCGGGCCGGATCATGGCTTCAGGAGTTCGCCGGATTCCAGGCGTTGCTGAGCGCGTTCGACGCCGAGCGCCTTCAGGCGCCGCACTTCGGCAAACGACGCCTTCGCTTTGTCGGCTCGGCCCATGGCCTGGTAGACGCGCCCCAGCAGGAAATGGATGGCTTCCTGGTCCGGAAGGATGCGGCGCGCTTGCTCGAGCTCCGCGAGGGCGGTTTCGTAGTCCTTCTGCTCGAAGGCAAGGCGTCCCAGATGATAGAGAGGATCCGGATAATTGGCGCGAAGCGTCAGGGAGCGCCGCAAGGCGGAGACCGCCTCCACGGCGCGGCCGTTACGGCCATAGAGCACGCCGAGCTGGTAGGTGGATTCGGCGTCGGAGGGATTCAGTCTGACGGCTCGCTCGAGCAGCGCGATGGCTTCGCCGTCGTTCCTGTCGTTGAGCTCCAGCCGTCCGAGCGCGGCGATGGCGGGCGCTGCGTTTGGCATGGCCGCGACGGCCTCCCGGAGCGACACTTTGGCTTCGGCGTAGCGCTGCTGGCGGTATTCGATCAGGCCCTGGATGAGCTTCGATTGGGCGGGGTTGGAATCGGCGTCGCGGAAGATGGCGGCCGCGCGCTCGACATCGCCCGCGCGCGCGTGAGCATAAGCCAGCGCGTAGCGGATGCTGCCGTCGTCGGGATTGGTCCGGAATGAAGCCTCGAGTTCCCTCAGTGCGGCCGTCAATTCGCCGGTCTCCACCAGGCACAGGCCCAGCAACTGGCGGGCGCGCGGTTCGTCCGGATACGACTTCAGGAACGCGCGCAGGTGCGTGGCGGCTTCTCTGTGGCGGCGGAGCTGTCCCAGCGAAACGGCGATGTTGAAGTGCACAGGAACGAGCTTGGGGTTGATCTGGAGCGCTCGCTCGTAAAGCTTCACCGCCTCGGCATACTGTTCGCGGCGTGCATGGACGGCGGCCAGATTGGAGTAAGCTTCGGCCGACTGGGGATGCTGCTTGAGGAATTCGCGAAAGAGCTGTTCAGCGCGGTTGAGATCGCCGGCCTGGAAAGCGAGCCGTCCGCGGTCCAACGGCTCGGGTTGCGGGGAAAGAACCGCGGCCAGAATGAGCGCGAGGATCATGCAGCCTCAGTATAGGCGCTGGCTGCTCGCCGGCGTACCGGCCCGGCGGGAGCGCAGCCACCTCTCGAAATCCGTCGCGAATCAGCGGTGAGTGAACTGAGGATCATGCATTCGGCCTGGAAGTACGAGCGTGGCGAGAAGGCCGCCGCGCCCGGTGGGGCGAGGCGGCCTTGCTTGCCGTGACAGCCTGCCGGAGATCTAGAAGTAGATCTTGGCGGCGAGTTGGATGATGCGCGGGTCGCGGGTGCCGTCGAGGGCGCCGAAGCCGAAACGGCCGCTGTTGCCGCCGAGGGCGGTCGGCAGATTGATGATCTTGCCACCCACCTTGTCGAAGGTGGCGGAGCGGCCGAAGCTGCTGAAGCGGGTATGGTTGGGAGCGTTGAACATCTCCAGGCGGAGCTGGAGGTAGCGGGATTCGGCGCTGCCCAGGGGGAAGTTCTTGAAGACGGAGACGTCCCAGTTGTGGTCGCCCGGTAGGCGGATCGGCCGCGGGCTGGAGTCGAAGCCCTGGCTGCCCTTGAGGGCGGGGGTGGTGAAGCCGTCGGTGGAGATCCAGTTGTACTCCCCGCCGATATAGGAGACCGGCTTGGTGTAGACGATGCGCGGACCGACGTTGGGGGAGCCGGTGAAGCGCTCGTTGGTGTTGCTCAGGCCGGCTACGCCGAAGCCGATGCTGTCTGGCGCGCCGGACTGCATTGTGGTGATGCCGGAGATCTGCCAGTTGTTCGTGAAACCGCCGGCGATCTTGGCGGCGGCCGACGTTCCCTTGACGAACTTGGGCAGGTCGTAGACGTAATTGAACACCAGGTTGTGCTGGCGGTCGAAGCTCAGCAGCCCGTAGTTGGCGACCCTGGCATTGAAGGGGTTGTCGTACTCGCCGTCGCCGCTGGCCACCCCTAGGGCCTTGGACCAGGTGTAGGCCAGGCCAAAAGTGAGGTTCTTGCCGAAGCGGCGGTTAGCGCCCACCTGGAGGGAGTTGTAGTTGGAGTTGGCGCCGAAGTTGATGACGTTGGTGTCGCCGTAGCCCATGTAGGGGCGGTAGAAGTTGATGGCCTTGGTGGTGGAGCCGTCGAACTGCGGATTATCTTTGAGCGGGTCCTGGTTCTGGGGCAGCCACGCGCCGCCGAGCGGGATGGCGTTGCGGTTGTTGCGGTAAATGAGGTGCGAAGAGGAAGAGCCGACGTAGGCGACGTCCATCAGGATGCTGTAAGGCAATTGGCGCTGGACGGTGAAGTTCCAGTTGTAGGTGGTGGGGATATCGCCCTTCTTGTCGAAGCCGATCACGTTGGCCGGGAAGTAGACGCCGGCGGAGGCCGGAGGGATGGAGGCCAGGTTCCCGTACCAGAACTGCGGGCGGTTGGTGGACGGCGGGTTGGGCAGCATATCAAACACGGGGTTGCCCTGGAAGCGGTCGTAGAAGACGCCGATGCCGGTGCGGACCACGGTCTTGTCGTTGATGCGGTAGGCGGCGCCGAAGCGCGGGGCGAAGAGGATGCCTTTGCCGTCGATGAGGCCGGCGGGGTAGCCGTTTTGGCCGGCGCGGCCCATGCCGTTGGCGTAGAGGCCGTTGACGAAGCCGGCGCCGGTGTTGATGAGCGAGCCGATCAACGCGGCGGGACCGACCTCGCCGGAGATGGGATCGCAGGCCCGTCTGGCGCCACCGGCCATGCAGGGCTGGCGCAGGACGCCGGCGGCCTTGGTGTCGTAAAGGAACGGGTTGTAGGAAGCGGTCTGGAGGGCACGGTCGTACTGCGGCTGGATCCAGTAGAAGCGCACGCCGTAGTCGAGCGTGAGTTTGTTACTTACGCGCCAATTGTCCTGGACGAACCACTCGACGTTCCAGGAACGGTACTGGCCGTTCAGCGCCTGATTGGACTGCTCCAGGGTGCGGAAGGAGCCGAGCAGCGCGTTGGCGAAGGCCCAGTTGGTGTCGCCGGGGTTGTTGCCGTCGCGGTCGAAGTTGATGTTGCCGTTGACGGAGGTGAAGGCGGTCTGGTCCTTGAGGGACTTGTGGAGGTAGGCGCCGGCCTTGAAGGTGTGGGCGCCCACGATCTTGGCGACGTTGTCGGTGAGGTCGTAGGTGTGGTTGAAGTTGCGGAAGGGGGTGCCGTTGAAACCGGTGAAAGGCGCGCTGGGCACGCCGCCCCAACGCCAGTTCTGCACGAGGCCGAGCTTGTCGGCGTCGGGGAACGGCATCTTGTAGGCGAGGTTGAGTTTTTTGCGGTCGAAGGCGTCGTTGACGGGATCGATGTTGAGCACGTTCTTCGACGAACCGAAGATGAACTCGTTGGTGAGAGTGGGATTGATGACGGTGGTGACGTTTGTGATGAAGGACCAGCCAGGGTTACCGAAGTTCATCGGGCCGAAGGGGATGTTGTAGTCGGCGCTCCACTGCCCGTAGTTCTTGTTGGTCTGCGAGTAGGTGGAGATGTAACGGGCGTAGGCGCGCCACTTATCGTTGATCTGGTAATCGCCGCGGAAGATGCGTTCGCGGCGGGGGTAGGTGTCGGAGTACTGGGTCTGGTAGTTCCAGTTCGGGTTCAGGCCGGCGGCATTCGGCTTCGGATACCAACTGAGGATCTTTTGGCCGTCGGCGTTGATCCGGCTGGCGGGGATGATGTTGCCCGGGAAGGGCTGCCTGTTGTTGGCGGGGTCAAAGATGGTGAGCTTGGCGCCGCCGGACTCGTTGGACTGGGAGAAGTCGCCGGCGCGTTCGAGCTCCGTGGGCACGGTGACGTCGCGGCGGCCCTGGGGAATGAGCTGGTTCTGCCATTCCATGCCGATGAAGAAGAAGAGCTTCTCCTTGTCCTTGTTGAACTTCCCTGGGATGTAGGCGGGGCCGCCGACGTTGAAGCCGGCGAAGTTGTAGCGGTAGAACTGGCGCGGCCGGTTCTCGATGTTGTTGCGCCAGTTGTTCGCGTTCAGACCTTCATGGCGGTGGAAGAGGTAGCCGGTGCCGTGGAAATCCTTGGTGCCGGACTTGGTAACCACCTGGATCTGGGCGCCGGAGGAGCGGCCGAACTCGGCGGGCTGGGAGTTCGTGGTGATCTTGAACTCCGCGATCATGTCGACGTTGGTGGTGGCGAGGGAGCCGCCGTTGGAGCCGGTGTCGACGTTGGTGATGCCGTCAAGTGTGAGATTGTTCTGATTGCCGCGGCCGCCGTTGGCCTGAATGCCGCCAAGGCCGCCCGTGTAGACGATGCCCGGAACGGTGCGGGCCAGGTCTAGGAAGTTACGGCCGGTCATCGCGAGGTCGTTGACCTGGCGGTTGGTGAGAATGCCGGAGCGCTCGGCGGACTGGGCCTGGAGCGCTACCGCCGTGGCTTCGACCGTGACGGATTCGGACAGTTGGCCGACAGCGAGGACGATGTCGGGCAGCAGCAGACGGTCACTGGCCGAGAGGCGCAATTCTTTCTGCTCGAACTTCTTAAAGCCCGCGGCTTCGACGGTCAGCGTGTAGGCCCCGGGCTGAAGCGGCGTGAAGACGAAACCGCCGTCCGTGGCGGTCGTGGTCTCGCGGGCACCCCCCTGCTGCTGGTTGACGAGAACAACCTTCGCGCCTGCGACTACTGCCTGTTGGGCGTCTTTGACGACGCCGGAAATCGAACCGGAAATCTGCTGGCCGGGGAGAATCGCGGCGCAGCAGATCCCAACGAGAGACGCGAGCCACACGGCTCGCCCAGTCCTCCTGGACTGATTCATACGGAACCCCCTACGAGAGTAGTGATACAGTCTTCCTCGGTGTTGGACGGATTTCACCCAACCCCAATTGAAATAAGACTATTACAGAACGTACGAATTGGCTAGTGCAAAAAGGCTATTTAATCTATCTTTCGATAGCGGCTTGGGACGGGAAGCGAATTGACGCGGCGGGGTGGCGGCTAAGAGGTGAGGCGAATTCGGACCCCTGGCGGACTGCCGGACCGAGCGAAGCGGCGCTGGAATCCTCGGAAAGATCCACGCGCCGCTCACTGGAGAGCGGCGAGGAGGGTTGCCGCGCGCCAAAGAACTCGCGGCAGCACTCGTGCATCTGGCGGCCACGGAACAGCGAATTGCCGTTGGGGCCCTGGTAGGGGCCGCCGCTCCAGCTCATGCCGGAGCCGGGGTCGTTGGTGTCGAGCGAGAGGACCTCGATCCCGGGGCAGAGGGTCAGGACCTTGCGAATGGATTCGCGTTAGAGGGCGAGCACTTCGGGGTTGTCGGCGGCGGGGGCGAAGCGGGGAACGCGCGAGCGTAGGGGGGTGGTCGACCCGGGGGCCGCGCCACAGCGGAGGTGCGTCGTAGACGCACTCGCGGAGGATCTGGGGCTCGAT
>DAHVTI010000538.1 GCA_027324255.1 Bryobacterales bacterium | reverse complement strand
CGCCGGAGGGCGAGGGCTGGTGGGTTTCGGGGGTGGGGCCGGTGCGCCGGGTGACGGGGGCGCCGGGGGAATCGTCGTAAATGAGCATAAGAGTGACCTCCGCGGAAGAGTTTCGGGGGCGGGGGCGGGGAACCTGCTCGGGGGGGTGCGGTAGTTTGTTGATTTCAGGGGAAATTGAGATTTTCAACTTTTGTCACTCGCCTGAAGCCGACGGCGTAAAAGGCTCTGACCGCCCGCCGAACCCACTGGCGGAGGGCTTCCAGCGGGTGGAACGGTTTGGAGGCGAGTGTTGAGGTTGCAGGACGGTGGGTAGGATGGTGGGACTATGGGGTTTCGAAACTGGCTCGTTCCATGTCGCCTGGCCTGCCAATGATGAAGGAATCCTTGGAGATGAAGAGGAGGATCTCGTGGAAGAGTCCAAGGTCCATCTGAACGGAGGCGGAGAGTGCGGGTTCGCGTTCGATGGCCTGGAAGAGAGTGCGGCCGGCCTCGGCCATGAGTACCGCTTCGTCCGGCGTGACGAAGGACAGGGGATACAGATAGCTGTCGAAAGGCCGGAGGGGCTGCCATCCCATCTCGCGGAAGATGAGGAGGGCCATGTGCCAGTCTTCGGCTGTGAGGGACAGGGCCTGCCAGTGGCGATAGATCTCGACGTGTTCGGGCCGGGGAGCCACAGGATGCCGAAAAATGCGGGCGAATTTGGCGATGCCAGTGAGTTTCACCGCTTCCATATTATGTCAGGGCCACAAGGGACTGGAATGGAATAGACTGGAGCTTTCGGATTGAGACCATGAGCATCCCATTGATCTTCGATACTTGCGAGCCGCGGGAAGACGTACTTTCGGGGGCGACGCGCGATGAGCAGTTCATGGCGGACCTGTCGCAGGTGGTGAACGGGACGGCGCTGCCGGACTACCTGGAGGCGCCGCTGTTCTTCGGGAAGAGCTTTCCGACGCGCGGGCTGAAGGAACTGATGAAGGCGGTGTTCCTGCGGCTGAGCGGGAAGGGCGGCGAGATCTCGCCGGTGATCCGGCTGGGGACGCAGTATGGCGGGGGCAAGACACACGGACTGATCGCGATCACCCATGCGGCGAGAGGGATGAAGGGCGTGGAGGGGGTGGAGCGGTTTGTCGATCCGGCGCTGCTGCCGACCGGCACTGTGCGGATCGCGGCCCTGGACGGAGAGAACACCGACCCGGCCAACGGACGGCTGCTGGAAGCCGATGTTCGCGCCTACAGCTTGTGGGGAGAACTGGCCTATCAATTGGGGGGCAAAGCCGGGTATGAATTGGTGCGGAATTCCGACGAAAAGCACGTCGCGCCGGGCGCGGAGGTGCTGCGAGAGCTTTTCGGGGGCGAACCGACGCTGATCATGCTGGATGAGATTTCGGTTTACCTGAGGAAGGTGGAGCGGGCATGGCCGAACGCGAGCGGGCAGTTCACGGCGTTCATCCATGCGCTGTTCAAGGCAGTGGCATCGACGCCTCAGGTGGCGCTGGTGTACACGCTGGCGGTGGGGAAGGACGACAAGGCCGGAGATGCCTACAAGGAGGAGAACGAACGAGCGGCGGCGGTGATGGAAGAGGTGGACAGCGTGGCTGTCCGCTCATCCACGGCTTTGAACCCGACAGCAGAAGACGAGACGGCCGATGTGCTGCGGGTGAGGCTGTTCAAGAAAGTGGACATGAGCGCTGCCGCGGAGGTGGCGGAGGCCTACGCGCACACGTGGCAGGCGAACAAGGACGGGCTGCCGGCCGAGGCGACGGGGCCTGACCTGAAGGAGCAGTTTGCGAAAACCTACCCGATGCATCCGAAGCTACTGGAGATGATGACGGAGAAGACGGCGTCGCTTTCGACGTTTCAACGGACGCGCGGAATGTTGCGACTGCTGGCGAGGACGGTGCACCTGCTGTGGCGGCAGCAGCCGGCGGATGCCCAGGCGATTCACATTCACCACATGGATCCGGGCTTCGAGCCGATCCGGACG
>DAHVTI010000519.1 GCA_027324255.1 Bryobacterales bacterium | reverse complement strand
GCCGGTGGACGGGCACTACGTGGAGTTTCTGCGGATCGCGATGCGCTACCCGGAGATCCTGGCGTGGGAGCAGTTGTGGCACGACAGTCTGCGGGAGTGCTATGCGCTGATCTACCAGCGGGTGAAGGCGGCGAAGCCGGCAGTGGAGGTGGGGCTGGCACATCTGGCACAACAACTCGTTCAGCCCGTGGTACCGGGCGCAGCAGGACTTGAAGGCGCTGGCGCCGTGCTCGGACTTTTTGAAAATGGTGATGTACCACAACTGCGGCGGGGAGCGGATGGCGAGCTACGTGGACAGCGTGGAGCAGCACGTGTACAGTGACATGGACAAGGAAGAGGCGCTGCGGTTGCACTACGAGGTGCTGAACTACGCGGAGCGCGGGTACGAGCAGATACCATTCACGGGGCTGTCGAGCGACTATGTGCGGAGGGAGGCGGAGCGGGCGGTGAAAGGGGCGGCGGGGACGAAGACGCAGATCTGGCCGGGGATCGACATCGACATTCCGACGAAGCTGGAGAATTCGCGGTCGACGCCGCTGGGGACGAAGGGGGCGGTGCTGGCCGCGCTGAAGGCGGGGGCGCAGGGGGTGCTGTTGTCGCGGAAGTACTCGGAGATGCGGCTGGCGAACCTGGCGGGGGCGGGGGAAGCGGTGAAGGAGTTCGGGGCGGGGTGAGAAAGAGAAAGGGCGATTCCGGGGTCCCGCGTCGGCCCGCCGGCCTTCGCCGGACGGGGGATAGCTGTCAACTCCGCCTTCGATGCGGCTTTGGCCGCTGGACGCGAACCATTCAAGGTTGCGGAGCCGGGGGAGGCGGGGCAGCTCTTCAGCGGGAGCCTGGAATCGCCCGGGGATTGTGATCCACTGAACCAATGACCTCCTTTGTTTCGGGGTCACAACTGATATACAGATCGGAGGAAAGGAGGGAAACTTTAGGGCCGCCCCAGGACCCGCTGTATGCGATCGAACGCGGGGCCGGCCTGGAGGCCTGCCCCACAGATGGCGTCACGGGGGTGCAGAAACTGCATCCAGGTGAGGGGAAGGCTAATCGATGGATCCGATTCTGATTGTGGACGATGATTCGGGGTTCCGGGAGTTGCTGGAGGCGATTCTGCGGGGCGAGGGGTATGAGGTCGCCACGGCGGCGAAGGTGGCGGAGGCGCGGAAAGCCTGCGGGGCGGGGCGGTACTCGCTGGTGATCTCCGATTTGAAGATGCCGGACGGGGACGGGCTGGACGTGCAGAAATGGTTCGGGGAGCACGCGCCGGGGACGCCGTTCGTGCTGATCACGGGGTTCGGGACGGTGGCGACGGCGGTGGAGGCGATGAAGCGGGGGGCGCTGGACTACCTGGAAAAGCCGCTGCGGAGCCCGGAGGAACTGCGGCGGCTGGTACGGCGGGCGATGGCGCTGAAGACGGAAGAAGAGGACCATGCTATGCCGGCGGAGGGGGTGCAACAGACGCCGGGGCTGTGCGGGCACGTGGTGGCGCGGGACCAGAGGATGCTGCACATTCTGGGGCTGTTGCAGAAAGTGGCGCCGACGCCGGCCAACGTGCTGCTGCTGGGGGAGAGCGGAGTGGGGAAAGAGGTCATTGCGCGGTGCCTGCACGCGCACAGCAGGCGGGCGGGCAAGGCATTTGTGGCGGTGAACTGCGCGGCTCTGGCGCCGACGCTGATCGAAAGCGAGTTGTTCGGGCACGAGAAGGGATCGTTCACGTCGGCGGTGGAGCGGCACACGGGCGTGTTCGAACGGGCGCACGGGGGGACGCTGTTCCTGGACGAGATCGGGGAACTGGACCCGGGGCTGCAGTCGAAGCTGCTGCGGGTGATCCAGGAAAAAGTGTTCGAGCGGGTGGGGGGCACGAAGCCAGTGGAGGCGGACGTGCGGATCATCGCGGCGACGAACCGGGAGTTGTCGAAAGAGGTGCAGGCGGGACGATTCCGGGCGGATCTGTATTTCCGGCTGAACACGTTTCCGATCGAGATTCCGCCGCTGAGGGAGCGGCCGGCGGACGTGGACGCGCTGGCGGAGCAGTTCCTGGCGCAGGTGTCGCGGCGGTTCGAGAAGCCGAACCTGCGGCTGAGCGACGGGGCGCGTTACGCGCTGCGGGCGCACTCGTGGCCGGGCAACGTGCGGGAGTTGGAAAACGTGATGGAGCGGGCGGCGATCCTGGCGGAAGACGAGATCCTGCCGGAGCACCTGCCGTTCGCGGAAGACGTGGCCGTGGGGGCGGGCGCCACGGGCGGACTGAACATGCGCGACGTGGAGCGGCGGGCGATTGAAGCTGCGCTGAAGAAGCACGGCGGCAACCGGACGCACGCGGCGCAGGAGCTGGGCATCAGCCTGCGGACGCTGCAGTACCGGATCAAGGAATACGGGCTGAGCGGGCGCGAGTAAACGGGCTCAGGCGCCGTTGCCGTTGGCGGCTCCGGAGGCGGCTGCGAGCAGGGCCAGGTCTTCGTTCTCCGAGGCGGCAGTCTGGAGCGGACGGGGCTGCTTGTCGACGGTCTCGGCCGGGGGCAGGTCTTCGCCGGTGGCGGCCGAGAGGTCCTTGAAACGGCGGGCGGAGACGAGGACGCGGGATTCGAGCGAGCCGGCGGCGCGGTTGTAGGAATCGACGGAACGCTCGAGGCCGGCGCGGACGCCGTCCATGTGGTTGGCGAAAACGCGCAGGCGGTCGTAGAGTTCCTTGCCGAGGTCGGAGATCTCCTGAGCGTTCTGGGCGAGCTTTTCCTGGCGCCAGCCGTAGGCGACGGCCTTCAGGAGAGCGATCAGAGTGGTAGGGGTGGCGAGGAGGACGCGGTTCTGCACGCCGTACTCGATGAGTTCGGGGTCCTTCTGGAGGGCGGCGCTGAAGAAGGTCTCGCCGGGGAGGAAGGCGACGACGAAGTCGGGGGCGTGCGGGAACTGGTCCCAATAGGCTTTGCCGGCGAGGCGCTGGACGTGCTGGCGGACCTGGGTGGCGTGGTCGGCGAGGCGGGCCTGGCGGTCGTTGTCGTCGGCGATTTCGAGGGAGTCGAGGTAGGCGGCGAGGGAGACCTTGGAGTCGACGACGATTTCGCGGTGGTTGGGGAGGCGGATGATCATGTCGGGGCGGAGCTTGCCGCCTTCGGTGTCGACGGAGACCTGCTCTTCGAAGT
Source organism: Bryobacterales bacterium (assembly GCA_027324255.1). Lineage (GTDB taxonomy): Bacteria > Acidobacteriota > Terriglobia > Bryobacterales > Bryobacteraceae > Paludibaculum. The sequence goes on along the minus strand of DAHVTI010000519.1, from coordinate 5,539 downwards.
CGCAGTATTCGACCATGCCGGCCATTTCGACGACGCGGCGGAGCTGCATTTCGCCCCAGCGGCCGCGGACGGCGGGGGTGCGGAGGGCGTTGGCGAGCTTGGAGGTTTCGGCGGCGGCCTGGAGCTGGGCGTTCTGGAGGAGACGGAACTGCTCGTTGAGGCCGGCGAAGGATTCGACGCGCTCCTTTTCGAGGGAGTCGAGTTTGTCCTTGAGGGGCTTGAGGGTTTCGTCGAGGGCTTTCTGGCGTACGTCCTGGTCGCCGCGGGCGAGGGTGAGGAAGTTTTCGTTATTGGCGGCGAGGGCTTCGGCGGCGACGCCCTTGAAGGTTTCGGCGAGCTTGAGCTGGGCTTCTTCGAGGACCTTGAGCTTATCGGCCTGAGCGCGTTCGGTTTCATCGAGGCGGGTGAGGAGGGAGGCGTGGCGGGACTCGAGGCCGAGGATCCTGTCGTTGAGGGCGGCGATGGTGCGGTCCTTTTCTTCGAGTTGGGCCTCGAGCTTGGGGACGGCGAGGGCGCGCTCGTCGGCGGCGGCGCGGGCGGCGGCGATTTCGGTGTGGACGGCCTGGAGGCGCGAGTAGGAGGCACGCTCGGCGTCGACCTGGTGGCGGAGGTCCTTGACTGCCTCTTCGCGCTCTTCGATGCGGGCCTTGAGTTCGGCGACTTCGGCTTCGCCGGCGGCGAAGTTGGGGCCGCGGCTGCCCTTGAGGAGGAGGCCGGCGAGGGCGCCGCCGACGGCGAGGCCGGCGAAGAGGATTCCGAGATAGATAGCGGGTTCCATGGTCTTCCTTTCGTCTGTCGTCCACTTTCGCGGCCGGCGGGATGAGGGGTTCGGCTGAGGAGAGGTAGAGAAAAAGCCGCCCCGCGGGGGGCGGCTTCTTTTGGGATGAGATGCGGGGAGACCTTAGGAGCAGCCGGAGGTGCCGCCGCAGTTCTCGCATTTGTAGCAGGCGCCGTTGCGGGTCATGATGCCGCCGCACTCGGAGCAGACGGGGGCGTCGTCCATGCCGTCGGCGGGGGCGAACTGGAGTTTCTGCTGGGGCTCGGGCTCAGTGGGCCGGAGGCGCATGGATTCGCCGGCTTCGTTTTCGACGGAGTTGGGTCCGATGAATTTGAGGGCGAGCCAGCGGAAGATGTAATCCATGATCGACTTGGCGTAAGCGATCTGGGGGTTGCCGGTGTAGCCGGAGGGCTCGAAGCGGACGTGGCTGAACTTGTCCACGAAGAACTTGAGCGGGACGCCGTACTGGAGGCCGTAGGAGACGGCGGTGGCGAAGGAGTCCATGAGGCCGGAGATGGTGGAGCCTTCCTTCGCCATGGTGATGAAGAGCTCGCCGGGGGTGCCGTCCTCGAAGAGGCCGACGGTGATGTAGCCTTCGTGGCCGGCGATGGAGAACTTGTGGGTGAAGGCCTGGCGCTCGTCGGGGAGCTTGCGGCGCTGGGGCCGGTAGACGATGCGCTCTTCGACGCGGGCGGGGGCGGGCGAGGGGAGGGAGGCTTTTTTCTCGCCCTTGGCGTTGCCCGAGCTGAGGGGCTGGACGCGTTTGGAGCCGTCGCGATAGATGGCCACGGCCTTGATGCCGAGCTTCCAGCTTTCGAGGTAAGCGCCGGCGATGTCTTCGGCGGTGCTTTCCTCGGGCATGTTGATGGTTTTGGAGATGGCGCCGGAGATGAAGGGCTGGACGGCGGCCATCATGCGGATGTGGCCCATGTGGTGGATGAAGCGGGAGCCGTTGGGGGCCTTGAAGGAGCAGTCGAAGACGGGGATGTGTTCGGGCTTGAGGTGGGGCGCGCCCTCGATGGTGCCGTGGGCGTCGATGTGGCGGACGATCTCCTCCATCTGCTCAGGGGAGTAACCGAGGCGGATGAGGGCGGAGGGGACGGTATTGTTGACGATCTTGATGACGCCGCCGCCGACGAGTTTCTTGTACTTCACCAGCGCCAGGTCGGGCTCGACGCCGGTGGTGTCGCAATCCATCATGAAGCCGATGGTGCCGGTGGGGGCGATGACGGTGACCTGGGCGTTGCGGTAGCCGGTCTTCTGGCCTAGCTCGTAGGCGTTCTTCCAGACATCGTAGGCGGCCTGGAACATGGACTGGGGGACGAGTTTGGAGTCGATTCCATTGACTGCATCCCAGTGCATCTTGATGACGCCGAGGAAGGGCTGCTCATTGATGGCGTAGCCGGGGCAGGGGCCGACGGTTTCGGCGGTGCGGGCGCTGGTGAGGTAGGCCTGGCCGCACATGATGGCGGAGATGGCGCCGGCCCAGGCGCGGCCCTGATCGGAGTCGTAAGGCACGCCCATGGACATGAGGAGGGAGCCGAGGTTGGCGAAGCCGAGGCCGAGGGGGCGGTATTCGTGGGAGTTGCGGGCGATTTTCTCGGTGGGGTAGCTGGCGCTGTCGACCAGGATTTCCTGGGCGAGGATGACGGTATCGACGGCGTGACGGAAGGCCTCGACGTCGAACTGGCCGGCGGCGTTCAAGAACTTCATGAGGTTCAACGAGGCCAGGTTGCAGGCTGAGTCATCGAGGAACATGTACTCGGAGCAAGGGTTGGAGGCGTTGATGCGGGCGGTGTTCTTGGAGGTGTGCCAGGCGTTGATGGTGGTATCGAACTGCATGCCGGGGTCGCCGCACTGCCAGGTGGCTTCGGCGATGCCGCGCATGAGGTCGCGGGCGCGGAACTTCTTGACGGGTTCGCCGCTGACGACGGACTTGGTCCACCAGTCCTGGTCCTTTTCGACGGCGTGCATGAAATCGTCGGAGGCGCGGACGCTGTTGTTGGCGTTCTGGAAGAAGATGGACGCGTAGGCTTCGCCGTCGAGGGAGGAGTCGTAGCCGGCGTCGATAAGGGTGTGGGCCTTGCGCTCTTCCTTGGCCTTGCACCAGATGAACTGCTCGATGTCGGGGTGCTCGGCGTTGAGGATGACCATTTTGGCGGCGCGGCGGGTCTTGCCGCCGGACTTGATGACGCCGGCGAAGGCGTCGAAGCCCTTCATAAAAGACAGCGGGCCGGAGGCGCGTCCGCCGCCCCAGAGGAGGCCGTTTTCCTCGCGCAGGGTGGAGAGGTTGGTGCCGGTGCCGGAGCCCCACTTAAACAGCATGCCCTCGGTCTTGGCCAGGTCGAGGATGGATTCGAGGGAGTCCTGGACGGAGTTGATGAAGCAGGCGGAGCACTGCGGGCGGTGGGTGGACTTGTCGAGCTTCTTGATGGAATCGGAGGTCTCTTCGTAGTACCAGCCGTAGCCGCGGTTTTCTTCCTTCACGCCGACGTTGAACCAGACGGGCGAGTTGAAGCAGGCCTTCTGGGTGAGCATGAGGTGGGCGAGCTCGTTGCGGAAGTTGGCGGCATCCTCGAGAGAGTGGAAGTAGCGGCCGTCGATGCCCCATTCGGCGATGGTGTCGACGACGCGGTGGACCAACTGCGCGACGGAGCGTTCGCGCTCGGGGGTGCCCATCCGCCCGTGGAAGTATTTGGAGGCGACGATATTGGTAGCCGTCTGGGACCAGTCGGCCGGAATCTCGGTGTCTTTCTGCTCGAAGATGACGGCGCCTTTGTCGTTGCCGATGGAGGCGGTGCGGAGCTCCCATTTGACTTCGTCATACGGGGTTTTGCCGGCTTCCAGCCGGGCGGTGAAGTACCGGGGGAATGACAGCCCGGTCCTCTCTTCCTTGCGCAGATTCCTCCGGAAAGATCTGACATGGGCGCTCAGGTCGACACTCAACTGTCCCATCGCTGGCTCCTTGATATTTTGTTGAGACCGCGTCCCCAAACGGGGCTCAGCCAGGGGCTGAGGGGTGTGGGGGCACTGGCAACGATACCCCAAGATCTTGTAGCAGGTCAATACTCGATTCTATAGATCGTGTGTATGTGATTGATTTCTCTTGGAATTGAATTTGACGATTTGATGACCCGCGCAGCGAAAAAGCGAGGCCCGAAGGATAGACGAATAAACAGCAATGATGCAGCACCGGAGAGTTGTGCTCGGGAGTCCACGAGGCACACACCTTTCACTTCCAGGATGAACCTTCGAGGCGCAAATGCAAAGGGGGCGAAGGGTTAATCGGCCAGCGGCAGGCGGGGGGCGAAATCGAGGCGGGCGATGCGGAGGCCTTTGAGGTCCGGCATGAGGGCGGCGATGTGGAGGACGCCGCGATGGAGGACCAGTTCGGGGGCGGCGAGGGGGAGGCGGGCGACGAGGGAGCGATCATCCCCGATGCCGAAGGAGAGGGGATCCTGAGAGCGGTAGACGCGGGTTTCGGGCGGGTTGGCGTAGCGCTGGGTGCGGAAGAGGTAGTAGTGGGGAGTGCCGGGGAGGCGATAGACGCAGGGGCATTCGGCGGAGTAGGGTCCGGCGCCGGCCTCGCCTCCGAAGGCGACGACGCGGGGATCGGACCAATCGGCGAGATTGGAGGAGACGCGGGCGTAGACCCTGCCGAGGCCGTCGGGGTTGGCGGTGTAGTAGGCGATGTAGCGGGGACCGTCGTGGAGGATCATGATGTCGCGCCCGCCTCCGCCGACGACCTTGGCCTCGGCGTCGCCTTCAAAGGGGCCGAAGAGGCCGAAGCGGCCGGGGGAGGTCATGCGGCGGGCGAAGGTCTTGCCGTCGTGGCCGGCGAGGAGGAAGGCGCGGCCGCCGCTGGTGTAATAGAGGCGGAACTCGGCGGCGACGTTGAGGACGAAGGGGGCCTGGAGGGCGCCGAGGCGTTCGCCGAAGGCGGGTTCGGCGTGCAGGGCGATGCCCATGGGCTCCCAGTCCGGGGCGGTGAGTTCCCTGCCCTGCCAGCGGTAGAAGAGGCGGGTGGCGCCGGGCTCGGCGGTATGGCGGATGCAGGACCAGGCTTGCCACGTGCCGTCCAGAGCCTGCCAGACGGCGAAGTCCACCACCTCTTGCTTGGGGGTGGAGAACTTGCCGAGATCGGGAGTGGAGGCGATCCGCGTCCACTCGCCGGCGAGGCGGGGGACGAGGACGGGGGTGTGGTCCTGGGCCGGGAGGAGCGGAGCGGCGCAGAGCAGGGAGCAGGCTTGGCGGCGGGTCACGCTGATCATTCTACGCCGGCGGTTGGGCAGAGACCGCGAACGGCGGGTCAGACGCCGGGAGCGCTTGTCCGGCTTTCCGAGAGGACGCGCGGGCAGGGGCAGGCTGTTGTGGAGGGCGGATCTCTGTAACCTGATGTTATGCGCGACATGGTGCGGGCGGCGGCGGTTCCCATAAACAGCCAGAGCGGCGACATCAGCGGGAACCTGGAGCGGATGGCGGAGGCGGCGCGGGAGGTGGCGGAGGCGGGGGCTCAGTTGGCGCTGTTCCCGGAACTGTCGGTGAGCGGGTTCAATCCGAATCATCCGGTGGGAGACCACGCGGCGTGGCTGCGCGCGGCGCTGAAAGCGGCGCGGGGGTGCGCGCAGAGGATCCCGGGGCCGGCGACGGAGGCGCTGGCTCGTATCGCGGCTCAGACGGGAGTGCTGGTGGCGGCGGGGATGCTGGAAGACGCCGGGAGCCGGCTTCACAACACACACGTGCTGTGCGGGCCCGGGGGGG
>DAHVTI010000512.1 GCA_027324255.1 Bryobacterales bacterium | reverse complement strand
GCACCCCTTGATCGAACGCATGCCCAACCTCCACGGCCTGATGCTCAATCTCCTGCCGGCCTACGAGCTTCCGGCCACCGCCGCGGCCTCGCTCTGCGTGGCGGCCGCGGTGCTCTGGCTGATCTCGCGCGATCCGCGGGACTGGCGGTCCGGCCTCGCCTTCGCGCTGCTCGGCGGCCTGCTTCTCTCCTGGCACAGCTACCTTCAGGACGCGGCCCTGCTGCTGCTGGTGCTGGCCCTGCTGCTGCAAAGCCGTACGGCGGCCGCGGTGAAGCTCCCGCTGGCAATCGTCTTTCTCCCTTTCACCTTCTGGATGGTCACCTCTCCGGTGCCCTGGTCCTCGCTGCCCGCGGCCCTGCTGTTGCTGACCCTCGCCGGCGCCCTGTGGAGCGCCCGCCCCGCGGCGCTCCCGTCATCCGCCGCGCCCGGATCTTCACCCGCGCCCTCGCCGGCAGCGCCGTAGCGCCCCCCTGGCCCTCGGCCGGGAGGGCAGGGAGAACTTGGCGCGCCCGGCGTTTCTCGATGCCGCCGTGCAGCGCGGCGGACGCCGGCGGAGGTTGGCCTGCCAGGGCGCCGGATTGCGCCAGCCCCCGCGCCGCCCGCGCGGCGGCTAAAGTCCGGGCGGCCAAGTGTCGAATAACCTGGTATGGCTGCCCTCCCGACGGCCCGCCCGGACCCGGACATCATCGCCGGCCCCCTGCCCTTCGAACCTCGGCCCCTGGCCCTGCCCAGCGGCTGGCGCGACGACGAGTCCGTCGCCGATTGCTGCGGCAAGCGGGTCGGCATCCTCGTGGTCGCCTACAACGCCGTCACCACCCTGCTGCCGGTGCTGAAGCGCATCCCCCCCAACGTGTGGCGGAACGTCGAGGAGGTCGTTGTCTTCGACGATGCCAGCCAGGACGCCACCTTCGAACTCGCCATGGGCGTCAAGCTGCTGCGGGACCTGCCCAAGCTCACCGTCCTGCGCCACGCCCGCAACCTCGGCTACGGCGGCAACCAGCGCGCCGGCTACCGCTACATGATCGGCCGCGGCTTCGACGTCGTCGTCCTGCTCCACGGCGACGGCCAGTACGCGCCCGAGATTCTCGCCCACCTCTACGCCCCCATCGTCCGCGGCGAGGCCGAGGCCGTCTTCGGCTCGCGCATGATGCGCGACTACGGCGGCCCGCTGAAGGGCGGCATGCCGCTGTACAAGTACGCGGGCAACCGCATCCTCACCGCGCTCGAAAACCTGGCGCTGGGCATGCGCCTGACCGAGTTTCACAGCGGATACCGCGCCTACTCGCTGGCCGCCCTGCGCCAGATCGACATGGAGCGGATGACCGCCGACTTCCACTTCGACACCGAGATCATCATCAAGCTCGGCCACCAGGGCATGCGCATCCGCGAGGTGCCCATCCCTACTTACTACGGCCAGGAGATCTGCTACGTCAACGGCTTGAAGTACGCCGGCAACGTGGCCCGCGCCCTGTGGCGCTACCGCCGCACCGTGCAGTCCGTCGCGCCCGCGCCGGAGTTCGCCGAATACTGGGTCCACTATCCCCTCAAGGACGCCCCCGGCTCCAGCCACTGGCTCGCCCAGCGCGCCGTGCCGGCCGGTGCGCGCGTGCTCGACATCGGCTGCGGCCACGGCTTCCTGGCCGAACGCCTGGCCGGGCGCGGCTGCCGCGTCACGGGCCTGGATTCGCTGCCGCAGCCCGCCGCCCGCCACGCCATGGAGAGCTACTTCCAGTGCGACCTCTCCGCCAACGCCGGCGCCGCCCTCGACGCTCTCCCCCGCGCCGTCTATGACCACGTCCTGCTACTCGACGTGCTCGAGCACTTCGCCGACGGCGAAGCACTCCTGCGCCGCGCCGCCCCGCTGCTCGGCGAAAACGGCCGCCTGGTGGTCTCCCTGCCCAACGTCGCCAACATCACCACCCGCCTGATGCTCCTGTGCGGCCGCTGGAACTACGCCGACCGCGGCATCCTGGACCGCACCCACCTGCGCTTCTTCACCCGCGCCACCGGCCGCGCTCTGCTCGAACGCTGCGGCTACGAACTCGTTTCCTCCGATGTCACCGTCATGCCGGTGGAACTCGCGCTGGGCCTCCGGCCCGGCGGCCGCCTGATGCGGATCCTCTCGCCACTGCTGCGCGCCGCCACGCGCCTGCTGCCCGGCCTGCTCGGCTACCAGGCGTTCTTCGTGGCCCGCGTCAAGAACAGCCCGTCATGCTAGCCCGCCTGCGCCCGGCACACTGGATCTGGCCCACCCTCGCCGCCTTCCTCCTCGCCGCCGCCGTCTGGCCCAAGATCACCGCCGGCTTCTGGACCGACGAGGCCGGCACGTGGTGGATTGTCCGCGACGGCTTCGGCGACGCCGTGGCCCGCGCCGAGTGGTGGAGCGCCACCTCGCCCTTTTACTACTCGCTGCTCTGGGCCTGGAGCCGGCTCTTCGGCCTCGGCGAGGTCTCGCTGCGCCTGCCCAGCCTGCTGTGCGGCCTGGCCTCCGCCGCGCTGCTCCACCGCCTGGCCCGCTTCTGGTTCGACGCCGAGGGCGCCTGGCTGGCCGTGGTCTTCTTCCTGATGTCCCGTTTCGTCGCTTTCGCTGTCGTCGATGCCCGCCCCTACTCGCTCGGCCTCATGCTGCTGCTGGCCGCCTGGGTGTCGCTGTTGAGCTGGCTGGAGGATGGCCGGCGGCGCCACGGCGTGCTGTTCGTGCTGTGCGCCGCCGGCGCCGTCTGGGCGCATTACATGCTGGCGCTCGGCCTCCTGCCGCTGGCCTGGTATCTGCGCCCGCTCGGCTGGCGCAGGGCGCTGGCCGCGCTGCTCGGCGGCGCGCTGCTGCTGCTGCCGCGCGCCTGGCAGGTGGCCGAGGTCGCCGGCCGCCGCGGACAGCTCTCCTTTGCCCGGCCGGCTGGCGCTCTCGACCTCGCCATCGCGCTCTTCCCCCTGGAACTCGCCGCCCTGGCCGTGCTCGGTGCCCTCGTCGCCACCTTCGCCACCGTACGCCGCCCGCGCGGCGCGCCGCGCGACTTCCTCCCCTGCCGCCCGCGCCGCAGCCTCGCGCCGGTGGCGCTGTTGGCCGCGCTCCCGCCCCTGACCCTGTTCCTGCTCAGCCGCTTCGGCGGCGCGCAGTTCTTCGTCTACCGCTACATGATCGCCCGCGAGATCGGGCTGGCCCTGGCCGCCGCCTGGCTCGTCTCGGGTCTGACCCGCCGCGGCCTGCGCGCCGCCACGGCGGTGGCGGCCGCCCTGCTGGCCTTCGCCCTATTCCTCGGCGGCTCCTCCCACGCCAACGACTGGCGCAGCGCCAGCCGCTGGGCCGCCTCGCGCCCCGGCCGGCCCGTGGCCGTCGCCAGCGGCTTTGTCGAGTCCGACCTGCCCGGCGCCGTGGCCGACCCCGCCCGCCGCGACATCCTGTTCGCGCCCCAGGCGCTCTACCCCGTCCCGGGCCGCCCCATCCTGCTGCCGATGCGGCCCGCCGCCGCGGACGCCCGCGCCATCCTCGAAAACGACGTCGTGCCCGCCGCCCGCCGGCAAGGCGGCCTCTTGGTGCTCGCCGGCCCCGTCTCCGTCCACTACCGCCAGGCGCTCGAGCGCCGCCTCGGCCCCGCCGGGCTGCGCCTCGTGGAGGAGCGCAACTTCGAGGGCATCCGCGGCTGGCGCTTCGAGCGCGCCCTGCCCGCCGCTTCCGCCTCTATTCGTCCCGCAGCACTTCCAGCGGGCGCTGCGACAGGATCTTCACCGACGCCAGCCAGCCCGCCGACAC
>DAHVTI010000498.1 GCA_027324255.1 Bryobacterales bacterium | reverse complement strand
GGAGGAGAGCGCGAAGTGGCGCATAGAAGCTGATTCCAGTTTAGCGGGGCGGGCGGAGCGGCGGTGAGAGCGGGGGGAGGGAAGGAAGGCCGGAACTGGAGGGATCCGGCCCCATTGCGGTCTATCTTTCGTCCAGGAGAGCCGAGCGGTCAGCCGGCACGCCGGACCGCCGGGACGGCAGCTTTCCTGGCCGGGGGCTGGACGCCGCGGAGGGAGAGCTGGCCCTTGCGGATGGCGTCGAGGGCCTGGGTGAGGACGCGGAGTTCCTCGCCGGGGGCGTGGAAGCCGACGGAGTTCTCGGCCTCGACGAGGTCGATGAAGAACTGGCCCTTGCGCTGGCCTTCCCAGGCGCCTTTCAACTGGTCGCCGGTGGCGCCGGCGTCGCGCAGTTTCTTCGTCTCGCCGATCAACTGCATCAGGGCGTCCATGGCGACGTTGCGGGCCTCAGTGAAGCGGGTCTGGATCTGCTCGACGCGATCCTTCATCTCCTGTTCGGAGAAGCGGTGGCAACCCTGGCAGGCGCGGTTGATGTTGAGCAGGGGGCTGCGGATGTGGTGATCGGAGACCTTGAGGCCGCCCTCGCGCTTGTAGGGCATGTGGCAGTCGGCGCAGGCGACGCCGGAGCGGGCGTGGATGCCCTGGTTGTAGAACTCGAACTCGGGGTGCTGCGCCTTGAGCACGGGGGCGCCGGTCTCCTGGTGGACGAAGTCCTTGAAGCCGGCCTCCTGGTAGTAGGCGTACATATTCTCGGCCTGGAGGCCCTTGTGCCACGGGTAAGTCAGCCGTTTTTCGTCGCCCTTGAAGTAGTACTCGACGTGGCACTGGCCGCAGACGAAGGAGCGCATCTCCTGGGCGGAGGCCATGGTGTTGGGGTCGTAGTTCGGGATGCCCTGCGAGGCCTTGAAGTTGCGGATGCCTTCGAGGAAGGCGGGGCGGGTAACGCGCAGGGCCATGGTCTTGGGGTCGTGGCAGTCGATGCAGGAGACGGGGTGCCGGGCGAGCTTGGTGGCCTCGGTGTACGGCATGTGGTTAAGGGCCTCGAAGCCCTTGAAGATGTCGCCGTTGCCGAGCTTTTTATAGACGTTGTAGGTGGAGGCGTGGCAGTTCAGACAGGTGCCGGGCTGCTTGAAGTCGAGCACGCGCCTGGTGTAGCGCTGGTCGTCGAGCATGTAGGCGTGGCCGCGCTCCTCGCGGAAATCGGCGGAGAAGGCGTAGCCGAGCCACATGCGCTTGAGACGGGGATCGAGTTCGATTTTTTCCTGCGAGACCTTGTCGCGCGGATCGGCCCGGGTGGGGGAGTGGGGGAGGGCCTCGGAGCCGCCGTAGCGGGTGCGGACCATGTCGACGGTGCGCTTGTAGGAATCGTACTGGAGGGGGAAGTTCTTGGCCCATACGGCGGGGTCGTCGGTCTCGTCGGTAATCTCGACGACGCGGAAGAAGGACTGGCGCTCCTCCTGCTTGTGCTCGAAGATGCTGATGAGGAGAGCGGTGATGCCGACAGTGAGGGCCGCGGTGACGGCGACGGCGCCGATCAGGGTTTTTCTGGAGACGGGTACGGGCATAGGGATGAATCCTTGTACTGCTAGTAAGCGTGGCCGACGTTGCGGTGGCAGGAGACGCAGGAGACCGAACGGTCACCCGGACGGTGGGCGGAGCGGATGCCGGAGGTGATGTCCTCATGGCACTTGAGGCAGGATTCCTCGGCGACGCGCTGGTTGCGGCCGGTGATGAGGATGTCGTCCGGGAAGCGGCCGGAGGTGAACGCGAGAGAGTGGTGGTAGCCGTTGAGGGCCTTGGTGAAGTACTTGGCGAAGAGCCCGGGGGGCGTGTGGCAGTCGTTGCAGACGGCGGCGGTGCGGTGGCTGGATTTCTGCCACCCTTCGTATTGCTCGCGCATGACGTGGCAGTTCCGGCAGGCATTGGGATCGTCGGTCATGTAGGAGTAGCCGCGGGCGTAGCCGAAGGTAAAGACGCCCACGCCGAGGAGGATGCCGAGGGGAACTCCGAGCAGGAGCGGCACGAGGGCGCCTTTCTCTTTCATCGGCTCGATTCTAACCCGGGCGATGACTCCCGCAGTGTGACCGGAGTCACATTAGTTTAAATTCGGACCCGATATTCTCAAACTTCAAGAGCGGCCGCATGAGATTGAGAATATTCATCCTTACTACTCTGGGAATGATTGGCGCCGGCGGCGCAACTTGGGGGCAGGCGCCCGCGGCGGCAAAGCCGGCAGCCGATGCAACGATGAAGCTCGGATCCGTGTCGGTGAGCGGCAGCTTCCGTTCGCGCCTGGAGGTCTGGGATTGGTTCAACGGCAATGCCAACGACAGCTACGCATTCAGCGGGAACATCTTCCGGTTAAGCTTCTCGCAGACGCTGAAGACGGTGGACTGGCAACTGGAACTGGCGGCGCCGTTCCTGCTGGGCCTGCCGAAGGACGCCGCCGCTCCGGCGCCGCAACTGCAGTTGGGGCTGGGCGGCAACTACTTTGGGGCAAACAGGAACTCGCGCCAAGCGGGGATGGTGTTCCCGAAGCAGGGCTACGTGCGGTTCAAGGGCCTGTTCGGGGACAAGGATCAGGCGCTGCGCGTGGGGCGGTTCGAGTGGATGGACGGATCGGAAGCGGCGCCGAAGGACGCCACGCTGGCGGCGCTGAAGCGGGACCGGGTGAACCAGCGGCTGATTGGGCCGTTTACGTGGTCGCACGTGGGGCGGAGCTTCGACGGCGCGCACTACAC
>DAHVTI010000470.1 GCA_027324255.1 Bryobacterales bacterium | reverse complement strand
GGCCGGCATCCGCAAGGCCGAACTCGCCCGCCGGATGGGGATCCAGAAGACGAACGTGGACAGGCTGTTCGACTTGAACCACCCGTCCAGAATCGAGCAACTGGAAGCGGCCTTCCGGGCGCTGGGGAAGAGGCTGGTGATCCAGGTGGAAGACGCGGTTTGAGGCTCCGGACGGAGCCTGAGAGCCGGGGTGGATAATGGGGGGATGAATCGCAGGCAGTTTGCCGGAGCGCTGGGCGCAGCGTCGTTGATGGGTAGGGCGGAGGGGGCGGCGGAGCGCCCGAACGTGATCTACATCATCCTGGACGACCTGGGGATGTACGACACGGGGTGTTACGGGTCGAAGCAGATCCAGACGCCGAACATCGACCGGCTGGCGGCCGAGGGGATGAAGTTCGAGACGGCGTATTCGGGCTGCACGGTGTGCGCGCCGGCGCGGGGGACGCTGATGACCGGGAAGCACATGGGGCACTCGTCGGTGCGGGCCAATCCGGGCGGGACGCCGCTGGCGGCCGAGGACGTGACGATGGCGCAGATGCTGAAGGGCGCGGGGTACGCGTGCGGCGGGTTCGGCAAGTGGGGGCTGGGCGACATCGACACGTACGGCGTGCCGGAGAAGCACGGATTCGACCGGTTTTTCGGCTACTACCACCAGGTGCACGCGCACCACTACTACCCGGATTACCTGATCGACACAGGGAAGAAAGTGCCGCTGCCCGGCAACCGCGGGGTGTACAGCCCGAAGGCCAAGGTGGGGCCGTATGAAGACACGGGCCCGGGCGGGCTGAAGCGGCAGTTCAGCGGGTACGCGATTCAGGAAGAGATGAAGAAGTGGATCCGCGCGCAGAGCGGCGGGCCGTTCTTCTGCTACGCGCCGTGGACGATCCCGCACGGGCAGCACGAGATTCCGGGGTCCGACCCGGCGTGGCAGATGTACAAAGACAAGCCGTGGAGCGTGGACGCGCGGGTGCACGCGGCGTTCGTGACGATGGCGGACCGGTTTGTGGGCGAGACGATGGCGCTGCTGAAGGAGCTGAAGCTGGAATCGAAGACGCTGGTGTTCTTCAGCTCGGACAACGGGGCGGCGGACACCTACAACGGGGCGCTGGACTCCGGCGGGATTCTGCGCGGGAAGAAGACGAACCTGTACGAAGGCGGCATCCGGGTGCCGCTGCTGGCGCGGCTTCCGGGGCGGATTCAGGCCGGCTCGAAGTGCGGCACGCCGGTGTACTTTCCGGACGTGATGCCGACGGTGGCGGAGCTGACGGGCACGCGGCAATTCCTGCCGAAGGGCATCGACGGGATGTCGATGGCGGCGGAACTGACGGGCCGGGGCGGGCTGAAGGCCGAACGGCCGATGTACTGGGAGTGGAACGACGGCCACTTCAAGCTGCCGTACGTGGTGCGGATGCAGGCGTGCAGGAGAGGGCAATGGAAGATTGTGCGGCACGACACGGCGAAGCCGTGGGAGCTGTACGACCTGGCGGCGGACCCAGGGGAGAAGAACGACGTGGCGGCGGCGAACGCGCGCGTGGTGGCGGAGTTGGACGCGTGGGTGCGGGCCAACCGCGCGGATCCGCCGGAGCAGTTCGAGCCGCAGAAGCCGGCCGGGCAGCAGTGGCGCTGAATTTCGAGTGCCGGCCGGGGTGCGGGGCGTGCTGCATTGTGCCGTCGATTTCGTCGCCGATTCCGGGGATGCCGGCGGGCAAGCCGGCGTTCGCGCGGTGCGTGCAACTGACGGCGGACCACCGCTGCCTGCTGTTCGGGCAGGCTGAGCGGCCGGAGGTGTGCACTTCGCTGCGGCCGGGGGCGGAGATGTGCGGCGAGGCGGACGAAGAGGCCTTTGCGCGCCTGACGCGGCTGGAGCTCGAGACCCGGCCTTAGTTCGAGGCGGGTTGCAGGACTACGGTGACGCGGCGGTTCCGGGCGCGTCCGGCAGAGGCGCCCATGACGCCAGCTCCTGAACGACGGCGCCGGCGAAGTCGAAGGACTTGATCCGGCGGGCCTGGACGGTCTCGATTCTGACGACCTGGCCGGGCTTGTTGCGCGCGAGATGGAAGGCTGCGATTTTGGCGGGGTGGTCCGGGCTCTCGGCGCCGGCCCGGATTTCGATGTGCCGGACGGAGATGCCGGGATAGGCGGGCTCTTCCTTGAGCGTGTCGTTGAAGACGAAGGTGGTGATGCAGCGGGGCTCCTTCAGCTCGAGCGAGGGCAGCATGTTTTCGACATCGCAGCAGCCGCCCCGGGAGGAGCTGTGGGCGAGGAGCACGGCCCGGACGCACGAACGCCTCCCGATGCCGGGAAAGACGGAAGCAGGCCGGGGATGTTCGTAAAGAGAACGCCGCGCCGCCGGAACGCGGCGCGGGGTTCCGGGATCAGGGCAGGGGCGTGGCGCGCTGCAGGAGGTGGAGGATGTTGCCATCCGGGTCAGTAAAGAAGACCACCTTGTTGCCCTTGCTTTCCTGGGGCTCGCCCAGGAAGGTGACGTTTTTGCGCTTCAGGGTGGCGTAGGCGTTCTCGAAGTCGGTGACGGTGAGCGCGAGGTGGCGCAGGCCGGGGGACTTGAGAGTGCCGGGGCCGCGGGCGCCTTCGGCGGGGATGATCTCGATCATGGAGCCGTCGGGGGCCTTGACGAAGAAAGCCGTGCTGCCGCGGTAGTTGATGACGAAGCCGAGGGTATCGACGTACCACTGGGCGAGGGCCGCCGGGTCCGGCGAGGCGATGGCGGAGTGTTCGATGCCTTGGATCATAAGGACTCCCCGGGTTAGACGACGTAGGGTTTGCGGTAGTCGCGCGTAATCAGTTTGTTGGCGGCGGCGTCGGAACCGAAGTTCTTTTTGACGGCGTCCCAGGTAAGGTTGCGGCCGGTGCGGTAGCTGATGTTGGCCATGTGGACGAGGATGACGCTGGTGGCGCCGATTTCGATATCGGCGTGGAGATCGGAGTGATTGCGGCTGCGGCAGGCGGAGAGGAAGTTCTCCATGTGCATGACGGTGGTGTTGCCGCCCTCGTTCTTCTGGTCGATGAATTTTTCGCTCTTCTCGCCCTTGTAAGCCTGGAAGCCGCGCTCGTCGAGCCAGGCCCAGCCTTCGCTGCCGAAGTAGAGGTTGCCGACGCCGTAGGTGCCGATGGGGTTGCCGCCCTCGGGGCCGGTGAGGAGGCCGCGGACCTCGAACATAATCTCCTTGGCGCCGTAGCCGAAGGTGGCCATCTGGGTGTTGGGGGTTTCCTGGTCGTCGTCGTAGACGAACTTGCCGCCGGTGGAGGAGATGGCCTTGGGCAGGCCGATGTCGCCCAGGCCCCAGCGGCAGAGGTCCATTTCGTGGATACCCTGATTGCCGATGTCGCCGTTGCCGGTATCCCAGAACCAGTGCCAGTTGTAGGCGAAGCGGTTCTTGGTGAACTCGCGCATGGGGGCGGGGCCGAGGAAAAGATCCCAGTTGATGCCGGCGGGGACGGGCTGGGGCGGCGTTTTGCCGATGGAGCGGCGGCGCTTGAAGCAGAGGCCCTTGGCCATGAAGAGGGGGCCGATGAGGCCGTCCTTCATCTGCTGGATGGCTTTCATTTTGTGGGGGGTGGAGCGGCTCTGGGAGCCGATCTGGACCATGCGTTTGGTCTGGCGGGCGACCTCGATCATGCGCCAGGCCTCGTGGATGTTGTGGCTGGCTGGCTTTTCGCAGTAGACGTCCTTGCCGGCCTGGCAGGCCCAGATGGTGGCGAGGGCGTGCCAGTGGTTGGGGGTGGCGATGGAGACGGCGTCCACCTTGTTGCCGGAAAACATCTCGCGCATGTCGATAAATTCTGCGCCCTTTTCAGCGCCGGCCTTGGCGAGGCGGGACTGGGCGCGCTCGCGGGCGGCCTGGTTAACGTCGCAGAGGCCGGCGACATGGGCGCCGGGAATGGCGATGTAGGAGTCGAGATGGTTCATGCCGCGGCCGCCGAGACCGACCAGGCCCATGTTGACCTTGTCGTTCGCGCCCATGACGCGAGTGGCGGAGAGGGCGGCGGTGGCGCCCTGGAAGAAATGGCGGCGGGAGAGAGAATGCATGGCTGGAACCTCCTGAGAATGGGCCGTATTGAAAATATCACGGGAGGACCCCGGAGGTGTGTCGGGGCGGGAGCGGGCCTGGGGTTTTCACAAATTTCTTACGCGCGGATTGCATTTGCGGATGGAGAACCGGGCTTGAATGAGAATGGGTGGCGGCAGGCAGCAACTCCAATAGGAGAGGATGGGTTTACGGAATGAGGATGAGCATGAAGTTGAACCGGCTGGCGATGGGCATGGTGCTGACGACGGGATGGCTGTGGGCGAACAGCAGCGGGGCGATCGCAGGCGTGACGGGAGCGCCGGGCGACGGGCTGTGCACGGATTGCCACTCCGGGCTGGCGAACTCCGGCGCGGGGAAGGTGCAGATCAGCCTAGTGAACGCTTCCACGTGGACGCCGGGCCAACCGGTGACGGTAAGGGTGACGCTGAGCGACCCGACGGCGCAGCGCTGGGGCTTTGAGCTGACGGCGCGCAGCGCCTCGAATCCGGCGAACCCGCTGGGCACGCTGGCTGCGACGGACGCGACCAACACTCAACTGAAGGCGGGCGGCGACCTGCAGTTCATCACGCACCGCACGGCGGGGACGCGGGCGGGGACGGCGGGTTCGTCTTCCTGGGAAATGCAGTGGACGCCCCCGGCCGACGCCGGCGCGGGGGACGTGACATTCTACGCCGCCGGCAACGCGGCCAACTTCGACGGGGACAACACGGGCGACAAGATCTACACGACTTCGCTGACGGTGAGCCCGGGCACGCCTTCGGCCGGGACGACCAAAGCGCTGCCGCAACTGGCTTTCGGCTCGCAGGCGAACGCCGGGGCGTGGTACACGGCGGTGTACCTGCA
Source organism: Bryobacterales bacterium (assembly GCA_027324255.1). Lineage (GTDB taxonomy): Bacteria > Acidobacteriota > Terriglobia > Bryobacterales > Bryobacteraceae > Paludibaculum. The sequence continues at coordinate 3,409 of DAHVTI010000470.1, read as the reverse complement.
CAATCCGACGGGCAATGCCGTGCAGGTGCCGCTGAGCTTCTTCGCGGCGGACGGCTTGCCGCTGCCGATCCCTTCACTGGGGAGCGCGACGACGACGGTGAGCCTGGCGGCCAAGGGCACGGGGGTGGTGGAGATCCCGAACGTGGGGCCGCTGACGCAGGGCTGGGTGCAGGCGCAGATGCCGGACGGCGTGATCGGCTACGGGGTGTTCCGGCAGAGCGTGCAGGGCAACAACGACCAGGAGGGCACGGTGCCGTTCTCGAGCACGACGTCGACGGGGGCGGTGTTGGTGTTCGACGAGACGGATTTCGTCACGGCGGTGTCGGTGCTGAACCCGACGGATACCGATGTGATGGTGACGATCACGGTGCGGGACGAGCAGGGCTCTACCCTCGGCACCACGACGCTGCCGCTGGGGGCCAGGAAGCGGGAAGCCTTCGTGCTGAGCGACAAGGCTGAGTTGACGGGCATGATCGGCAAGCGCGGCTCGGCGGAGTTCACGGTATCGAGCGGCGCGGTGTCGGTGCTGGGGCTGCGCTTCAATGGGTTTTCGTTCACGTCGATACTGCCGGCGGAACAATAGTCTCGCGCCGCAAGCACGAGGAGGGCGCGCCGGTCCGCCGGACGCGGGAGAACGCGCCCTTTCCTTTTCTTTAACGCTTCCGTCGGCGTCGAAATTGAGATAAGCTGGCCAGTCATGAAAGGAGTGACTGGCATGAGCGAGATGACGGCCGGACAGACGTCGCGGCGGAGTTTCCTGACGAACACGGGGAGGGTGGCCGGCGCGTCGGCGCTGGCGGGCATCGCGCTGCCGCCGGTGCACGCGGCATCGACAGACACGATCCAGGTAGCGCTGGTGGGCTGCGGAGGCCGAGGGACGGGGGCGGCGATCAACGCGCTCTCGGTGACCAACGGGCCGACGAAGCTGACGGCGATGGCAGACGTGGTGCCGGCCAAGCTGAACTCGAGCTACGACAAGCTGAAGTCGCAGTTTGCGGGGCAGGTGGACGTGCCGCCGGAGCGGCGATTCCTTGGCTTCGAGGCCTTCAAGCAAGCCATGGACGCGCTGAAGCCAGGCGACGTGGTGATTCTGGGCACGCCGCCAGCGTTCCGCTGGGTGCAGTTCAGCTACGCCATCGAGAAGGGCCTGCACACGTTCATGGAGAAGCCGGTGACGGTGGACGGCCCGACGACGTTGCGGATGCTGAAGCTGGCCGAGCAGGCGGACCGGAAGAACCTGAAGTGCGCGGTGGGGCTGATGGTGCGGCACTGCCGGGCGCGGCAGGAGCTGCTGAAGCGGATCCAGGACGGGCAGATCGGCGACATCGTGGCGATGCGGGCGTACCGCATGGGGCAGGGCGGAGGCACTGCCGGGCCGCGGCCGGCGGGCGTCAGCGAGCTGACGTACCAGATCCAGCGTTTCCACGCGTTCCTGTGGGCGAGCGGGGGCGTGTTCAGCGACTACTACATCCACCAGATCGACGAGTGCAGTTGGATGAAGGGCGCCTGGCCGGTGGAGGCGCACGCGCTGGGCGGGCGGCAGTACCGTGGGGATTCGCTGGACCAGAACTTCGACACGTACTCGGTGCAGTACGTCTACCCGGACGGCACGCGGCTGTTCTTCGACGGGCGGAACATGAAGGGCTGCCGGGATGAATTCGCCAGCTACGCGCACGGCTCGAAGGGCTCGGCGGTGATCTCGACACTGTCGCATACGCCAGGGATGACGCGGATCTACAAAGGCCAGAAGATGCCGACGGTGATGTCGCGCACAGACCTGCCGCTGCCGGCGGATCCGAACCTGGTGTGGGCGTTCCCGCAACCGGAGAAGAGCCCGTACCAGTGGGAGTGGGACGACCTGACGGACGCCATCCGCCAGAACAAGCCGTACAACGAAGTGAAGCGCGGGGCGGAAGCGAGCCTGGTGGCGTCGATGGGCCGCATGGCGGCGCACACGGGCCGGATTGTGACCTTCGAGCAGATGTTGAACTGCCCGCACGAGTTCGCGCCGGACGTGGACAAGCTGACGATGGACGGTCCGGCGCCGCTCAAGATGGGGCCGGACGGCAAGTACCCGGTGCCGGAGCCGGGGATCAAGATCGACCGCGAGTACTGAGGCGCGGAATCAGGAGCGGCGCCGGGCGAGTTGCAGGTTGGAGGTGACGCGGCCGGCGCCGTAGCCGATGCGGAATTTGAGCGGGCGGACCTGCTGTTTCCGGGCCTCGTAGACGGCGCGGAGGTCGGGCTGTGCGCGGAACTGGAAACTCTTGCCGTAGGGCTGGACGTAGTCGCCGTAGAGCTGGACCTGCCAGGGCCCACCGGCGAAGAAGCGCCAGGGGATGCCGGAGTCGTCCTGCAGGATGGAGGCGCTGCGATCGAGGATGAGGGAGCGGACGAGGCCGAACTGGGGGCTGTGGAGCATGTAGGAAGTGGCCTTGAGGAGGGTGTCGGTGGCGCCGAGGGAGGCCAGGAAGGCGGGGAAGGCGTGGTTGGCCTTCATGTGGCGGTCGTCCAGGTTGAGGGAGATGTAATAGAGCGCGGAGGTGTCGCCGCCCTGTTCCGGCCGGATGTCGAAGCGGATGCCGCGGTTGAGGCCGAAGGCGGAGCGCTTGGGGCCGGGGATGCGGGGCGTGACGCGGCCGTGATCATCGAGCTGAATGTATTCGAAGCCCTCGATGCGATAGCCGCTGCGGGCAAGCAGAATGAGGAGGGGGTCGGCGACGCCATCGGTGACCTGTCCGCGGAGCTGGCTGTCCATCTCGCGGGTGACGAAGAAGCTCTTCTGGAGGAGGGACTGGAGCGTGCCGGCGATGGCGGGAAGCTCTTCGGCGAGGGCCTCGCCGGAAAAGCGTTCCGGTCCGGGCACCAGTCCGGGGGGCTCGAGGGCGGCCATCACGTAGGTGCGGCGGCCGGGGAAGAAGGTCAGCATGGTGAGGGCGTCGGCGCCGGAGAAGGGGTACCAGACGGCGCGGCCGCGGTCGGCGCCGGCGTGGAGTTCCGATTGGGCGAAGCGGCGCATGGCGGGCTGGCGGCCGACTTGGAACTTGCCCCAAAGCGCCTGCATGTCGCGGGCGTGCTGCCGCCAGGCGGGGCTTTCCTCCAGGAGCTTGAAGGGGCTGGCGTCGCGGCCGGGGAGTCCGGCGAGGAAACGGGCGGCATCGTCGGCGCGGTTGGGATCCGGAGCCTCCTGGCGGGCAGCGCCGGCGCCGCGCAGAGCGGCGTGATCGGCGTGGCAGGCGGAGATGAGGGAGAGGCCGGCGGCGAGAGCGGAGGAGAGCGCGAAGTGGCGCATAGAAGCTGATTCCAGTTTAGCGGGGCGGGCGGAGCGGCGGTGAGAGCGGGGGGAGGGAAGGAAGGCCGGAACTGGAGGGATCCGGCCCCATTGCGGTCTATCTTTCGTCCAGGAGAG
>DAHVTI010000445.1 GCA_027324255.1 Bryobacterales bacterium | reverse complement strand
CAGACAGGAACGCCTGCGTGTTGGCGAGCGGCGAGCCCTGCTCGCCGCGGGCGATGATGATGCCGTAGGTGGCGATCAAACAAAACAGGCCGATCGCGTGCCACCGCATCCGGCGCACAACGTAGAGCAGCGCGGCGGCCAGCGGCGCCAGCCCCCCGACGCCGAACTGCCGCGAAGGCGCGGCCCCGAGCGCGGCGAAGGCGCTGGCGGCGGCGATGGCCGTGACCGGCTGCGAAGCGTATCTCAGCGAGTGGCCGATCATGGCCAGAGCCACGGCCAGTTGCAGCAGCGCGCCCAGCGTCTCGTTCGTGATGACGCGCGCGGCGTCGAGCGCGTACATGGCATACGCCGTCACATACAGCCCCGCCCACCCGGCGCCGATCAGCCCGTAGGAAAACACCCGGTACCGCCCGCGGCGCTCCACCCACACGCCGCCACCCAGCAGCGCCCCGCTCAACGCAAGCGACACGCCCACGCGGCCCGCGGGCCCAAGATGTGTGAATGAGTAACCGAGCAGCAGGCTCAGCCCCACCACCAGCACCAGCGCGCCGAGCTTGTTCAGCAGGCTGCCGCCGAGCAGGGCTTCCCACTCTTCGTCGCCCAACCTTTCGCGCAGCCGCTCGCGCCACGAGGGCTGAAGGGCGGGCGCAGGCGTCCACGACGGCGGCGGCTCGTAGACGGGCTCCGGCGGCTCGTAGACGGGCTCCGGCGGCGGCTCGGGCGCGGGCTCGGGCTGCTGCTGGAAAGCCGGCGGCGGCGGTGGCGGCGGCGCGGCTTCAGGCCGCCGCAGCTCCTGCATCTCCAGCCGGCGGACCTTCTCCTCCAGCGCACCGATGCGCCGCCATGCAGCCCATAGCGCGATGCCGAAGAGTGCGAGGATCAGCCATTCCATGGCGGGAGACGTCCGTCACGAGCGAAATGCCGTCAGCGGGCCGCGCCTTTCAAAATTCTTTGCGCCATTTCGGCGCCGCCGGCGCGCTGCAGGCCGGGCACAAAGTAGTCGCGGGCCAGGCCGGCGTCGGAGGCGGCGAACTCGCCGACCCGGACGTCGAAGCGCGCCGGCCTCCCGCTGAGCGCGGCGGCGAAGAGCGCCCACCAGCGGGCGGCGCCTTCGGCCTGGATCTCGATCATGCCGGGCTTTTTGGCCGCCAGCGCTTCCAGTGCGGCCAGCGCGTCGGCGGTGCGCGCGGCGTCGTCGCTGACGTTGAAGGTGAGGAAGTGGCGGTGCGAGCGGTCGCGCGGCGCTTTGGCGGCGCCGGTCTGGAAGGCGTCGATCAGCATCACGGCGCGGCCTTGGGCGCGCAGCTTCTTGACGCCTTCCGACTCGAGCGCGGCCTCAATGCCGCCGGGGTGCAGGTAAAGCACGGCCGGGCCGCTGCCGTCCAGGAAGCGCGAGGGAATCTCGGCAAAGGGCGGCTGGCCGGAGAGCGCGAACGCCGCGCGCAGCACATTGCGGCCCTCCGCGGGAACGAGCGTCAACGACTGCGCGCGCGAAGCGGCCTTCCACTCCTCGAACACCTGGCCGAAGCTGCGCGCGCGGGCCGGCAGCGGGCGGCCTTCGAAAGTGAGCATGTCCTGCAGCTTCTCCACCGGAACGTTGCGCTCCTTGAAGGGCGGCGTTTCGGGTAGCAGGTGCTTGCGCAGGAATTCGTAGACCGCCTCGCGGCTGTCCTTGTTGTAGTTGTGCGGGGCGTCGAACTGCACGGCCTCGACGAGCTCGGGCCTGCCGTACAGCTCCCACACCTTCTTCATGGCCGGGTATTCGACCTTCGGGACGTTCTTCGTCCAGTCCCCGGTGGCGGCCACGGCCAGCAGCGGCTTCGGCGCCATCAGCGAAGCGATCTCTACGTTGTTGGTGCCGATGCGCAGGCCGGGGGCGTTTTCGCAGATGCAGCCGCCCTGCATGATGCCGCTCACCATATTGACGGGCGCGGCGACGGCGATGCGGTCGTCCACGGCAATCAGGTTGAAGGTCTGCGTGCCGCCGCCGGAGGCGCCGGTCATGGCGAGCTTTTTCGGGTCGACGTCGGGCAGCGCCTCGAGGTAGTCGGCCACGCGGATCGAATTCCACAACTGCAGGCCGAGCGGCGTGAAGTTCCACAACTGGTATTCGGGCGTGGAGAAGTCGTGCGGCGTCTGCGCGGTGTCGTTGTAGCCCACCATGTCGTAGGCGAAGACGACGAAGCCGTGGCGGGCGAGGTTAATGGCGAGCGTCGGAGTGGAGCATAGCGGCTGGTTCTCCAGCCGCCCGTAGGTCCAGTGGCCGTGCGGATGGAGCACCGCCGGGTGGCGCCCCGCCGCCTTGGGGCGATACAGGTTGCCGCCCAGCCAGTAGCCAGGCAGCGTCTCGAGCGCGACCTTTTCGATGGTGTAGCCGTCGCGCTCCACGCGGCCGGTCACCAGCGGATTCAGCGGCCCCTTGGCCGGCATCGGCAGCAGGCCCGCGGCGGAAAGCGCCTGCGCGCGAAGCGCGGCGCGGCGCGCCTCCCAGGTCTTCAGCTCGGCCGGCGCGGTGAACGTGAACGGGGTGTCGGTGTTGGGCGTGTAGGTATTGCGGCGGTCGGCCGCGCTGAGAAGCAAGCCTGTCGTGGCGATGGCAAGGACGGCGGTGTGAAGGCGCATCGGACGGTTCCTCCTGCGACGCGCTCATCATGTTATCAACCGCAGGGCCGGCGGCGGGCGGTCACTCGCCGGTCTGGTCCCGGCGGCGGAGGTCGTAGAACTGCAGCCGGCAGAACTGGCAGTAGAGCAGGGGCGCGCCCAGCCACTGCTGCATGCGGCTGAAAGGATTGCCGTAGAGTTTTTCGATGCGGTCGCGCTTGTCCAGCTTTTTCAGCCGCGGGTTGGAGCAACGCGGACAGCGGGCGATGGTGGAGAAGACCGGATAGACGGCCACCTGCGAGACGGGCGCCTCGTGCAGGCACACCGGGCAGAAGTACACCGCGGCATGCACGAAGCGTTCCAGGAATCCGCGCCGGCGGCGGCGCATGCGCGCCTGCCCGCAGGCCGGACACATCATCACCGGCATAGGCCTCGCAGGAACATCTCCTGAAAATATGTCATCCCCGGGGGGCAAAAGGGAAGCGCCCGCTATTCGGCGCCAGCCACCTGCGGTGTAGCGGAGGACGCCTGGCAACTGGCCTGGGCGGTGGCCGCCACGCTCTGCTGCTGCAGATTGAAGGAGAACCCGGAGAGCGAGTCCAGGCCGCCGCCTTTCGCCAGACGCGCGGCCGCCTTTTCCGGCGCCCCCCGGAACAGGTCCTGGACGGCGTGGAAGAAGCGCTTGAAGAGCTTCGTGATGTCGGACGTCTCCTGCTTGTCGAGCTGCCCCTCGACGGAGAGCGAGACGCTCACCGAACGCATGCTGCTGGCGGAGAC
>DAHVTI010000439.1 GCA_027324255.1 Bryobacterales bacterium | reverse complement strand
GGCGCGGGCGCGGGGATCCAGGCGGCGTTCGAGCTCCGCCGGGTCGGCCGCCCAGCGCAGCTCTTCGAGCAGGGAGAACTGCAGGGTGCGGACGCCCTCGAGAGAAGCGAGGCACTCGAACAACGGATAGGAGGGGCGGGGTGCCAGGACGGCATCGCCGGGCTCGCAAAGCAGCTTGAACACCCAGCCGTAGGCCTCGATGGTGCTGCCGGCGAGGAGGATGTTTTCGGGGTGAGCCGCTGCGCCCTGCCGGGCGTGCCAGGCGGCGACGGCTTCGCGGGCCTCGGGCAGGCCGGCCGGGGAAGGCTCGTAGGAGAGTGAGCGTGGATCGGAAAGCGCGTCGAGGATCTCAGCGTTGGGATAGGGCAGGGCGGCGCGAGTCGGGTTGGAGATGGTGAGGTCGATCAGCGGGGTCCCGGCGGCGCGGAGGCGCGCCGCGGCCAGGCTGAGGCGGTTGGGCTCGAAACTCGAAGGGGTGCGGCTGGAAAAGGGTGTCACTCTTCGGCCACCACGCGGTTGCGGAGCTCGCCGAGGCCCTGGATGCGGACCACCATCTCGTCTCCCGGGCGCAGCCAGCGCGGCGGCTTCTTGGAAAAACCGACGCCGGCGGGAGTGCCGGTGGTCACCACGTCGCCGGCCTCGAGGGTGAAGACGCTGGAGAGGTATTCAACGAGCTCCGGGATGCCGAAAATGAGCTCGCGGGTGTTGGAGCTCTGCATCACTTCGCCGTTGATTTCCAACGAAATGTCGAGGTTGTGGGGATCCTCGATTTCGTCGGCGGTGGTGATCCAGGGCCCGGTGGGAGCGAAGGTGTCGAAGGTCTTGCCCATGAGCCACTGGGACGTGGCGAGCTGGAAGTCGCGGGCGCTGACGTCGTTAAGGCACATGTAGCCGTAAACGTGTTCGCGCCAGCGGGCGGCGGGGATGTGGCGCCCGCCAGCGCCGATGACGAAGGCGAATTCGGCCTCGTAGTCGGGCTTCTGGGTGTTCCTGGGGAGAAGGACGGGCGCCGACGGCCCGGTGACGGCATTCGAGAATTTGCTGAAGATCGTGGGGACGGAGGGCACTTCCATCTTCGCCTCGGCGGCGTGGTCGCGGTAGTTCAGGCCGACGCAGATCACTTTGGGAGGGCGGGGAATAGGCGCCAGCAGGACGACGGCGGAGAGGTCCTTTGCGGCGGCGGGCGGAGCAGCCTGAAGGTAGGCGCGGATGGCGTCACGCGCGGCGGAGCCGCCGGCGATGACCTGGAGGGTATTGGAAAAGCCGGCCGGTTGCAGGCTGTAAACTTTGTCGCCGGCGACGACGCCGGGCAGCGCAACTTCGCCGCGGCTCATGAACGTGATCAGGCGCATGGTGGAACCTCTATGAGCCAGTCTATTGGAACCGGCGGGGCGGCGGGGCGAGCAACAAAAGATAGGCGAGCGGGCCACGAAGACTGGTAACACCTGCCGGGTAGAGGCGCGTCGAAACAGATACGGGCTTCACATTTCGGGCGCCGGGAGGCCTGTACGGGTTGGAATACGCGGCCCACTCACAGAACAACAAAAAAACGATGAGAAAAAAAGGTATGTTGTCACCATTCAACACTCGCCGGTTCCGGCTGGCATTCGCTTTTGCACTGTCATTTGCATACCCCGTGCTGGCACAGACCGTCGTGGCCATCAATGAGCGCGCAACGGAGGGCTACCGCCTGATTTCGCGGCTGAATCAGAACACGACGCGCCTGATCGATAGGGCGGGCGACACGGCGCACCAATGGACCAGCGACTACCAGGTGTCCACGCTGGTCACGCTGCAGAAAGACGGTCTGTTGCTGCGCACCTGCGGGATGGGCAACCAGGCGTTCAAGGCTGGCGGCGGCAGCGGGCGGGTGGAATTGCTCGACTGGGAGAGCAATGTCGTCTGGTCGTACGAGCTGAGCACGGACACCGAGATTCTGCATCACGACGTGAAGCAGATGCCGAACGGGAACTTCCTGATGCTGGTGTGGCAGAAGAAGAGCAGGGAGGAAGCGGTGGCGGCGGGCGTGGACCCGGCACAGGTCGGCGACAGCGGCATTCTGTTCGAGCGGGTGATAGAAGTGCGGCCCGATTATCCGACCGGCGGAGAAATCGTCTGGGAGTGGAATCTGATCGATCACGTGATTCAGGACCGTTTCCCGGACCGGCCCAATTACGGCGAAATCGCCGCTCATCCGGAGTTGGTCAACGTGCACTACACGGCCACGGACCAGAACGCGGACTGGTTCCACGCCAATGCGGTGGACTACAACCCGGCGCTCGACCAGATCCTGATCAGCGTCCGCAATCTCTCCGAGATCTGGATCATCGACCATTCGACGGCCCCGGAAGAGGCGGCGACGCATGCCGGAGGCGTGCACGGCAAGGGCGGCGACCTGCTCTACCGCTGGGGCAACCCCGTGGTCTGGTCGGCGGGCGGCGACGAGCAGAGGACGCTGGGCTTCCAGCACAACGCGCACTGGATCGAGGCTGGTCTGCCGGGCGAGGGCCACATCCTGGTCTTCGTCAACGAGGATCCCGCCAACCCGACCGAGTCCCGCGTGGTGGAGATCGAACCGCCGCTGAATGCCGATGGCGGCTACGACCGGCCGGAGGGTGCGCCTTACGGGCCAGCCGAGCCGCTGTGGAACTATGGCGCCGCCATCCCGGGCGAGTTCTCGTCTCCCTTTATCTCGGGCATGCAGCGGCTGGCGAACGGCAACACCATGATCTGCTCCGGCGTGCAGGCCACGGTGTTTGAGGTGACGCCGGAGGGCGAGGTGCTTTGGAGGTACGTCGAACGGGCGGAGGGCGAACCGCCGAACGTTTGGCTGTTCCGTGCGAACTTCTACGCGCCGGACTATTCCGGGCTGCTCGGCACGCCGCTCTATGTGGAGCCGGTGCCCGAGCCCGATCCGGACTCTGCACCGGAGACGGCTGCGAAGCGACGGCTGAGTCCCGCGCGCCCGGCGGCGTCCGGCCGTTAGCGGACCGCGGCCGCCGGTCCGTGTTCGACGGAGAGTCCTTCAACGTCTTCGCAGATGAGCGGAGGGCGCGCTTCGGGCTGACTGGCGTCGAGTTCGACATCGCGAAGGCGGAGTCCGCGCACGTGACGGCAGTAGAGCCCGAAAGCCGGCAGCGTGCCGAACATCTTGAACTCGGGGTACTTTGCGGGCAGTTCCTCGGGCACGCTCGAAGCGTCCGCGGCGGAGCCACCGCCCGCAAACTCCAGGCGAATATCCTCGAGGGTGAGGTTTTCAATCGGATGGCCGGGCAGGCCCGCCACGGCGCACCCGGTTCGGCCGCCATTGGCGGCGTGGACGCCACGCACGGTCAAGTTGCGGATCCGGCCGACAGGCGGGCGCGGCGCACCATCTACTGGCGGGCGGGCGCGGTCGCCGAGGCGGACGAAGAGCGGGGCGCCGACGTTGCGCATGGTCACGTTGCTGATGGCCACGCGGTCCATGGTGCCGCCGTCGACGATTTCGAGCGCGATGCCCGATAATGCCGTGTCGTGGATGGTGCAGTTGGACATCACGATGTCCTCGAATCCGCCGTTGGTTTCAGTGCCGAGCTTGAAGGCGTTGCAGGCGGTGGAGAGCACGCAGTTGGTGACGGCCACGTCGCGGCAGGGCAGGTTGGCGGTGCTCTTGAGCACGATGGCGTCGTCGCCCGAGGAGATGTCGCAATCGGAGATGCGCACGCGGGACGAGCAGTCGATGTCGATGCCGTCGTTGTTGGCGTTGACCCGGGAATGCACCGTGATGCCGCGGATGGCGACGCCTTCGCACGCCAGATAGTGCTGCACCCACATGGGCGAGTCGCGGATGGTGACGTCTGTGATCGCCACGTTCCGGCAGCGGATCATGCGGATCATGTAGGGCCGCACCTTGTACGGGCCCTTGAAGGCGGCGCCTTGGCCGTCGATGGTGCCGCGGCCTTCGATGGAGACCTGCGCGGCGTCCTCGGCGAAGATCAGGCTCTTGTCGGTGTAGTTGTCGGTATATCCGCGGAACGAGCCGGGCAGCACGGGGTAGTTGGCGAGATCGCGGCTGCCTTCCAGCACTGCGCCGGCGTCGAGCCACAGGCGCACATTGGAGCGGAGGCGGAGCGTGCCGGTGACGTGGCGGCCTGGAGGGATGACGACGGTGCCGCCGCCGTGGACGGCACAGGCGTCGATCATCTTCTGCAGCTCCGTGGTGCGGGGCCGGGCCGCGGGTGCGGCGGGAGCGGCCGCGGCCAGGGCCAGGAAGTTGCGGCGGTCTAGCGAAGCCATGACGGCTTCGAGTATACGCCCTGCTGCTGCAGGTCGATGAGGGCCACGGTCTGGCGCGTGTGGCCGTTGTTGAAGAAGACGTAGCGGCCGGTTCGGTCGAACGAGGCGTGGGCGTGGACCGCGCGGACGCCGTCGCGGTAGCCGGTGACCAGAAGGCGGCGGCTGTCGGTGGCGGCCTCGATCAGCCAGATGTTGCCGCCGGAGTCGTCGGCCACCAGAAAGCGGCCGTCCTCGGAGGCATGCACGTGCCAGTACTGGCCCGGAAGCAGGTGCCCCTTTCCGTCGGGGCCGGCAACGACGATCCCGACTTTGTCCACGATCATCGTGATCTGGCCGGTGCCGGCAACCCAGGATTCATGCGTCACCCACTCCTTGAGCGGCGTGATCCATTCCTTTGGGTCGGTCGTGTAGTAGAAGGGGCGGTTCGCGGTGCCGTCGTCGTTCACCACCCAGGTGCGCTGCGGGGCGTAGCCGCCCGTCTCCCACACATAGAAGATCAGCGGCAGACTGGGGTGGTGCTGCACGTGGCCGACGCGGAAGCCGACCACGGCGACCGTGCGCCACGCCCCGGTCGCGATGTCCATCAGGCCGATCTCCCAGTTGGCCGGGTCGCGCTGCTTGACCAGGGCGAGGGACTTCGAATCGTGGGAGAGCGAGGGCTGTTGGGTGCCGCCGACGCGGGGCTGCGGAATCTCTCCGACGCGGCGGACGGCGCCGGTGGAGACATTCAGTTCCTCGATGGCCGCGCCGCGGGGGTAATAGACCAACTGGGGGTTCCTCGGATGAGGGCAGGCCGCGGCCGCCGCGACGCCGGCGCCCTGAGTGAGCTGGCGGGTCTTGCCGGTAGCCGGTTCGTAGGCGAAGATCTGGGCTTGGCCAGCGGCCGTGGAGGCGAAGATCGCGTAGCGGTTGTCGGCGGTGAAATTGGAAAAATGGTAGTAGAGGTTGGTGGTTCCGGCTCCCGGCGGGGCGATCTCGAGGATATCGAGCGAGGTCTTTGGATCCTTGTAAGTCTGAGCGTTCAAAAGGGTTAGGCTCAGAATCAGGGTTGTTGTGGCGAGGGTGTTTGGCATGGGGCCTCTCTCTTGTGTATAATCCATGGAAGGGATTCCCTGCATTCCCCCACTCATTCCGACCGGAGATCGTCATGTCCAAGTATTGCCCTGTGACAGGTAAGAAGCCCGTGAGCGGGAACAGGGTGTCGCACGCCAACAACAAGGCAAAGCGCGTCTTTGAGCCCAATATGCACGAGAAGCGTCTGTGGTCGCCCGAACTGGGCCGCTTCGTGCGCCTGCGCCTCAGCGCCAGAGCGTTGAGAACGATCGACAAGCGTGGTGTGGATACCGTGCTGGCCGAACTGAAGCAGCAGGGCGTCAAGTTCTAGGAGATATTCATGCCCCGCATCATCATCAAGCTCGTGAGCTCGGCCGGGACGGGTCACTTCTACACCACCACGAAGAACCCCAAGACGAAGACCGAGAAGCTCGTCATCAAGAAATTCGACCCCAAAATCCGCAAGCACGTTGACTACAAGGAAGCCAAGGTCTAACTGGCTTTCTAAACTGTTTCCAACCCCAGAGAGGCCGTCCGCCAGGGCGGCCTCTCGCACATTGGGGAGCGACGCCGGGCCGTCCGCGGAGGCGGCCTCTCGCACATCGGAAAGCAACGCCGGGCCGCCCGCGAAGGCGGCCTCTCGCACATTGGGGAGCGACGCCGGGCCGCCCGCGCGGGTGCTATGAACTGGTGATTGGTTCGTGGAGCCCGCCTGCAGGCCAGCCCCACCTCACGCCTTGATGTCGTCGCGCGCGAAGTCCCACTCCACCAGCCGGCCCGCGCGGACGCTCTGGTTCACCATGTGCGCGCACGCGGCGGCGTGGTGGGCGGCGGAGGCATCTTCCCAGTAAGCCTGGCGCGTGCGGATCGAATTGAGGAAGTGCCAGAAGTGGATGATCGTCGGCTCCTGGCCTTCTTCGCGCCAGGAGACGCCGCCGTCGATCAACCGCGCCTTGCCAAGGGCCGGCA
>DAHVTI010000438.1 GCA_027324255.1 Bryobacterales bacterium | reverse complement strand
CGGCCCTCTTCCCCCATCACCCCGCGGGCGCGGTCCACGCAGCCGCTCACCGCCGGCCCATTCCCCGATCACCCCGCGGACGCGGTCCTCGCCGCCGCTCGTCGCCGGCCCACTCCCCGATCACTCCGCGGGCGCGGCTTTCGCCGCCGCCCGCCGCCGGGCCATTCGCCAATCACCCCGCGGGCGCCCGTCCGGCGGGCTCTCGATGCTGCTCCGGCTCCCCCATCGCTCCCTCTTCGTTCAGCACCACGATGTCCACGCGGCGGTTGCGCCGCCGGCCCTCTTCCGTGCCGTTGGACGCCATCGGGGCCGTATCGGCAAAACCGGCGATGGCCATCCGCGTCCGGTCGATGCCGAATCGTTCTTCGAACAGTTCCAGCATGGCGATGCCGCGCGCGGCCGAAAGAACCCAGTTGCTGCGGAAGCGGGCCGTGTGGATCGGCACCGAGTCCGTGTGGCCTTCCAGGCGGATCGGGTTGGGGTGCTTCTGGATCTCCTTGGCGATGGCTTCCAGCACCGGCAGCGTGCTCGGCTCCACGGTGTCCCCGCCGGAGGGGAAGAACGTGGCCTCGCGCAGGCTGATGACGAGTCCCCTCTTCTCCATCCGGACCTCCAGCCGCCCGGCGTCGATCTCCTTCTTGAGGGTCTCGCTCAACTGCCGCAGCGACGGCAGCAACTCGACGCCCTTGTCCGTCCGTCCGGCAGCCATCATCGCCGGGCCGGCCTTGTCTTCCGGGCGCGGCGCGCGCGCCTGCTCCGACTTCATCAGCCGGGAGAGTGCGTGCGAGATGCGCCCCTCGGCCATCGCCTCGCGGAACGCCTGCGAGATGCGCGCCGCCTGCTGCCGGTCGGTCTGCGAGTGGGCGTACATCATGACGAAGAAGGCGAATAGCAGCGTGATGAAGTCGGCGTAGGAGACGAGCCAGCGCTCGTGATTGGCGTGTTCGGCTTTCTTGCGGCGCGGCATGGCGTGCTCCCCCGGCTAGGCCGCCGAAGGCTGGCTCTCTTCCGCCGGCGCCGTCTTCTTCGCCGGCGCCCCCGGCGGACAGTAGGCTTCGAGCTTGGTCCGGATCATCTTCGGATTCATCCCCTCCACGATCCCGCACACGCCTTCCAGGATCAGTTCCTGCCGCTCCCGCTCCAGCCCCGCCTTGAACTTGATCTTGTGCGCCGCGGGCAGGAACAAAATGTTGGCCGTGCCCACGCCGTAGATAGTGGCCACGAACGCCGCGGCGATGCCCGTGCCGACCTTTCCCATGTCCTTCAAGTCGCCCATCACGATGATCAGCCCCAGCACCGCGCCGATGATCCCGATGGTCGGCGCGAAGCCGCCGGCTGCTTCGTACACCTTGGCATCGGCCTCAGACCGGCTCTCCTCGACGTCCATCGCCAACTGCATCGCGCCCCGGATCTCCTGCAGGTCCATGCCGTCCACGGCCAGCATCAGGCTCTTTCGCAGGAAGGGGTCCTGCAGCTCCGAAGCCTCCTGCTCCAGCGACACGATGCCGAACTTCCGCGCGCGCGTGGAAAAGCCCACCAGCGTATCGATCAGCTCCGCCTTGTCGTCCGGCGTTTCCAGCAGCAGATCCTTCATGCGGCCAAACGACCGCCGCACCTGGTCCAGCGGATTGGCCACCAGCGTCGCGCCCAGGCAGCCGCCCAGCACGATAATCGCCGCCGATTCTCCGATGAGCCCCTGCGGCTTGCCGTGCTCCAGCAGATAGCCGCCCAGAATGCCGCCCGCGGCCAGCAGCAGACCGAGAAGCGTGCCGAGATCCAGCTTTCTTTTGCGGCTTGAGCCTTTCTCCATCGCCCTTTTCCACTCCTCAGGCGGGCATGGTCACAAACTGCCGCTCCGAGGCGGCGTCCTCGCAGGACCTGGCTCTGACGCGACGGCGGAACTCCACCACCCTTTTCACTACCTCCTCGGGACTCTCCTTGGCCAGCACCTTTCCGCCGTTCACCATCGTGATGACGGTGTCCGGGGTGGCCTCGATGAACTCGATCAGGTCGCTGTTCAGGTAGAACGGGCACTCGTTGATTCTGGTCAACCTGATCATGGTTCGTTCCTGGATCTGAGTCTCATGTCCCTCATCGGCGGGATGAAGACGGGGATTACCAATTCGTGAAAACGCCCGCGGAAAGCCCTGGCGGCGCGCCGGCAGCGGTACTTTCGCGCGTAGTGGTACCGGTGGTTTGGAGGTAGACTGGAAAAACAGATGCGATTTCAAGCGGTTCTCCCTGTACTTCTGGCTTGTTCGGTAGTCTTTCCGCTCCGGGCCCAGGAAGCACCTGCGCTGGAGCAGCAGCGTACGCGAATGCTGCAAGCCCTGGAGGACTGGGACCGGTCCGACGCCAACTTGGAGCGCGATGCGTTCCGGCTGCCGGCCGGCGAAATCCTGGCCAGAATCGCGGCAACCGAGCAGAAGCGGATGGCGCTGGAGCTGGCCCTTTCGCGTTATGCCGACACCCTGCGCTCGGCCCTGCGCGCCTGCCACAGCCTGCTGAAATCGAATGAGCCGCTGAGCCTGGGCAACCTGCAGGACATCCACCGGCAGCTCGCCGGCGGCGCGCAGTCGGCCCTGGCGCTGGTGGAGGCCCAGACGCGCCGGCTGAAGCTCTCCGACCGGGCGCGCCGGGATGAGCTGGAGGTGAGCCAGACGCAGTTGAGCCTGCTGCTGCAGACGCTGGAAAAGCACAGCGCGGAGCTTTCCGGCGACACGCCGGAAACGCCGGCGCGGGCGCGCGCGGCCGCCCTCAGCGACGTTCTGCAGTTGGAAGCGGCAGTGGAAGTGAAGGATCCGGCGGACTGGACGCGCACCTACGCGGCGCTGCGCGGCGAGGTGAAGCGGCGCGCCGCGGGCAGCACGTCGCAGGTGGCCTCGGCGGTGCCGGTCATCGGTTCGGAGCAACTGGTGGTGCCGACACTGGCCGGCGTGTGGGCCTACTCGAACCCGAGCGCACAGAAGAAGGGCGACGTCTACCAGTGGAAGGCGGCCAAGGCCGAGATTACGCAGGACGGCGACCGCATCGAAGGCACCTATGAATGTGTTTACGCCGTGCCGGAGGGCGAGAAGTACAACCCGAACGTGAAGTTCAAGTTCTCAGGCCAGATCAAGAGCGAGGTGATGGTGTTTCAGATCGACGCTCCGCTGAAGGGCTATTTCCAGGTGCTGAAGCAATCGGCGGCGGAGATGACCATCGCCTACTTCATCGAGAACGCGAACAAGCATGGCATCAGTTTCGGCGAGATTCCGGCAGACTCGCCGCAGCGGCTCGGACGCCAGGCGCAATAGCGGCGCCGTTGCGGGATGCTGCCGCGTGCCATCATCGCCCTGCTGCTGGGACTGGCGGGGCTGATCACTCTGGGGGCGATTCCTTCTCTCGGCATTTACCGGCAAGCGGTGTGGGAGCCGGAGGGCCTGCGGCGGTTTCTGATCTTTGCGGGCCTCTATGCTGGCTTTGCCGCGCTGATGGTGTGGCGGGCCCGGCGGTGGCTGTTGCCGGCGCTGGGCGGGGCGGCGCTGCTGTATGCCGCGCTGGCGGTGGGGCCGCTGGCGCCATTCGCATTGCTCTACCTGGCCCTCGGCTGCTATGCGGCAGGCGCGGCGTGGTTCCGGCGCGAGCCGCCGCTGGCCTTCCTGTTCGGCCTGGCGGCCTGGATCCTCCTGACGATGCTGACGGCGGCGTGGCCGGTCCACTACCGCTGGCTGTACTGGCTGCTGCCGCTGGCGCCCATCATCGTGGCCGCGCGCCGCGGCTGGCTGCAGTGGCCGGCGCCGGCTGAGGCGCGTCCGCGCGCGGAGACGGCCGCGCTGGCGGCGGCGCTGTTCCCGCTGGCGTGCCACTGGCTGGTGGCGCTGAAGCCGGAGGCGAGCTCCGACGGGCTGGCGATGCACGCCGTGATTGCGGCGCGCATGGCGGCGGCGCACGCCTGGCCGTTCGACCCGGGCGAATTCGCGTGGGCGCTGATGCCGATGGGCGGGGACTGGGCGTGGTCCATCGCGTGGCAGTTGGGCGGCGAGGCGTGTGCGCGGCTGCTGAACGCGGCGCTGCTGGCCTCGATCGCCTGGATGCTCGCCAGCAGATTGAGAAGCTGGGCGGGCCGGCTCCTGGTGGCGGCGTTCCTCGCCACGCCGCTGGTGCAGCACGTGACGGGCTCGCTGTTCATCGAGAACGCGGTGGCGGCGCTGATCCTCGGCGCGCTGCTGATGTTCCGGCGGCAGGGCAGGGCGTGGTGGTTGGGCGGCTGCTTTCTGGCCGGCGTGGCGATGGCGTCGAAGTTCGGGGCGCTGGCTTATGCCGTGCCGCTGCTGGCGCTGGCCTCGATGGGCGTGCCATGGCGGCGCCGCGCGGCGGGCTTCGCCGTGGCGCTGGCAGCGGGTTGTGTTCCTTATGTGAATGCGTGGGCGAGGACGGGCAATCCTTTCTTCCCTTACTTCAACGCCTTCTTCCAGTCGCCCTACTATGCGCTGGAGAACTTCCGGGACGCGCGCTTCGAGACGCCGCTGGGGGCGAGCACGTTCTTCGACCTGACGTTCCACAGCGGCCGGTTTGTGGAGGGGCAGGACGGCAGCGCGGGGTTTCTGTTCTTTCTGCTGGCGCCGGCGGCGCTGGCGGCGCTCAAGTGGCGGCGGCCGGGGCTGGGCGCGGTGGCGCTGCTGGTGGGGCTCGCCGGGAGCGCGCTGACACTGGCGGGGCAATCGAACCTGCGCTACACGTATGCGGCGATGCCGCTGCTGACGTTGGGCGCCGGGCTGCTTCTTCGGCGCAGGCTGAAGCTCGGCGTGGGAGCGGCGGCGGCGCTGGCGTTCGTGCTGAACCTGAGCCTGCTGCCGGCGGCGGGCTGGTATCACAAGGGCTTCACGGAGAGCCGCGACGACTACCTGCGGCGGAGCGCGCCGGAGCGGAAGCTGGTGGAGTGGCTGAACGCGCACGCGGCGGGGACGCGGGCGGCGTGGCTGGAAGGCAACGCGATCGGGGATTTCCGCGGGCGGGCCTTCACGAACTCGTGGCACAGCGACGTGTTCGTGCGGCGGCTGCGGGCGGCGGGGTCGGCGGAAGAACTGGCGCGGCTGATGAAGGAGCTGCGGATCGAGTACGTCATCGCGCCGGCGGCGGAAAGCGGGCGGGCGCTGACGAACGTGTATGAGCGGGAGTTCTGCGACGAGTGGACGCGGCGGGAGGCGGCGTTCGGCGACATGGAACTGCGGCGGGTGCTGGAGGCGGCGAACGCGGCGCGGGCGCCGGCCTACGCCGGGCCGGGGCGGTACGACGAGATCACGCCGTACACGCGCTTCCGCGGGGCGTGGACGCGCGACCTGCAGTTTGCCCAGGCGAATCGGGGCACGCTGGTCTACACGAACGACCCGAGCGCGGAAGCGTTGATCCGGTTCCGGGGCACGTCGATCCGGCTGCTGCATACGGCGGCGGCGAACCGGTGCACGGCGTCGGTCTCGCTGGACGGGGCAGCTCAGGCGGAGTGGAACCAGCATGCGGCGGAGACGCGGTGGCAGGCGGAAAGCCCCGTCTTTGCGGCTTCCGGCGCGGGCGAGCACCTGTTGCGGCTGCGATTCGCGGCGGGGCGGCAGGGCGGTTGTTACCTGGATCTCGATGGCTTCACGGTGCAGTGACGCTACCATAGAAGAATGGAGCAAGCCGTTACGGCCGCGCAGGCGGTCATGGATCTGGAGAAGGCCTACTTACTGCAGAACTACGCGCGTTACCCGCTGGTGCTGAAGCGCGGCAAGGGCTGCTGGCTTTACGACCTGAGCGGGCGGCGGTATCTGGACCTGATTTCGGGCATCGGCGTGAACTCGCTGGGGCACGCGCATCCGCGCATCGTGCGGGTGATGAAGGAGCAGATGTCTCTGCTGATCCACTCGAGCAACCTGTACTACCACGAGTACCAGGGACCGCTGGCGAAGAAGCTGTGCGAGACGAGCGGGCTGCAGCGGGCGTTTTTCTGCAACTCGGGGACGGAGGCGGTGGAAGGCGCCATCAAGATGGCGCACGCGCACGGGCGGAAGACGAGCCCGGACAAGCACGAGATCCTCTCGCTGGAGAACAGCTTCCACGGGCGGAGCGTGGGGGCGCTTTCGATCACGGGGCAACCGAAGTACCGGTCGGACTTCGAACCGCTGATGCCCGGGGTGAAGTTCGTGCCGATGGGCGACCAGACGGCGTTTGAAGCGGCGGTGACGGACCGCACGGCGGCGATCTTCGTGGAGACGATTCAGGGCGAAGGCGGCGTCTACCCGATGCCGGCGGAGTGGCTGCGGAAGGCGCGGGCGCTGGCGGACCGGCACAACGCCCTGCTGGTGTTCGACGAGATCCAGTGCGGCATCGGGCGGCCGGGAACGCACTTCGCGTATCAACTGCACCAGCCGGCGATTCTGCCGGACGTGGTGACGATGGCGAAGCCGATCGCGTGCGGTCTGCCGCTGGGCGCGATCGTGTGCAACGAGCGGGCGGCGGCGTCGATTGCGCCGGGGATGCACGGGACGACGTTCGGCGGCGGGGCGCTGGCGTGCCGGGTGGCGCTGGAGTTCTACGACATCCTGGAAGAGCTGCTGCCGCAGATGCGGCGGGTGAGCGCGTACCTGTTCGACGGGCTGAAGGCGCTGAAGGACAAGTATTCGATCGTGAAAGAGGTGCGGGGCTTCGGGCTGATGATCGGCGTGGAGATCGAGTTCCAGTGCCGGCACTTCGTGAAGCAGGGGATGGCGGACGGGCTGCTATTCAACGTGACGCACGACAACGTGGTGCGGATGCTGCCGCCGTACATCATCACGGAGAAGGAAGTGGATCGGGCGCTGAAGGGGCTGGGGAAGATCTTCCGGAGCGGCCGGCCGGCGGAGGGGTAGACGGGGGCGGCAGGCTTAGCGAAGCGCGGGGGGGCCGGCCTGGGGGCCGGCCGCAGGCGTGGGCGCCTGCCCCACGGGGCCGGGGGACAGTAGCCTTACGGCAGCAGCGCGGGGGGGCCGGCCGCAGGCGTGGCCGCCTGCCCCACGGGGCGGGGGCAGCAGAGCTTTACGGGAGAAGCGCGGCGGCACGCACACGGTTGCCGCGGCCTTTGCGCGGGGAATCAGCGGGGGCCGAATTCGAGGCGGTCCAGGAGGTCGCGGAAGCGGCGGCGGGAGACTTCGAGGCGGCGGCCGCTTTTGAGCGCTACTTCGCCGGAGCCGCCGGGCATGGGGGCGACCTCGCGCACCTCGTCGATGCGGATGAGGGCGGAGCGGGAGATGCGGAAGAAGTGGGCGGGGTCGAGGCGGGTCTCGAGATCGTTGAGGGTGGGGTCCATCCAATAGTCCTTGTCGCGCGTGAAGAGGCGGGTGAGTCCTGCTTCAGAGAGGAACGCCACGATGTCTTGGACGGGAATGACGACGTAGCGCTCGCCGGCGCGGGCGAGGAGGCGCTGAGCGTGGGGGAGCGCCGGGGCGGCGGCGGGGGCGGCCTTGCGGAGGGCGGCTTCGAGGCGGTCGCGGGAGACGGGCTTCAGCAGATAGTCCACGGCATTGAGGTCGAAGGCCTCGACGGCGTAGCGGTCGAAGGCGGTGCAGAAGACGACGCGGGGGCGGGGCTCGGGGAGAGAGGCGGCGACCTCGGTGCCGCTGCAGCCGGGCATCTCGATGTCGAGGAGGACGACGTCGGGATGGAGAGCTTTCACCTGGGCGAGGGCGGAGGGGCCGTCGGCGGCTTCGCCGCAGACCTCGACGTTGGGGATGGCATCGAGGAGGCGGCGGAGGCGGGCGCGGGCGGGCTGTTCGTCGTCAACGATCAGGATGCGGGTCATAGGGGGATCTCGATGGCGGCCACAGTGAGCGAGCGGTCGTCGTCGCGCTGCAGGGTGAGCGAGGCGCGGGCGCCGTAGTATCCGGCGAGGCGCTCGCGGATGCTGCGGAGACCGTGGCCGGCGGAGTTTTCGAACGAGACGGGACCGGGGCCGTCGTCGGAGACGGTCAACTGGAGGGCAGAGGGGGTGCGGGCGGCGCGGACGGTGACGGCGCAGGGATGGGAGGAGCGGGCGACGGCGTGCTTGAGGGCGTTTTCGACGAGGGTCTGGAGGATCATGGCGGGGATGCGGAGTTCGGCGGTATCGGGGGCGGCGTCGATGGAGGCGGAGAGGCGGGGGCCGAAGCGGGCCTGCTGGATATCGAGCCAGGCGCGGATGAAGTCGAGTTCGCCGGAGAGGGGGACCATTTCGGCGCCGGAGTGCTGGAGAGTGTAGCGGAAGACGCCGGCGAGCTTTTCGACGGTCTGTTCGGCGAGGGCGGGATCAGAGGGGATGAGACCGGCGACGGTGTTGAGGGCGTTGAAGAGGAAGTGAGGATCGACCTGGGCGCGGAGGGCCTTCAACTCGGCGCGCGAAGTGTCCAGGAGGAGGGCCTGGCGGCGGGCCTCGAGGCGGCGGTTTTCGAGCAGGACGCGGAAGATGGCGGTGAGGTTTTCGAGGAGGTCGAGGTCCTCGCTGAAGAGGGGGCGGCCATCGGCGCGGTCGGCGATGTGGATGGCGCCGGCCGGGGTGACGGAGGCGTCAGAGAGGAAGATGCGATGGAGGACGAGGGGGGCCTGGCGGAGGAGGTCCTCTTCGGTGGCGGCGGATTCGAGCTGTTCGCGAAAGAGGCGCTGGGCTTCGGCGGGAGAGTAGGGGCGGCCGAGGATGCGGCGGTCGAGGACGAGTCCGATGGTGCGGCAGAGGCGGGGGACGCCCCACAGGACGGGGAGGAGGAGGATGGCGGACTGGATGGGGTTGAGGGATTGGGGGAGGAGGCGGAACCAGAAGGTGAGGGCGAGGAGGGCGACGGCGAAGTAGGAGCCCCACTTGGCGAAGAGGTCGAGGAAGAGGAAGCGCCGGCGGGCGTAGGAATCGATGAGGAGGATGGTGAGGGGGAGGGAGCGCATGGCGAGGCTGAGCCAGTCCTCGAAGGTGAAGAGCGCGATGGGGACGACGAGGGTGGCTCCGGCGAGGAGGAAGAGGTTGACGCGGCCGCCGGCGGCGCGGCGGGCAGCGCTGAGGCTGCTCCAGGCGAAGAGGGCGCAGAAGGCGAGGCTGAGGTCGCGGCGGGGGTTCGAGAGGGGGAGGCGGCCGGCCTGATAAAGGAGGGAGAGGGCGGCGAGGGCGGCGCTGGCGAGGGCCATGAGGGGGACGCCGCGGGCGCCGAAGAGTCGGCCGAGCAGGGGCGGGAAGACGCAGGCGGCGGCGAGGAGGACGAAGTATTCGAGGGTGATGAGATTGAGGGCGAACCAGGCGGCGGAGGAGAGGAAGATGGCGGGGTAGTGCCAGGCGCGGAGCTCGGGGCGGCCGAGGCGAAGTTGGCGGAGCCAGAGGGCAAAGAGGCCGAGGAAGGCGGCGAGGCCGAAGGTATAGACAAGGAGTGAGACGGTGCGATACACGCCTACACGATCTTAAGACGGAATGCGCTAGTGGTTGATGGCGGCGCCGACAATGACGCCGATGCCATAAAGGACGCCCAGGGTGAGGAGGACGACTTTGGCGGGGCTCATGGGCTTGTCGGTGCGCTTGATGGAGTGGATGTCTGCGTAGGGGAGGGTGAGGTCGGCGATGGCACCGCTCTGGAGGGTACGGACGGTGATGTGAGAGTCAGTGACGGCGAGGAGGCGGCCGCGGTAGGCGGCTTTGGTGCGGGTCTTGACGACGACGGGGGAGTCCGGGGGAAGGGCGAGGGCGGTTTCGATGACGCGGGAGGTGCGTTCGAGGTCAGAGGGCCAGACGCCCTGGGGAGAGGCGGTGGCGAGGGCGAGGCTGAGGGCGAGGGTTCTGATCTTCATGGCGTCCTTCCAGCCTCAGGGTAAGGGGGGATGAAGCAGAAGGCGACGGAAAGCGGGTGGGCGGCGGGTAGCGCGGGATGAGCGGCTTCAGAGGCCAAAGGGCGGGGGGTAGCGGACCTGGCCGGGGAAGTTTTCGAGGACTCCGGGGTCGAGTTCGAGCGCCATGAAGTGAGGGCCCGGAGGGAAGGGATGGCGGAGGGAGGAGGCGGCGTCGGGGGAGAAGCCGAAGCGGGTGTAGTAATCGGGGTGGCCGAGGACGACGATGGCTTCGAAGCCGGAGTGGGCGAGCATGGGGATGCTCATGTGGATGAGGGCGCCGCCGATGCCGCGGCGCTGGAAATCGGGGTGGACGGCGAGGGGGGCGAGGGCGGCGGCGCGGACGGTGCGGGAGGGGGCCTCGATGGGGAGGGGCGAGTAGAAGATATGGCCGGCGAGGCAGCCACCGGATTCGGCGACGAGCTCGAGGGCGTCGAAGCCGCCGGCGCGGAGCTGCTCGACGAGATCGGCTTCGCTTCGTTGATCGAAGGCGCGCTCGAGGATGTAGCGGATCTCCGGGTAATCTTCCGGAGAGGCGGGACGGAGGGAGATCACGGGGTCTCCTGACCGGCGGGGGGAGGGGGCGGCTGGGCGGCTCCGGAGAGGTGGCGGTAGAAGCCGAGGTCGGCGCCGGTGAGGGCCTTGGTGGCGTAGAGGATCTGGCCGGTGTGCTGGGCGAAGTGCTCGACGACGTGATAGACGGCCTCGAGGACGAAGACGTCGTAGTTCTGGGGGCGGACGGTGCGGGTGAGGTCCGCGGGGGGGAGCTGATCGAGGACGGCGCAGGCCTGCTGGACGGTGTCGTTGAGGCGCGCCCAGAGGGCGGCCTTGTCGAAGCCGGCGCGGGCGGCGAATTCGGCGTCGCGGGTGCGGGTATCGGGCTGGCCGGCGATGCCGTGGAGGATCCACTGGCGGACGTTGCCGGAGAGGTGGAGGCAGAGGTTGGCGATGGAGTTGGAGGAGTCGCCGGCGCGCAGCCAGAGGCGGTCTTCGTCGAGCAGTTCGAGGCAGACGTGGATGCGGGAGAGAAGCTGGCGGAGCTTTTTGGCGGAGAATTCGAGGAACAATGGCCCGGAAGTCATGTAAAAGGCTCTGGAGGCATGGTAACGCCAAACGAGGGCACAGCGGAGGCGCGGCGACTCCCGGAGGCGGG
>DAHVTI010000382.1 GCA_027324255.1 Bryobacterales bacterium | reverse complement strand
TCAAACTGCCCCTCCGCCCGCTCCAGAAATCCCTTCGTCTCCCGGTTCCGCCACCCCGACCCCGCCGTCGGGGTCGCCAGGTCCACCACCAGCGGCAGAACCCGGGCCTTCCGCCGCCGTGCCTCTGCCCACAGCCGCCCCACCACCACCGGGTCCGAGTCGATCGCTACCACCTCGTGCCCCATCTCCGCCGCCATCAGGCTGTACCGCCCCAGGTTCGCCCCAATGTCCAATACCCTTGATCCCGGCTTCAATCCCCCCAGCGCCTCACGCACAAACTCGTCCTTCGCCGCCAAGTCTCCCGCCGAATAGTGGCACTCCTCCCCCTGGTACTCCGACCACTTCGACCGCCGCCCGCCCGCTGGCGCCACCTTCTCCAACGACTTCCGCAACCCCCTCAACCTCCGCTCCAGCACAAACCGCGCCTGCTCCGCGCTCCCCGCCTGCCTCGGCCGGTAAAACCCCTCTTCCGTCACCCGCCCGCTCCCGTTCAGCAGCGCCGGCACCGTGCACAACCCCAAAAACGGCGGCAGCCACTTCCGCACCGGACCCGCCCACGCCGCTACCTCTTCCGGCTCCGGCCCCTCCCGCCTCATCCCGAACGACTGCTGCAGCGGCACCCCGCACCGCCCCGCCGCCGCCAGCGGGTACAAAAATGTCCTCTCGAACTGCGCCTCCGCCCGCCACAACGGGTCCCGCGCCTCCCGCTTCTCCACGCTCAGCGCGTCTACGAACACCGGCTCCGGCCCCTCGAACAGCACGTTGTACGGCGTCGCATCCTTTAGACCCGCGCCCGCCTTCAACGCCGCCTCGGCCAAATCCAGCGTCAGCCGCCCCGCCTCCGCCAGCATCTCCGGCGCCCACTCCCCCGGATACGACGGGAACCAGACCGGCCGGTGCTCCAGCGCCTCCGCCCACTCGCCCATCCCCTCCGCCTCGGCCTCCTCGCGGCTCAACCGCCGCGTCTCCACCAGCCGCCCCCGCGCCCGCAGCTTGTCCAGCTCCGGCGCCTCCAGGAACAGCCGCGCGCTCTCCACGCCCTCCGCCCCCACGCCCCGCAGCAGTCGGCCCTGCCGCTCCATCAGGCGGCCTCCGGGGTCCCGGAATCCGCGGGCCCCCTCGGCGTTCAGGCTAACGCTCGCCATCGTCCTTGCCGCTCTTCTTCCTGCCCACGCTCAGCCACCCGAACAACCGCCTCACGTAGAACAGCGATCCGACGAACGCCGCTCCCACCATCTGCCATAACAGCAGCCCCGATCCCGGATCCGTATAACCGTACGCCGGTTGCCATATCACCAGCATCAGCGCCACCACCAACACTACCGGTGACGAACTTTTTCGATCTCTATTTGCTTTTTTATCAGTCACTTGTCGATTCCTGCTTCATGAGCCTTCCTCGCCGCCTGTTTCCATGGCCGCTAGGATGGCTGCTGCACGCTCTCATCTCGGACGCCCCGGCGCGCGCTCCACTTACGCCCGCCCGGCCTCGCTCTACCTGCCCGCTCCCCCCTGCCCCCGCCGGGGAAACGGCCAAAACTCTGTCCATGCACCCGGAAACAATACACTTGCGGCGGTCAATTCGTTTCAAAACGAATTCAAAACGAATTACCCCCTCCCCCCTCTCGTCAGGCCGTCGCATCTCTATCATTCCAAAGATTTTAGTGCGCAAGAACACCAGAAAAACGAACCCGAATCGAACCCGGCCGCCACTCCGTCACCCCTCGTCCGCCGTCGTCTGATACTTCTTGTAATACTTCCCGTAATACCCGTAGTAGTAATAGTGATCCGAGTGGTGCTTCTTCACCTGGTTCAGCACCAGTCCCAGCACGTTCGCCCTCAGGTGATGCAGCGTCGCCAACGCCGCCGCCACCGCCTTCCGGCTCGTCTCCCCCGCCCGCGTCACCACCACCACTCCATCGGCCGAGCTCGCCATCTGCAGGCTCTCGGCAAACCCCAGCAGCGGCGGCGCGTCCAGCACCACCAGGTCGTACTCCTTCGACATCTCCTCCATCATCGGGCCCAGCAGTTGCCCGATCATGTCCGCCGCGCGCCGGCTCGGCGGACCCGCCGTAATCACGTCCAGGTACGGGTTCGTCGCCAGGTGCAGCAGGCTGTCCTGCCACCGCATCTCCCCGTTCAATACGTTCGACAACCCCTGGTGCAGCCCCACTCCGAACAGCTTGTGCTGCGACGGCCGCCTCAAATCGCAGTCGATCAGCAGCGTCTTCTTCTGCTGCTCCGCGTGCGCGAACGCCAGGTGCCCCGCCGTCGTGCTCTTGCCCTCGCTCGCCGTCGCCGACGTGAACAGCAAGGTCCTCAGCCGCCGGTCGAAATCCGTCAGCAGCACCGAGCTCCGGATCGTCCGCACCGCCTCTTCGTACGTCGACAACGCCCGGTCCTTCTTCGCCGGCGCCGGAATCAGCGCCCCGTCCGCGCTCATCAGCGCCTCGTTCGCCACGCTCGTCTGCAGCAGCAGCTCCTTCGTGTTCTTCACCGACGGCAGCGTCCCGATGATGTGCGTCTTCAACGACCGCGTCACCTGCTCCGGATCCCGGATCGTGTTGTCCAGCGTATCGCCCACAATCGCCACGCCCACCGCCAGCAGCGTCGAAAACAGCAGCGCCAGCGCCAGGTTCAGCCCCAGCTTCGGGAACACCGGCTTCCACGCCGCCCGCGCCGGGTCCGCGATCCGCACCATGTTGTTTTGGAATCCCGCGTTGATCCCCGCTTCCCGGATCTTCCGCACCAGCTCGTCGTACAGGTTCTTGTCCGCCTCCGCCTCCCGCTTCGCTCTCTGGTACTCGAAGCTCCGCAGATTCAGCTTGTCGTACTCCGCCTTCGTCTCCGCCACGCCTTTCTCGAGCATCGCCTCCCGCGCCGAGGCTTCCTTGTACATCACCTCCACGCGCCGGATTGCGTTGTCCCGCGTCGCGTCCACCTGCGACTGCAGCTCTTTCACCTGCGCCTGCGCCTTGCGGTACTCCGGATGGTTCACCCCAAAGTGCGCCTTCACCTCCGCAAACCGCTCCGTCGCCTCGTTCTGCCTCTCCAGCAGCCGCTTGATCGCCTCGCCTTGCGCCGAAATCTGCGCCGACTCCAGGCTCCCGCTCTTCGTCGAATTAAACGCCGCCTCCGCCGCCACCCGCTCCGCCTGCGCCTTCGTGTACTCCGTGTTCAACTGCAGCAGCCGCGCCGAAAGGATGTTCGTCTTCTCCTCCGGATTGATCACGTTCAACTCCCGCTCCATCTGCGCCAGCCGCCCGCTCGACGTCTCCATCTTCGCCCGCAGCTCGTCGATCTGCCGCTCCATGAACTTCGACAGCGACACCGAACTCTTGATCCGAATGTTGTACGTGTGCTCGATGTAGCTCTGCCCCACCTGGTTCGCCACGTCCGCCGCCAGTTGCGGGTCCGTGGACCGGTAGCTGATCTGCAGCAGGTACGTGTTCGGCGGCCGCGTCACCTTCAACTGCTTCAGCAGGATCGGCGCATCCTTCGCCCGCGATTCATCCCGCTTCTCGTCAATCTGCTTCTCTTTCTCCAGCAGGTTGTACCGCTGCGCCACCGGCCGTACCACCGAGTCGCTCTGGATCAGCTTGATCTGCGACGCCAGAAAGCTCTCCGCGTCCAGCGTCGAATACGCCTGGCTCTGCGCGTCCTGCCCGACAATCCCCTTCGCCTCCTGCCGGTCCACGTACAGCGTCGCCGTCGATTCGTACACCGGCGTCAGCCGCAGGCTCACCACCGCCGTCGCAATCATCATCACCGTGACGAACGCCGCCATCTTCCAGAAATGGCGCCGCAGAATCCACAGATAGTGCGACAGCGGCAGGCTCACCTGCTCTGCCTCGCCCTCCGAAAGGATCACCGTCGCCGGTCCCAAAGGCCCCTGCTGGTACGCCGTCATCGGCGTCATCCGCTTCATCGGTCCCAGCAGATCACCGCCCGGCCGCCGCGCCGGCTCAAATTGATCGAAACTGTCTTCTGGCATTGGTTTCTGTCGTTCCGCCTTCTCTGCCGGCCACCGCGTCACAGCGCCTCCGCCCGGCCGCCGCCCCGCCCGCGGGCAAAGCTACCGCTCCGTGAGTCCCATCGGCTCTGCTTGTTTCGGGATCTCGCGGCGCACTACCCCGTCAGCCTTGAGGACCACTCGAACCAGACTCCTGTCCTCCGTCCATTCTGACGAAAAGCGTACCTATCGATAGAGTGACGCTTAGAGGGAATATTCTCACGATTCTCCCGGCCAATCCATTCGCTCCGCGTTCGCTGACCTCCCCAGCGCCGTGTAGTCCTTTTCTCAGATGACAGCCCGTCCCGTCTTTGAGAACGTATTCATCGAACTCCACGAAAGGACTTCTCCGTGACCCGACTCCTCCTCCGAGCCTCGCTGCTCGCCGCCGCTCTCCTCTCCGCCCACGCAGCTCCCCCCGCCGGCTACAAGCTCGCCTGGGCCGACGAGTTCAACGGCTCCGCCCTCGACTCCGCCCAGTGGACCTACCGCACCGACTCCAAGCACTGGTCCACCCAGCTCCCCGCCAACATCACCGTCAGCGGCGGCAGCCTCGTCATCCACCTCAGGAAGGAGAAGGCCGGCGGCAAGGAATACACCGGCGGCGGCGTCATCACCAAATCCCCCTTCCGCTTCGGCTACTACGAGTCCCGCTTCCGCATCCTCGCCGGCCCCGGCTGGCACTCCTCTTTCTGGATGATGGGCCACGACGGCTCCGGCGGCACCGGCACCGCAAAGACCGCCATCGAGCTCGACGTCATCGAAAACGACACCGGCAACCTCAACTCTTACGGCGTCAACGTCCACCGCTGGCAGGGCCAGCACATCTCCCGCGGCCACAAAAACGTCCCCACTCCGCCGCTGTCCGAATGGCACACCTACGGCGCCGAATACACGCCCACCCAGGTCCAGTACTTCTTCGACGGCCAGCTCGTCCAGACCGTCGACGTCTCTGACCTCCCCCAGGGCGGCCTCCACATCTGGCTCACCTCCATCGCCTCCCACCTGGGCAACACCAAGGCGGTCGATGACACCAAGCTCCCCGGCCGGGTCGAGTACGACTACGTCCGCTTCTACACCCGCTAACTCCCATGAACCGCGCCTCCGGAAAATCTTTCTCCATCTCGCCCCCGCCAATCTGGGGCAAGCCTCCAGGCCGGCCGCAGGCCTGGAGGCAGGCCGCACGCTTATTCCTTCTCCTGTTGGCCGTGGCGATCGCCCCCGCGGCCCCCAAAACCTGGACCATCCTCACCCTCGGAGACTCCATTACCGCCGGTTCGAAGGACTTCACCTGTTACCGCCCGCTGCTGGCGGCGAAACTCGAAGCCGCCGGCTTCCACGTCCGCTTCGTCGGCACCCGTCACACGGTAGGCGAGCCCGACGACATGCTCCATGAAGGCTACGGCGGCAGACCCGTCGAATACCTGGCCGAAAACATCGGCCGCCTCTACCGCCAGAACCCCGCGGACATCGTCCTGCTCCACGCCGGCCACAACCACTTCGACTCCGAGAAGCCCATCCCCGGCATCCTCGCCGCCACCGAAAAGATCATCGCCACCCTCCGCGCCGTCAACCCAGAGGTGAAGATCCTCCTGGCCCAGGTGATCCCCGCCGGCAAGCTCCCCAAGTACTCCTACATCCCGGAGCTGAACCAGGAACTGGCCCGCCTGGCCCCCCGCCTCCACGTCGTCCTGGTGGACCAGGCCACCGGCTTCGACTACAACACCGACACCATCGCGGATCAGGTCCACCCCAACGCCGCCGGGGCCGAAAAGATGGCCGCCCGGTGGTACGCCGCCCTCACGCCACTCCTCACCGCGCGCTGAACACAAACCGCTCGCCCGGCACCCGCACCACACGAACCGGTTGCTTCGGCTTGTCGATGGACCGGATGCGGAAGGTCAGGGACAACACGCCGTTGTCGCTCTCCAACACCGTATCGAACACCTCGAAGTCGAAATCGAGCAGGTGGAAGTCCCGGCGGTCCTTCGGGTGCCGCCGGAGCCATTCCTGTTCCAGCGTGCTCAACACTTCGAGTTTCCGGTAGCCCTGCGGATCCGACAGCAGGATGTACCCGGTGGCGAACCTGCACAACCTGAAGACTCCTGTCCCGTCCCGGTGCCGGTGAAGACCTGGTACATCGTCCGGCCTTCCGCCTTCTCGGCCCACCGCAACCCGGGCACGCGAGCCAGCGGCTTCTCGTGCGCGAAGGGACGGAACTTCCGCGGCGCGGTCTGGGCGGAGAGGGCGACGGCCTCCAGCAGGGCGGCGCAAATCCAAAGGGCCGGACGCATGGTAAAGTCGATCCAACCATGCTATTGCAGACCGTACTCCTGCTGGGCCTGATGCAGGCCCAGCCCGCCGCGTGGCAGCCGATGTTCGACGGCAAGACGCTCGACGGCTGGAAGAACGCCGGCTTCACCAACCCCGGCGAAGTCAAGGTGGAAGACGGCACGCTGGTGCTGAAGTTCGGCCACCCGCTCACCGGCGCCAACTGGACCAAGCCCTTTCCGCAGGCCGATTACGAAGTCCGCTTCGAGGCCATGCGCGCCGTGGGCAACGACTTCTTTGCCAGC